>NZ_CP157428.1:2870414-3189349 GCF_041021895.1 Acinetobacter sp. XH1741
GAACTGACATAAGACAAAGCGCCGTTTTCATCTGGCGTAACTTTAGAAAATAGATTAACCGCAGCACTCAGGTCTTGGCTGGCAAGTCCGTATTTACACATTTCAATGAGTAAGCTGTCCAAGCCGTTTTGGTACATATCATTGCGGGCATCTTGAAAGGTTCGAGTACCAAATTGCTGTTCAATTTGTTCTGGTCGGCTTGGGCCACAAAGTGCGTCGTTCCAGCCATGGTCGTCATGAACAATGGAAGCCATGACACGGCCAAGGTCTGAGTACAGTACATTGGAAGCTTTTAAATAGGCAGTGTGTTGCCCTTTTAAACTGTCGGGCATGTTAAAACGTTCAAGCACATCGGCAGCATTTACACAAAACAAAGAAACATTTGCCTGAGCACCAAGTGAGGTAAATCTAAGAATAGTTCCCTTTTGAATACGACCCGACCAGTGATGTCCTCCGGGTAAAAGTTCGGTCCAAATCGCCTGATTGTTATGATAACTTGCAGTGTTCATAGCTACTCCTGTCGGATAGTTTTAGACTTCCTCCCGGGCTTTTATCCCTCCGTGTAGTTCGCTAGGAACCGTGAACTCTCGGTCCAGTCATACTGTAAGTATCGGAACCCTAGATCACTTTTGATTGTTTATGACTATGCAAAGGGCATGCCAGCTTAGTATTACGTTTTTGATTAAAAGTAATACTAAATTTGGGCAATTTGAGTGCGCTTTAGAATAAAAAGTAAAGAGATGCACTAAAAGCTGTGCATTTAAAAGTAACTGAACAAAAATTCCACGTTATTCAAAAGCGTGCTAATATCCAAATTATGACAATTACTCATGTCAAATTTACTTTAGAGGGAACAAGATGTTAAAAACTCAAAAAGTCAACATCGTACAAGAATTTGATGCGCCTATAGATAAGGTCTTTGCGACCTTAAGTGAACATGAAAACCTAAGTAAACTTTTTGCCCCTGCTAAAGTTACTCGCATTAGTAACGGCAAGGATGCACGTAACGGTGTTGGCTCTGCACGCAAGATGTCTATTCCGTTTACACCTTCATTTGTTGAAACAAATTTAGTCTATAAAGAAAATGAACTGATTGAGTACGCGATTACAAGCGGCATTAGCCCAATTAAAGCGCATCGCGGTGTGATGCAATTTACTGACTTGGGAAATAACCGAACTCGTTTAAATTACACCATTAGCTTTAAAGGCCGCGTTCCTTTTCTTGGCCCGATCATTAAAGCAGCTTTAGAAAATGGCGTGAGTCGTGGTCTTAAAAAACTTAAGTTTTAAGAAGCTAATATCCAATAAAAAAGCCCAGTGATGGGCTTTTTTATTTTAAGATTTTTAGGCTTAGTACTCAGATAGCATTATTAAAAAATAGTCTAATAATTTATCTCTTTCATCTGTTTTGTCTTTACTTAAAAGCTGAACCATGGCCCCATCAATCACAAATAAAAACATATGGGCGTCTTCAAGTGAAGCTGTGGGTTTAATGGTTAAAATTAGGCCATGTATTTGAGCCACTAACCAATTTCTATAATCAACCACCACTTTGTAGGCAGTTGGATAAAAATTTTCAATTTCAAAAATCGCTTTAAAAGGCAAACGGTACAACCCTTCGAGGTTAGCATGGAGATAAAATATTTTTCTTAGCTTATCAAACACCATAAGTTCACGGTAAGAATGAATAATAGAGAACACCTCTTCTTTTAACCCATCCTTTTGAAAGGTTAAGCACATTTTAATCAGTCTTTCTTTTGAATGAAAATGGTTATAGAACGTGGCTTTATTTACTTTGGATTCGGCAATAATTCGGTCAACACCGACTTTGTGAAATCCATATTGGTTAAATAAGTCTTTTGCTGTGTGAAGCACTCTGAGTGCTCTAAATGAAGATTCTAAATTTTTCATGTATACCGCTTAAAATAATTTTTTGTTGTATATAAAAGAGATAGACATGCCGTCACTCTTAAATTGAGCGTTAAAAACAGGCATGCAAAAGCAGCACAATAAAGGTGTGCTCGCCTATCTCGGGTTTATTGTTGCTATGATTTTTGAGTCGTAACGATTCTTAAGACGTAAAAGACCTAGAGTCGATTAAACCGATTTATAGACTGTTTAAACGGTATAAATAGAGAGATTTTGGCAAAGGCCAATAAAGATGAATTAGTACGCATAGCGGACTCCTTGTGTGTAAAGAAGTTCTACCAGATCACTGTCAAATGATTATGGTGGTAGAACGAGAGAAGGTTGACAGACTGACACACAAGAATCAGCACGCACAAGGCGTCCCTCCCTCGCCCTACCGCTACGAAGGGGGACGAACGAGTTTGCCACCAAAAAGAGAACTTTTTGATGTCTTGTGTGTTAAATCGATCTGTCAAAATCGACTGGCAATGTGGCCAGCACGCAAAGGATAGTATTCGCTTTTGTTATCGTCAAGCGTAGGAAATGACATTTGTATTAAAGTAGAGCGGTTGGGGAATAAAAGTTATTTAATAGATTTAAGTTATGGTTTAGTTCATTATGAAATTTCTAATATCTTTTAGTATGATATATTTTCATTATAAAAATGATTAGAGTTATCTAATGACATTAAAGTCTTTATATATTGAGCTTTATTATGGAGAATATTCAGCTCAAGAAAAAACGAAAAAGATTAATAAATATATTGAAGAAAACGAAGATATTCACATAGATTTTTTTACCGAGCTACTACAGCCATTTAATGATTATAATTCTTTATTACTTCAACACATAAATTTAACAGATTCTAGTTTTTCATATAATTGTATTGAAGCAGAAATATTAGCAGCTAGATTTTTTTTAGATGTTTTAAATAATTATCAAGAAAACAATCTAAGCCCAGTTCAACTATGTACTATTTTCAATAATTTAGAAACAGGTTTTATGGGCGCTCCAAGAAATCTTCCAGACAACATAATTTATTACCCTACTTGGCTCGAATCTTTTTACGATGCTTGTGACTGGTGCGATGAAACATGGACTTTAGAGAATTCTCCTCACCTAATTGAAGTCACAAAACAGCAAGTCCATATCATAGAAAAATGGCTATTCTTCAAATAGTGATAAGGCATCCTTATTGCCATTTTCAGCTGCTTTTCTTAGCCACTTTTCGGCTAATTTTCCATGTCTTTCCAAAAGTTACTCTATGGACACCTGTCTTTGCCAGCTTCCAAATATTTGATAGGAGACAGAGAACCTTTTTGGTGAACAAAAATATGAAAACTGTATATTCATACTAATTAATGCATTCACGTACAAAGCGTTCTTCGTCACCTTCAGAAGAAAATATATTGTGATCTTTAATACAAAAATTTAATGTTTGCATTACCACCCCGGGCTCATTAAAAAGTCCCTCTCTTGAAATAGAAATATAGTAAGGTTTCTTTTCTTCAATTCCGTTGCTTTTATAATTACCAATAACAATCTCAGCTACTCTTTTTTCAACATTTTTTTGCAAAATTTTCTTATATTCTAAACTATTTTCTTTTTTATCACTCAAGCTTCTTACTTCATACCCATGAATCATTATTCCATCTTTATTTAATAAAAAATGGATATCTAAGTTGCTCATATTTACCTTAATTTTATTTTCTTCTTTTTTAGAAAAAAAACCAAATGCGACATAGCATAAATACAAGAAAAATATAACAAAAATAACCAATATTACTTTATTACCAACAGACGAATCTTTCACTTTAATAGTTCCTAGTGTATTTATTTTATTACTTGACGAATTTTTTGTTCATACATAGCAAGAACTTTATCCCTACTCTTACCTACAACATTCTTTCTATTTCTTTCAAGCATATAACTCACGTCATAATTATTTTTTAACAACCAATAGTCGGCCAAAATTTCAGCCTGTGATTCTAAATTATAGTCTAAAAATCTTTTAGTCGTATTTTTATATTTAACAAACTCAGCAACAGTTGGGCTTTCCCATATATTGTATATATAAGGATCATATTTAAAATTACTAAGAACAGAACAAGCCTGCAATGCTCCAGCATTGGCTAGAACAATAAGTTTACGTTGATGTTGCCAAACGTGACCAAGCTCATGAAGGAAAATTTTCTTATAAGAAATATCCTCCAAACTATAATCATCTCTATAATGTTTAGGCATTATATATATACTGCCATTCGGAGTGACGAATGTATCTTCATTTTGAGATTTAAGCGGAAAAAAACTTCCAAAAAATATCTTTACTGTTGTGTAATTTATTGAATTTTTAAAGACAGATGTTGCTAATTTAATTTCACCATTCGTTAGCGGTCTAGATGGAGTTTCAATCTTTACTTCTTTAATACTACCTTCTTTTTTATTTGTAAAAATATTTAGAAGACTTTTAGGGGTTTCAGACCAAGTCATAAAATTCTCTTATAAATCATGAAAATAAACTATATTATCTTTAAGAACAAACTCTATCTCAGTAATAGGCTCTTGTTTCTCTGTATAAAACCGCGTGGTGTTACCATTTAAATCAAGCTTACCATCTTGAAACCTTCCCCCTACTTTAACCCGACAATCAATGTATTTAAATATATCGTTCAGACCCTCCTCAAAAACAATTTTAAGTTGCTCATCAAATTTTTCTTGAGTGGCGGAGGTCTGATTTGTTTGCTGAGAATAAGGACTACCACTCTCACCAACAACATGACTTTGTTGAGGTAAAAGTGTAGCCCCACAAGATAGTTTATCACCTACATAGGCAACTGGTTTTCCATCAAAAATCACATGATCATGACTTTTAATAACTGTAGACCAACACCTACACTTAGGACAAACATGCCCATCCCCAGCACGAACAAATAAGTTACCCATTTGGGAACTTAGCATTTGAGTTGAGGGAACAATTCCTCCATGATCAGTAATAGCATTATGGATTGCAAAACCTTTCGACATCTTACTTATCCATTTATTTATTATTTAAAAAATCTAAAGGTTTTGGGCCATCATTATATATACATATATAAACTGACTTATTTGGACTCTCTATGATTTCATCATTATTATCCAAACGGGAACCAATTAAAGCTACTGATTGCCCTTCTATAGTTAAAGCTTCACCAGCACCTGTAATAATTTTTGCTGTTGTACCATCTGCATAAATTGCTTCATCACCCACCAATGCTAGTGAAATTCCGTTTAATTTTGAATGGTGTCCAGAAGCTCGAATAAGCTCACCATTTTTTGTTTTGGCGCCATTTACTGCAATATAATATTTAGTAAATGGCTTATTTTGCCAATATAAATTTTCTGCATTTAAAATCTGTTGAATATCATTTTCTGAAAGATCTTGTAATTGTTCGTAAGAAAGATCTCTTAAAAAAGTAGGACTTGTCATTTTTGTACCATTCTAATTTTTTCAAAATGAATAATAGCAAAAATTTATTAATATAAAAAATAAACTAAACGTAATTTTAAAATAAAACTCTCATATTTAAATATAAAAAATAGGCCAGATTATAATAAGGCCTATTTAAAACCCTTTCTAATCCATCAACTTTTTACGGCGATACAACCCACAATCCCCTGAAAATAACGCTGCCAATAAACAAGTAATAATGGCGTAAGTGGCAACATTCATTCCAAATAGCTCAACAGCTAAAATAATAGACGTTAACGGTGCCTTACTCGCCCCTGAAAACAAACTGACTAAACCTAAGCCTGCAAGCAATGAAAGTGGTAGGTTTAAAACCGCCCCTAAAGCATTACCTAATGTCGCACCAACATAGAACAACGGCGTAATTTCACCACCTTTAAAACCTGACCCTAAAGTAATAGCGGTAAAAACGGTCTTATTAAAAAAGTCGTAAAACTCAATCGGTACATAAAAAGATGAAATGATTTTATCTGTACCCAAACCATTGTATTGCTGATGTGCAGTGAACAACGTAAGTAGCATAATGACAATACCACCGACCATGGTTCTTAATGGCAAATAGCGAATGTATTTATAAAAGAGATCACTTGCCAAGTGAATGGCTGCAATAAAGAAACGCGCAGCTAAACCAAACACTAGCCCTGCCGCAATCAAGCTCATGAGCGTGCCAAAATGAATGGCTGGAAACTCGCTAATCACATAGTAGATGTGCGGATGAACAATATCGAATAGCTCAGGGATAGTCGAAGCAATAAGTGCCGACACAAAACATGGGAAAATGGCTGAGTATCTTAAGTTACCTAAAGCGGTAATTTCTAAACCATAAATTGCACCTGCCAAAGGCAAGCCAAACACCCCTGCAAAGCCTGCACCAATACTGGCGATTAAACAAATTTTTCGGTTATCTTCCGAGATTTTTAATATATGGCTTAGGTGGTCAATTAAGGCACCCGAAAGCTGAACTGCTGGTGCCTCACGCCCTGCCGAACCACCAAACAACTGCGTTAAAATTGAGGTAATAAAAATGATGGGACTCATTCGTTTTGGAATAAACGACTTCGGCTGGTGAATTTCATCTAGAAGTAAATGTGTTCCCCGTTCAATTGGTGAACCATATTTTTTAATGAGATAACCAATACCAAAACCCACAAAAGGCAGAAAGTAGATCAGCCAGTGATGCAGACTTCGGACTTTGTTTGAAATATCAAAAGCCACAAAAATTAAAGTCGATGCCAACCCCGCTACGACTCCAATCACAATCGAGATGACGAGCCAATAGACACTGTATTTTAGAATTTGATCATATTCAGATGAAGGTAGAATTTTCATTCGCTTTCTTCAATTCGCCTTTGAGTGAGTGCCAAATTCTCAAATTATTTTTATGCCGCCAGCTCATTAAGTGAGAAATGCTTAAACTGGGCTAAAAATTAAAGCTCGCATAAGCGAGCTTTAAATACAGTGATCAATATTTACACCACTAATCTGTGATAAATATCTCATAACCCGTACAGGCTTTCAAGGTGTAAATAGTTAATGAAAACCTGAAAAACGCATGATTGAGTTAATTAATAAGCATTCGATTTGACCCGATCAAACTAAAAATAAAATCAGGTCAAATTATTTATTCAAAACTTAATTAATGCTACCAATCACCGTTTCTGCATGGCAGGTCGCGCCTTTCTCTGCGCCAATTTGAATAACACCACTACGGTGTGCAAGTACCTGCACTTCCATTTTCATGGCTTCCATAATGGCTACCACTTGACCTTCGGTGACTTGCTCATCATTTTCAACTTTCCAAGCGCTAATCACACCATTAATTGGGGCAAGTAAATGCTCGGCACTTACTTCTGGTTCGGCTGTTTGTGCTTGGGCTGCGGTCGCTGGGCCTTGTGCAAACATCCCCGCAGGTAAACCTAAACGGTGTAACTTACCATCAATTTCAATATAGCTAAGTAACATCGGTTGTTGATGGTTTGGAATGCCTCGTTTCGTCGGCTTTAACTCTTGTTTAAAGTCATTTTCGATCCAACGCGTGTGTACATTAAATTCATCAGTAAAGTCAGGTTCATTAAGTACTGCACGGTGAAAATCTAAAACCGATGCTATGCCTTCAATTTTAAATTGTTTTAAAGCACGTTTAGCGCGGGCAATTGCAACTTCACGAGTTGGGCCAGTCACAATCAGTTTTGCCATGAGTGAATCAAAGTGACTAGATACTAAAGAGCCAGTTCGAACACCTGTATCGACTCGTACACCATGACCAAACGGCGCTTCGAATAAACTCAACACACCAAAGGCTGGAATAAACCCACGAGCTGGGTCTTCGGCATTTATACGAAACTCAATCGCATGTCCCTGCGCTTTTGGTGTTTCTTTAATAGAAAGCACTTCACCTTGCGCAACACGAATTTGCTCAACCACCAAATCAACTTTTGAGGTTTCTTCGGTAACAGGATGCTCAACTTGCAAACGTGTGTTTACTTCTAAAAATGAAAGCTTGCCGTCACGACTCAGTAAGTATTCAACTGTACCTGCACCTACATAGTTTGCAGCCTGACAAATGTTTTTTGCCGATGTTAAAATTTGCTGGTAAATCTCATCGCTAATAAATGGTGCTGGTGCTTCCTCGACTAACTTTTGGTTACGGCGTTGCAACGAGCAATCACGTGTACCCAGTACCACAATGTTGCCATGTTGGTCGGCAATCACCTGCGCTTCTACATGGCGCGGTTTATCGAGATATTGCTCGACAAAACATTCACCACGGCCAAAAGCAGCTTTTGCCTCGCGTACTGCCGACTCATAAAGCTCTTTCACTTCTTCGAGTTTCCACGCAACTTTTAAGCCACGGCCACCGCCACCAAATGCGGCTTTAATGGCAATAGGCAAACCAAACTGTTTGGCAAACTCTAAAGCTTCATCTGCATTGTTGAGTGGGTCTTGCGTACCCTGAACTAACGGCGCACCGACTGAAGCAGCAATTTTACGTGCTTCGATTTTATCACCTAGTTTTTCAATCGCACTTGGAGATGGCCCTACCCATTTTAAACCTGCATCAATCACGGCTTGGGCAAACTCGGCACGTTCAGATAAAAAGCCATAACCCGGATGCACCATGGTCGCTTTCGATTTTTTTGCAATTTCAATAATCGCAGGAATATTTAAATAGGTTTCACTGGTGGTAGCACCAGCCAAGCCCCATGCTTCATCTGCCAGTTCGACATGCATGCTGCCAATATCATCATCTGCATATAACGCAACCGATGAAATGCCCATGTCACGGCAGGCATGGATAATACGAACGGCAATTTCACCACGGTTAGCAATCAATAATTTTTCTGTATTCATCATTCATTCTCAAAATCTGTAAATTCGGCAATTTTTTTAAATTTGATGCGGCAACCTGCCGGAATCTGTGCCACCAAGTCCCAATGGTGTTTAGCAACAGAGCCAATAACCGGATATCCGCCTGTTAAAGGGTGATCATTCATAAATAAAACGGGTTGGCCGCTTGGTGGAATTTGTAAAGCGCCAATACATGTGCCTTCACTTTCCAGCTCGTAGATAATTTTGCGGGTTAAAGCCTGCTCACCTGAAAGTCTTAGCCCGACTCGGTTGCTTTCATTGGTCACAAGCCATTCTTGCTGACAGAGTAGTTCAATACTGTCTTGTTCGAACCAGTCTGTGCGTGGTCCCATCACAATATCTAACTCAACCACTTCACCTGCTTGAGGCAAATTGCTTTTGCCCAGTTCATTTACGCTAATGTTGGCTGCCTTAACCTGCCCTTGATAAATGGTATCTCCAAGTTTTAAAGGCTCTGGTCCTAACACTGCCAAGCTGTCAAACGAAGCGCTATTCAGTACTGGTTCAACGTCTATACCACCGCGAACTGCCAAATAGTTTCTTAAGCCTGCTGTTGGTGGCTGAATCTGAAACTCATCACCTTCATCCAGATCAATCGGTTGATAGCTTGCAAAATCTGCGGTTTGCCCATCGGCAAATTTCACACGAATGTTTGAGATCGCTCCTGCCACTGCAATAACACCTGCATGCTGCATTTTGGCTTTTAAGCCACCATTTAAAACTTCAATAACGGGTGTATCGGTTGGATTACCCACAATACGGTTAGCACTATGCATGGCCGACAAGTCCATTGCACCTGCAACACCAACCCCAATATTGGTTTGGTTTAAGCGCCCTTCGTCTTGAATGAGCATCTGTAAACTTGGCGCAGTAATCGTAAACAGTGGCACCGATTGTTTCGGTTCAACCCTACGCGTAATTTGCTGTGGTACATTCACAGTCGCTGGGCGATGCGTGACATCCTCAAAATGTACGGTCATGCCCGGTAAAAGTAGTGCTGGATTTTTACGCTCTAAATCCCACATTTTTTCCGATGTAGTACCAATCAGCTGCCAACCACCCGGACTGTCTTTTGGGTAAATACCAGAGTATTTTCCAGCCAAACCCAAAGAACCTGACTGTATTTTTTTACGCGGAACCGTTAAACGCGGAATATCAGTAAAAGGCTTATCGGGACTACTCATATAAGCAAAGCCCGGCGCAAAACCAATAAAAGCGACATTCCACAGGCTTTGGTGATGTTTTCTAATCACATCAGCCACAGACAGCCCTTGTAACTCTGCAACCTGTGCAAGGTCTTCGCCATCGTAACGAATCGGTACAATCACTTCTTGGCTGCTACGCTCAAATCTAGAATCAATTTTGAGGCTTTGAATTGAAGCAACCAACGTTTTAAAGTCAGTTTCGATCTCGTTAAAAAAAACCAAAATTGTTTTTGCAGCGGGGACTAAGTCTTTAATTCCATTCAATTGCGTATTTTGCAATTTATTGTACAACGCCAAAGTTTCCTCTAAGCTCGCAAGCTCAATCAGAAAACAATCGGCGTTTACCGATAAAAAACGCATTTGCTTATCCTTTTAATTCTTCTTTAGCTATTTAGCCCATCCAAGCACGGTCAGGAATGTCGGTAATAAACATGTGACCCGGTGCATGACTAATCGCAAAAGGAATTTTTGAGTTCATGACTGCTGCTTGTGGTGTTACCCCACATGCCCAAAACACTGGAATTTCACCCGCTTCAATGCGAGAAGCATCGCCAAAATCTGGCTTATTTACATCCAAAATCCCTAAGCTTTCAGGGTGCCCAATATGTACAGGTGCGCCGTGTACACTTGGCATACGTGAGGTAATTTTTACCGCTTCACTAATTTGATGAGATGGAATTGGTCGCATGGAAACCACCATATTTCCTGAGATTCGCCCTGCTGGTTCACACTGTATGTTGCTTAAATACATCGGTACATTGGTGTCGTCATGAATATGGCGAACTTCAATCCCCGCTTCTTGCAAAGCTGTTTCAAACGAAAAACTGCAACCAATTAAGAAAGTCACCAAATCAGGATGAGCGTTATAAATCTCGCTTGCATCGGTCACTTCATCGACCATTTGACCATCGTTCCAAATGCGATAGCGCGGGAAATCGGTTCGAATGTCTGAGTCTGCTGCAAGCTTAGTTGCATAAATGCCTTCTTCGAGCACATCAAGCACTGGACAGCTTTGCGGGTTACGGTGCGCATAGAGTAAAAAGTCATATGCCCACTCTTTTGGCACCGAAATCATGTTGACCTGCGTCATGCCCGCAGCCATACCTGCTGTCGGTTTATCAAAACCTGCACGAATTTTTAAACGCGCATCTAAAGCGGCTTCAAGCTGAGCTGGGTCGACTTTAATATCCTTATACATGGTTGCTCATCCTTATGCTTTATTTACAAACGGGCGAATTTCAATATTGTTTTTTACAAGCTCGGCTTTAATGGCAGCCGACATCTCAAGCGCACCGTCGGTGTCGCCATGTAAGCAAATGGTGTCGGCTTGAATTGGAGTAAATACGCCATCAATTGACTCTACCCCACCATTTTTAAGCATAGATACCACACGGCTTGCTACAAATGCCGAGTCGTGTAAAACCGCACCTTCTAGACGGCGAGATACTAGTGAACCATCGCTGTTATAAGCACGGTCTGCAAATGCCTCAGATACAACTTTTAAACCAGCCGCTCGTGCTTGTTCCACTAAGTTCGAACCTGCCAAAGCCACTAAAACCAGTTCAGGGTTATACATTTTAATCGCATCAATTACTGCCGCTGCCTGTGCTTGGTCATGTGCAATAGTGTTATAAAGTGCGCCATGTGGTTTAACGTATTGCACTTTTGAGCCTGCTACTTTCGCCAAACCATCGAGTGCAGAAATTTGGTAAAGCACATCAGCAATAAGCTCGTCACGTGACAAATCCATATTACGGCGGCCAAAGCCTACAAGGTCTGGGTAAGACACGTGAGCACCAATAGTTACGCCAAGCTCCACTGCTTTACGAACCGTTTTTAAAATACCCAGCGGGTCGCCAGCATGGAAGCCACAAGCAATATTGGCACTGGTCACGACTGGTAAAATCTGGTCATCATTACCCATTTTCCATGACCCAAAGCTTTCACCCAAATCACTATTTAAATCTACAAACATGGCATTATTCCTTTATTACTTCACGCAGTCTGGCTTAAAGCTTAGTCAAATAATTAAACACTGTCGTAAACGACATATAGCCCATCCACCACGTCAACAAACATGTTAACCCACCCAAAATAAGTAACCATTTTGGATAGTTATAATTACCCATTAAATCTTTACGGCAAGCTGCTACATACACAAAAATTGTAAGGCCAATTGGCAACACCAAACCGTTAAAACCACCCACAAAAATGAGTAGACCTGCTGGAGTTGCACCCAATAACACATACAGCAATAAAGCCAATGCGATAAAAGTAATGGTCGTATAGTTGGTTTGCTTTGGGGTTAAATTCTTTTTAAATGCGGTAAAGAATGAAACTGAGGTATAAGCTGCACCAATCGTGCTACTGATACCTGCTGCCCAGAAAATTAAGCCGAATAATTTAAAACCAAATGTACCCGCTGCATATTGGAATGCTTGGGCTGCCGGATTGGCATCATGGCTGGCTAAATCAATGGTTGCACCACTCACCACCACACCTAAGAATGCCAAAAACAGTACATAGCGCATGATGCCGACGACAATAATGCCCTTGGTCGCAGCTTTGGCAACTTCATCAATATTTTCAGGGCCAACCGCGCCTTTATCGAGTAACCGGTGTGCACCTGCATAGCAGATATAGCCACCCACTGTACCGCCTACAATGGTGGTAATAATGGCAAAGTCGATATGATCTGGAGCAAAAGTTTGGTGTACAGCTTGCCCAACAGGAGGCATCACAATCACAGCAACGATAATAATCAGCAGGATTTTAAGCAATCCCAACACGATCATGCTTTTATCCATAGCAAGCGTTGCTTTTTTGGAAGCAAAAATCAAAATGGCTAAGGCACCACTTAAAATACCGCCCCACTTTGTGTCTAGGCCAAAAAGTGCATTTAAACCTAAAGCTGCACCTGCAATGTTACCTACACTAAAGAAAAAACCGCCCAAAATCACCAGAAATGCCAGTAAATAACCACTACCCGGTAATGCTTTATTGGCAATATCCGATGCGCGCATTTGAGTCAGTGTGACTACGCGCCAAATGTTTTGTTGAACGACATAATCAATCAGAATGGAAACTAAAATTGCAAAGCCAAATGCCGCACCTAACTTAACTGTAAATACAGCAGTTTGGGTTAAAAATCCTGGCCCCATTGCAGAGGTCGCCATCATAAAGATTGAGGCAACAATGGCCCATTGGCGATCTGATAAAAAAGAAGATTTCAGTAAAGACATATTAATGCGTTCCTCATCCATTTGAGCTTAACAACGCTATTTTCAAGTTGAATCAAGAACACCATTTTTATCCTAAACGATATTCTTTAATCCTTTAAAATGACAAAGATTCCCTGTTCCCCAATCAACTTAATCGGTGATCAAATCTTGTATCTCAAATAAAAACATAGCTCATCCCTACGGACAATAAGACTTTTTACATAAATTAAAATTTATAAGTATTTAATTTTTATTATTTTTTATTTTATTAAAAGTCAGGATAAATTTTACTTATCGACTTTCATAAGCTGCCTTTATGACTTTGCATACAAGCAGCGATAATTTAGAGAAGAAAAATGAGATGAAAAGATCACCGATTCTACTTATTTTTTAATTTGCTCATTCAGCCTTTTCATGGCACTTGCTGAGACTTTAACAGCGACCTCGGTTAATTTTTCTTTCAAGGCAACGTCATTCCCGTGAATATAAATGGACGTGAAATGAAAGGTTTTTAAGCGAATAGGCGTATCTAATATCTCCAGTCGTCCGTCGGTAATTTCCTTTAAAGCCGTTAAGGTCGGTACGACTGCAATACCTAAACCTTGCTCAGCAAGACGCAATAAAGTCGCTAAAGAATAACTGGTAATTGAAAGCGGCTCATCAATGCCCTGTTCTTTCATTTTGGCCTTTAATTCCTTATAGGGATAGGTAATTTTTGGATAAGTTAAAATGGTATGCGACATTAAGGTTTTAAAAGACATTTGCCCAATTCCACCTTTAAACGATGGTGCTGCTAAGAAACTGAGTTCAAAGTTACAAAGGGACTGCTCAATACATTCAAAAGCCAAGGTTGGGCCAAGTAAAAAGGCCATGTCCAAGTCTCCCGTACGAACGCCTTCTTGTAAATTAGGTGTCAGGTCAACCACAATTTCGACGGAAATTTTTGGGAACTCTTGTTGAACCTTTTCTATATATTCAACGAGCCACGTATAAACAATAGTTTCGGAAACGCCTAAACGAATGGTGCCAGTCAGGTGCTGGTTTTCGGTCAGTTCTGCGACTAGATCTGTTTCTAAGCGCATAAACTTTTCGGCATATTTAAATAAAGTCATGCCTTTATGGGTCAGTTTAAACTGCCGCAAGCTTCGGTCTAAAACCTTAAAACCTAATTCATTTTCAAGAGATGTGATTTTTTGAGATACCGCAGGCTGCGTCGTTTGTAATTTAGTTGCAGCCTTATTGAAGCTATTTAAAGTAACAACCCAATAAAATGCTTCAAGATTCTTTAAATTCACGTTTCATCCTGTCTTAAAAATTCCTTTACTTTTATAGTATGTAAGCTTTTAGCGTGTTATGGCCAGCAATAAATAAATTTTTAACTAAAGTTAGTTATCCAAATTTTTAAATGCTTTAGAAAGCTGACTAATTGTTTTGATCTGTTTTGCATAACGGCGGCATGATCGGCATGCCAACAAATGCAGTTGTAAACCACTTTGCTCACGTAAAAAAAGTGGTCTATCTTGTTTTTCAGACAACAGTTGAGTGGCTTGTCGACATGTCAACATGAACAATCCTCCTTCAATAACCATTTATTTTCCAAGCATTCCCGTAAACGGGTACGACTTCGATACATCAACACATTAAAGTTTGAAATAGATAACTCCAGCTTGCTACAAATTTCGTTAGAACTCAGCTCTACCACTTCTCTCATCATAAAAACCTGAGCATATTTGGCAGGCAAATGATCTAAACAGGCTTCAAAAATTATCCAAAAATCTGACTGCTCCATCATTTCTTCAGGGCTTTGCCATGCTTGAGGTGCTTCATATTTATGCCAGTGTCCTGAAACATCAAACAATTCATCAACACTGAGTTCGCTTTCCTCATCTTTAAATAATTCAGACATGGCAACCAAACGTGACTTTTGCCGAACCACATCAATAATTTTATTTTTTAAAATAGCGAATACCCATGTTTTGAACGCAGCCCGCCCTTTAAATGAATCTAAGTTTTGAAAAGCACTGGTTAAAGCCTCTTGCACTACATCTTCAGCTTGCGGAAGTGAGGATAACTGTAAAAAAGCAAATTTAATCATTTGCTGCCTTAAGTCTTGTAAAAAGGCTGGGTTATGCAGTTGATCCCCTAAGTCGTCATGATGTGATGCCGCGGCCGAAGTCATCCTTGTACCTCTTTAAAATCATGGGGAATTTGAATTAATTGTAGTCGAGTTAAGAGGTTTTTGAGTTCTTGAATTTGCAGATAAATTTCAGGCTCAGACAAGTCAGTGAGTACGGAATGAATGAGTGTGAAAATATCATGGTCAGTTAACGCTATATTTTTCGTTAACTGTTCAATCAGCATAGCAAACAAAGGCGAAAGCTGTTCAATACATACTTTATTTTGTTGATCACGCCAGACCATTATTGCACTTGGTGCAAGTTCAACTTGTTCTAGCGTCATCAAAGTCGTCCACGTATAAACGGGATATTGATAAACCAGTACCCATACTTTGGTGGTTAACTGCCAAGCACAATTTTCGTGTAAAACATCATTTTCAATTTCAACAGTATCTAAATACAGTTCAAGCCATTCAAACTGCAATAATTCAGCCAACCAAGGATATTCTTGCAATATTGGATGCTGTCGTGCTGTTAAATACTCTCTAAACTCTAAAGAAATATCATTATATAAAGGTGAGCGACTCTTAGCTTTTTGAAAAAACTCTAACAGCAATTGTTGCCACTTTAATTCTGGCAACATCGAACGAGCTACCGGATAAACTAACTCAATAAATGAGCTGATATTATTAAAAAGTAAGTCCCGATAAATTTGCATTCGTTGAGCAGGAAGTGCTTGAGGTATTTCCAAATCAGGATCACGAATCCATTCACAAAACTGTCGTTGCATGGTTTGGAAGGATATTTGATTTCCCTTCATAGCCACTCTCCTGTTGTTGAATGAGTTTAATTTTGGCGAGTTCCTCTTCTAATTCTTGCCATGATGGAATATTAAAGTCGCGTTCTAATAAAGTCGGTTTTACTCCACACACTTGATAGGTATATCTCAATAGCTCCCAAACACGGTCACAAACTTCTGCCCCATGGGTATCGATTAATAAGTTCTTCTGAACTTTTTCATGCCCAGCAATATGTAAATAACGG
The DNA here is from genome assembly GCF_041021895.1 of Acinetobacter sp. XH1741. Taxonomy (NCBI): domain Bacteria; kingdom Pseudomonadati; phylum Pseudomonadota; class Gammaproteobacteria; order Moraxellales; family Moraxellaceae; genus Acinetobacter; species Acinetobacter chenhuanii. The sequence continues at coordinate 2,886,784 of NZ_CP157428.1, forward strand.
ATTCTTTCTTTTGGCATTTTCTGGATAAAACCAGATGCATCGCTACCATGATTGATACTGTTGACATAGACATTATTTACATCAAGGAGCAAATCACAGTCTGCATGTTGCATTACTTCACGGATAAATTCAGCTTCACTCATTTCGGCATTCGGCATTAAATAAGTAGAAACATTCTCTATAACTAATCTTTTTCCTAAAATATCCTGCACACGTAAAATACGTTCAGCCACATATTTAACAGCGGCTTCTGTCATCGGTATGGGCAACAAATCGTATAAATAGCCGCCATCATTTGTATAACTTAAATGTTCAGAATAAATTGGTACATCATATTGTTCTAAAAAGCGTTTTATTTTACCTATAAATTCGAGATTAAGTGGATGCGGCCCTCCAATAGATAATGACAACCCGTGACAAATTAACGGCGCTTTTTCAGCACACTGTGCAAGTAGTTTTGCATGTCGACCACCAAAACCTAACCAGTTTTCTGGGGCAACTTCGATAAAGTCCGGATATGTTTTTGCAGTTAGAAACGAATCTATAAAGTCACGTCTTAAACCAAGCCCCACACCATTCAACTCCATCATGGTGATTACTCCTTTTGGAAATGATGCCGACACTTACTAGAAGGCCGACATCATCCATGATTAGATTGTTTACTTGGCGCCACACTTGCCATCAGCAACTTTTTTATCTGCCCCGCACTTGCCGTCCGCTGCTTTTTTAGTTGCTCCGCATTTACCATCTGCTGCTTTTTTATTTGCTCCACATTTTGCTTCAGCAGACTTTTCGTGTTTTTTCATTTTGTTGGCTCCGCATTTCGCTTCACCACATTTACCATCGGCTGCTTTGGTTGCATGTACTTCGGTTGTTGTATTGGTTGCTGCTACAGCCACTTGCGTAGCACCCACAACTGAAAGTGCTAATAATGCTGCCACTGAAGTCATTGAGTTGAGTTTGTTCATTTTCGTATTCCTTTAATGCTAATTTCTCGGTTTGTACACATGTACATAAAGTTAGACGGACTAAATCCCTTTTTATTACACCGTAAATAAAAAAATTTTTATGTAAGAAATACAGTTTCCATCCGACTAATTATTATTCAATCGCATTGGATGTGAAATTATCATGAAGAACTTTATTTATGGCTTATCTCGATATTATCAAAACCTCGGTAAGTCTTTACAACATATTGACGGCATTGCCGCATTGGCTATACGATTGTATCTAGTTCCTATATTTTGGATGGCGGGTACAAATAAACTGATGCACTTCAATGACATTGTAGAATGGTTCGGCAGTTCAGATGGAGGATTGGGCCTTCCTTTTCCCTATTTAATGGCCGTGCTTGCAACGTCAACTGAACTAGCAGGTGCCATACTTTTAACATTAGGTTTATTTACCCGTTTAATTAGTATTCCTCTTATTATTACCATGTTAGTTGCAATATTTACGGTACACCTCCCAAATGGATGGCAAGCAATTGCAGACCCGCATGCTCCCTTCGCGAACATGCAAGTATTGGCTTCCGCTGAAAAGTTAGATAAAGCTCGAGAGATTTTACAGAACTATGGCAACTATGACTGGCTTACATCGAGCGGTTCGTTTGTTATTTTAAATAACGGAATTGAATTTGCCGCGACCTATATGATTATGCTACTTGCCCTGCTTGTACTTGGAGGTGGTCGTTACTTTAGTTTAGATTATTGGATTAAAAATAAACTACGCTAATCGATTATTGCACCAGCAGTCATGTTTACAACCGTTGCGGTCATTGAGTTCGCATGTTCCGAGGCAAGAAAAGCGACGGTTTCAGCAACCTGAGAAAGTGTAGGTAAACGCTTTAGCATGGTGCTCTGAGCAGCACCTTCAAGCCATTGTCCTATGCTGATTCCCATTGCTTGTGCTTTAGACTCAAATAATTCACGTGTATAAGAACCCGCTTGAACCGCATCAACAATTGCATGTGAGCGCACACCGAGTACCCGTATATTTTTAGAACCTAACTCACTGGCAAGCGCCTTAATAAACGCCTCAATTCCAGCACAACCCACAATATGTCCGAGATGTCCCGGTATCGCCATTCGTGCTGAAGGCGCCACAATTGAAATGATGGTTCCGCCACGCTCACCACCCATATACCGAACCACAGCTTTCGATATATTAAACTGAGCCGTTAGAAATGGCTCTATTCCCCCTACAAACTCGTTAAGGTTTAACTCCACAAGTACTTTACCCTGATTATGTATAAAACTGGTCGCATTAATGACGATATCTAAAGCACCCGTCGCTTGGGCAATTTGAGCAACGGCATCACTGGTTGCTTGGCTATTGAGTACATCAACACTAACGGTATGTACCATGCCTTCATGTTTTTGCAGTTGTGTCGCAATGTTTTGTAGTTTATTTAAATCTCTTGCGCATAAATAAACATGTGCTCCTTCACGAAGGAAAACTTGCGCAATCGCAGTGCCAATTGCACCACTGCCTCCAAAAATAACTGCTACTTTTCCCTTGAGCAACATACGGCATCCTCTTGTTATTGTGCGCCATAGCTAGGTTATGACACACAATCAAAAGTGATGCAATTTTATACAAATTAAAGTTTGTATGGGTTTATGGAAGATGAACAAAAATAACGTCTAAGTCTTGTTTTGGTACAAACTTGGTTTTGCTCATTTGAAATTGAGTCGGACTAATTTTAGTGACTTTGCCATCCCAACAAAATGAAACCAGTTCGTCTTTATCACGTTCAATCGTTAACTTAAAGTTTTCAATAGGCTTTGCCCAGTTAGCACCTGTCGTCAAAATATAACCTAACGCACTAAACGGCGAATGTTCTGCCTGTGCTTTTTTAAGGCCCTGCTTAAGCTGTTTATCCATGCAAAATTGCTTACTATCTTCTTCTGGTGTGAGACCTACAGAACCACCCACTAAGGGCTTATATTCATGGTGAATTTTAGTCAAACTATTGGCTTTGAAGGTTTGCTTCCAGCTATAAATAACTTGAGATGACCACGGAATTACATCATCTTTTTCAAATTGAGCTAAAATCTTCTGCATTTGTGGTTTATTACATTTGTTCAGCTTATCTAGATAATGCAAATAATCATAGTTATTGCGGATCCATGGATTCAGCATGTCTTTTTCACTGAAACCACACTGCTTAAATTCATCCGTTACATCAATTACAGGCGATTTTTCATCTTTTTGAATAAACGTTCTGACATGCATTTCCGGTTTTATATTTTGACCGTCCACCACAATTTTAAAGCTTTTTAAAAGTGCGTCTGTGTCTGCAAAATCCGCTTCAAAAAAGTTATCAACACGTGGTAGTGGAAATAAAACGGTTTCTGTCACATCCTTGTTACTTAAATTTTTATATACATAATCGACCTTAATCATCTTTTTACTAATAAATAGATCTTCACTCTGCATCGTAACTTGTGCGTTTTTTAAATACTGAATACCACCTGTACCGACATAACCCGTCGAGTCATTGGCGAAGCTATAGCTTGAAAGTGGAATCAAAGTAGCTAAGGTTATTGCAAGCTTTTTCATTTTAAAGTCTCTATATCGTTTTTCATTATGAAGTATCAATCTCTTATAAATAATAGCGCTTTGGCTGTGTTGCAGTAAGTATTACATCAGCTATTTAATAAACATAATTAAGGGATAAGAACATCTTTATTTATATTTGGGTTTGAAAATTTGTCTTTTTATTTTATACAAAAAACCAGATGACTTATTTTAAATCTTTCTTTTAATTTTCAATTTATTAACTTAAAAAATAATAAAACCGCCATATCCCCTAATACTTATCGAGCATTGCACTAACATTTATAAATATCAGTTACGGGGGTTATGACGGTTTTAACAAATAATTGATTAAAGATTATTTTGTAGCGACTTCTTCATGACTATGGGTTTCTTCTTCATCTTTAGCCAAGAAGCAGACACCAGCAAAAATAAGAATAGCGCCTGTGACTTTTGTAAATGTGAGCGGTTCATTAAACAGCCAAATCGACAAAAACATGACAGTGATGAGTTCTAAATGTGAAGCTGCAAAGGCAGGACCTATCGGGGCATGCTTTAATAAATTCATCCAGATAAAAAAGGCACCCAAATACCCAATGAAAGCCCCATAAATCCAGGGATGACCAAATACCCGAAGCAGCCAATCTACATCAAAAGTTAAAGGCATCGCATGATTTGAAGCCAACTTAAAACTGATCTGTGCCAAAGTATCGAAGAGCATTAATGTTAAAAAACCAACAATATAAAATTTTCTCATGCTCCAATCCCAACAATAGTCACTCCGAGTCCAATCAGAATCACACCAATTAATCGATTTCGAGTTAATTTTTCTTTAAAGAATAAACGCCCAGCAAGCATAATCACAACAATATTAATGCACCCTAACATCACTCCAACAGAAAGTGGAACTAGTGAGAGGAAAGCGAGCCAAACAACAAATTCAAAGATATAACAAAAAACACCCACCCATAACCACGGGCGTTTAGCCATGAACCACCAATGTTCAAGCCCTTCGTTGGTTTTACTTTCATGAGCAGCGGCCTTAAAAGCCAACTGCCCAACAGTATCAATCAAAATGGTTAGCATCCATACACTGAACACCACAATATTCATACAAGTTCACCAATCTTTTCAGGTGAAACTCTTCGTTCCTGTCTAGTTGACAGTGTTTCTGGCTTCTTTTTTTGCTGTTGGTACTGCTGAATAAAATGAATGGATTCGTCAATCACTTGCTTACGATCATTATCAATGGTGATCATATGATAACTGTTATAAAGCCAGATTAAACTCTTAGGCCCCTTCACTTTGGCATAAATTAATTCACTGTTTCTACGGTGAGCAATGTCATCGTCATAGGCATGTAGTAATAGACATGGTGCAGTGATATTTGAAAGATTTTTGCGAACATTGCGCGAAAGACGCTGCAACTGGAACAATGAATGCCACGGATTACCCGGTAAACCTGCTTCACTACTTTCACCGCTGTTCATGGCCTGAACAATACGTGAGCGCAATACTTCATTTTTGATGCCGTAAGGTTCAGCTTCATCAAAGGTATTATTACGGAAAATATTGAGATAATGCACACTAGGCAAAACAATAGGTGCCAGCATTTTTGACCATAAAGGAATGCTCCAGCCATCGTATTGAAAGGTTGGACTATAAGCAATCACTCCGGCAACCGGATAAGTCGACGCATACTTTAACGCCAACAAAGATCCCATCGATAAGCCTGCAACAAATAACTCATCGGTATGTTCTTTTAGCTTTTCTGCTGCTGCAACGACACTATTAAACCAATCTTCCCATCGACTGTTCACGAGGTCTTCAACATCGCCACAATGTCCAGCCAACTGTACGCCATATACGCTATAACCAGCCTGATGAAGCACGCGTGCGATTCCTCTCATTTCGTTTGGCGTACCAGTCAAACCATGAATGAGTAGAATACCAGTTCGGTTGCCCGATAAAAAAAATGAGTTGTCTTTTATCATGTAATCACCGTTACTGGAGTATCTATTCCAAAATCGCTACTTAATAGTTTAGCCAAAGGCTGGTAAATTTCTGCAAAGTTCTCAAACTTTGTATGGAAAATGTGGTTTTCTATACAATGGTCTATCAGAGATTTTTTTGCAAAAACATAATCTGCATTGCCTGCGAGACAATAATCTGAACGGCCATCACCAATCAAGATAGTATGTTTTTGAGGTTTTTGGTTGGCAACCTTACATTTACACGTTCCACTTTGACTAACACAGTTCACCTCCTGATTCGGGAACTCTAGTCTCCATGATCTTTCACCTGTCTGAACCAGATGATTTGCAATCACAGGCAAATGGTCTAACTGATATTTTTTTAAGATATGGCGAATCACAAAATCGAGGCCATCACTTACAATGGTCAATGGAATTTTATATTGAGCAGTAATCTTTACCAACTCGATAAACCCCAAGTCAATTTCAATTTTATCGAGACATTGCTGCAACTCATCAACAGAGACATCTAATAGTTCAATCTGTTTTTGCATACAAACTTTGGAACCAATCTTTCCTTGTTCCCACTCTTCCTCAATTTCTTCCCAACCAGCTTTTGCATAAGTTTCAAGCAAATAATCCGTTGTATCTTTTAAACTAATTGTTCCATCAAAGTCACATAAAATATGCCAAGGTACAGTGTGATCTGTATAGTAGTGCTGGTTGACCATGAACATAAAATGCCTCATACAAATAATCTAAGAATTTTTATAAAAAAATCACACTCTGACTTTAGGCGGGAAATCTTAAAATTTCTTTAATTAAAAGTCTTCAAAAAAATTTTGAATAAAGTATTATATTATTCCATCAATTACAAAAGTATAAATAGAGTTCAGATGATTTAATGGTTGAAAAAAACATCTTCTATTTTAAAGAAAAACTTACCAATCAATTTTTTAAACAAGGATATGCCAAAAAATGAATCGCTCATTTTTCTTAAAAAGTCTCTTTTTTATCTAAAATTAGAAAGGATTGGCAAAAAAATACAAAATTAAGTTAATTTTAATTTTTTCTTAAGTTTTGCATAAGAATTAGCTTTTATATTCAAAAAAATTTTGAACAGAACACAACTAAACACCGTTTTTTCTTCACCCCAGAAAGACTAAATATGATTAAACCATTGAAAAGAATCTCCATAGCAATAGTAATTACCAGTAGCTGTTTTTACTGCTCTGCTTATGCACAAGATGCTCAAGAAGAAAGCTCATCGCCAGATTTCACAATGGGTTTTAATTATTCTGTAAATTTTCAGGCTTATAAAGGTCATAAAACTTCTCAAACGCTTTTACCTGTTTTTTTCTATGACAATGATAAATTCTATATTGAAGGCGACGATGCCGGTTATTACCTGTTCAAAGACGACAAAAATCAATTACGCCTCGATGGTCACTATGACGGAAACTCATATGATCCAAGTGGTGAGCTACGTTTACTAGACAAACGCAAATGGTCTGTTTTGGCTGGTGCAAGTTATATGCGAATTACACCTTATGGCGGATTTAAAGCACGACTTAATACCGATGTTTTATCGCGTAGTAAAGGAACGATTTTAAGAGCGTCTTATATCGCTGAAGTGGACAAAGGCAATTTAACCGTCTATCCCGAAGCAGGTGTCCAGTGGAACAACGCAAAATATAACCAGTATTACTACGGCGTAAGCGATGCTGAAAGTAAACGTAGTGGTATCGCAGCCTATCAACCCGGCCAAAGTATATCGCCGTTTGTAAGTATGACGGCCAACTACCCACTTTCTAAACACGTAAACGCATTTAGCTCTATTGAAGTTAATTATTTATCAAACGAACAGTTTAAAAGTCCAATGGTAAAAAAACGCACAGACATTACTCCTGCTGTGGGGCTTACCTTTACCTTTTAAATATAAACACTCTTTTCACACTCAGCCTCTGTATCTAAAACGTACATACTGAAAACATCAACCGTAAAAGGAATAGAAGTATGAACAACAATCATACATTCAAGCAAGAAAGCACTTCTGCAACAAGTTCTAATAACCGCGTTCCACTTGATGAAGCGCAACTTTTAGCAGATGAGGCAAAGTATTGTTCACATGGTGATACAGTACACTATGTAAACCCACCTAAGATTTTTACGGATTGTCAGGGCAGCTATATATTTGATGACCAGAATATCCCATATTTAGATTTACAAATGTGGTATTCGGCAGTCAACTTTGGTTATAAAAACCCACGTTTAGACCAAGCACTTATCGACCAAATTCATAAACTTCCTCAAATTGCTAGCCAATATTTACACCCAACTAAAATTGAACTCAGTAAAGTTATTGCTGAAGACATGCTTAAAAAGACAGGTGTACAAGGCCGTGTTCACTACAACGTTGGTGGTTCACAAGCAATTGAAGACTCATTAAAAGTTGTACGTAACTTTACTAAAGGCAAAAGCCGCATGTTCGCTTTCGAAGGCGGTTACCATGGCCGTACTTTAGGCGCATCTTCAATTACTTCAAGCTATCGCTACCGTCGTCGTTATGGCCATTTTGGTGAGCGTGCTCAATTCATTCCATTCCCATATCCTTTCCGTCGTCCTAAAGGCATGACACCAGAAGAATATGCAGACAAGCTAGTTGCTGAATTTGCACGTCTTTTTGAAAATGAATACCACGGTGTTTGGGATCCTAAAGTTCGTGAAAGTGAATTTGCTGCTTTCTATATCGAAACAATTCAGGGTACTGGTGGTTATGTTATTCCACCGAAAAACTTCTATAAAGGCTTGAAAAAAGTTCTAGATGACCACGGTATTTTATTGGTTGTAGATGAAATCCAAATGGGCTTCTACCGTACTGGTAAACTTTGGTCTTTCGAACATTTCGGCATTACACCAGACGTTGTTGCATTTGGTAAAGCGTTAACCAACGGATTAAATCCTCTTGCTGGTATTTGGGCAAAAGAAGAAATGATTAATCCTGAAATTTTCCCAGTTGGTTCAACTCACTCAACATTTGCATCTAACCCACTTGGTACAGCAGTTGGTCTTGAAGTCATGAACATGTTGGCTGAAAAAGACTATGAAAAACAAATCATGGAAAGCGGTGCCTATTTCCTAGAAGGTCTAAAAGACTTACAATCACGTCATCCAGAAATTGGCGATGTTGATGGTTTAGGACTAGCATTGCGTGCAGAAATTTGTCAGGCTGATGGCTTTACTCCAAACAAAGAATTGTTGGATAAAATGGTCGATATCGGTCTTTCAGGTACCCTTGAATATCAAGGTCAGCAATGTGGTTTGGTGTTAGATGTAGGCGGTTATTACAAAAACGTAATTACATTTGCACCATCTCTAGAAATCTCGAGAGCCGAAATCGATCAAGCTATGGTATTACTTGACCAATTATTAATTCGAGCTAAACGGGAAATTTAAAATCAATTTATGACTATAAACCTGAATCAGTTAGAACCTCAGGCAGTGGTGGATGCTTTTTTAAAGCATCCACCTTTAAGTTTTCAGGTTCATTCTTCTAACAATTTTTTGCCTTATTTTTATACAGAGTTTGATTTATTAACGACTCTAGATACTGATCTTCTTAAAAAAATTAAAGCGATACCAGGCTATCAAATCTGGGGAAAATTCCTTCATTTTAAAACGTGTTTTATCGGTACCACTGTTACAGAATACAGTCTATTACCCGATCAGCTTTCACTGGACTCAATTACAGATTTTTTAAAAAATAATGACCAAAACATTAAATTAGGTATTATTAAAGATCTTCCTTTAAGTTCACCTTTACTCAGCGATCTTGAAAATAATTACAGTCAAACGTTTATTCAAGAAGCAGAAAAAAAAGGGTTTTTATCTGTTGAAGGCCAAGCCTTAGCATATGTCCCTATCGACTTTTCAAGTCGCGAAGAATATCTATCAAGATTATCTAGACCTCGTCGTAAAAACTTTAAACGTAAACTCAAAAGTTTAAATGAACTCAATATTGAGCAATTGTCTACGGGCGACGAACGGTTTAACGATTCTCGATTTAGAACCTATTTATATCAACTCTATTTAGCGGTTTATCAACAAAGCGAAATACATTTCGACCTACTCAGCCCTGAGTTTTTTTCAGAAATTCTTCAAGATGCAAACAGTGGCGGCAAAGTCTTTTTATATTGGGCAGACGACACGCTTGTAGGCTATAACATTTGTTATGAATATAAAGACAATCTAGTTGATAAATATATTGGGCTCAATTATCCGCTCGCAAAAGAATACAATTTATATTTTATTAGTTGGTTCGTAAATTTAGATTATGCATTAGCCAACAACCTCAAATACTACATTGCCGGATGGACAGACCCTGAGGTCAAAGCTCAACTCGGGGCTAAATTTACATTTACCCGTCATCTGGTATGGATACATTCCCCTGCCTTACGTTTTGTTTTAAAAAAATTACGACCTTTATTTGAAGCAGATCATCAGTGGCATGTTAAACAGGAAACACGATCATGAATCTGGTAAATAACAGAACACCTGTCGTTTTAAATTTTGATGATTCTGCGGGTGATCCTGATGATGCAGTACGTATTGACTTAACTTCATGGCAAGAAGTGATTCGCTTTGGTTGTAAATTAAAAGAGTTCGATGAGTTACGCACACATCTAAACCAGCATTTACCTTCAAAACTCGGTTGTGTGCTTTTAGGTAGCGGTGATTATCACCACGTTACTCAGCTTTTACTCGAAAGATTGCCATCTGATGAACCAATTCACCTGATTGTCTGCGACAACCACCCTGACAACATGCGCTACCCTTTTGGTATTCACTGTGGTTCATGGGTGTATTGGGCAAGTAAGCTTCCACAAGTTGCCAGAATTGACGTGCTTGGGATTAGTTCAAGTGATATTGGTTGGCTACACGCTGTAGAAAACCATTGGTCGCCTTTACTAAAAGGAAAACTGCATTACTGGAGTATTCAGCAAAATGCATCATGGGTGCGTTTTACCGGTAAAAAAAATGCATGGCAAAATTTCGATCATCCAGATGAGCTGCTAACTGCATTCCTGATAGAACTAAAAGCATCGAATTCGCCTATCTATTTATCAATTGATAAAGATGTGCTGTCGAGCGATGTAGTAATGACAAACTGGGATCAAGGTAAATTTCTAGAAAGTCACTTACAGAGCGTAATTGAAGCATGTAAAGGTCGTTTAGTTGCAGCAGATATTACGGGTGATGTTTCTGCCTATCATTATAAAAACTACTTTAAACGATTTTTAGCAGCTTCTGATGGACAAGAAGAACCGACTGCCGAAGAACTCTCAAATTGGCAGTTAGAACAGAAAGCACTGAACTTACGTTTAATTCATGCCATAGATTCAGCTTGGTTAGATCAATAAGAAAAAACCCACAATATGTGGGTTTTCTTTTAGTTACTTCACTGCGTTTACGCCAACAATAAATTGACTACAATTCGAGCCTTCAGAAGCATTGCCTAACTGCTTTTCAGAAAACTTAAATTTTGATGCTACAGAAGCATAATCTTGCTTAAGGGTTTGACCTGTGAGTTCGCCTAACTCTTTTACTTTTTCAGGTTTTAAGATGCCATGTTCAACCGCTTGATTGACCATTACACATGCGGTCGTCATCGCATCATAACGTGCGGCTGTTTTAGAATAACCGAGAGCGCCCACTACACCACCAATAATTAAACCTACAACCGCAGCCAAAATCACATGCATTTTATTCATTTTAAATACCTAAAAATCTAACGAAAAACGAGCATTTTAAGAGTATGTGCTCAAGTCAAATCAGAATAACGGCATTTAACTGATATAAAAAGTTAGATTCTTTCAAAGTTTTTGATAAATTGTATAACCGTTTCTCTTTTTCATTTTTACACCACTCCACCCAAAAACGTCTCTAGCACCACATCCCTTTCTTCCAAAGTGTTTGAGCTTAAAGCCTGTAGCAGTAAACCATCTATAAGGTTGACCACCATGTTGGCATCGAATTTGGGTTCGCGGATTTCACCGCTAAAAATCAGGTCAAAAATTTCATGGTGCAGCCATTTGCGATATTCAACCGCCATACGGTAGGCCTTCGGGTATACCAATTTCGTTTCAAAAATGGCTTTGAGTAATAAATGGTACAAGCTGTTTAAATTGGTATGTAAGACAATAATTTCTTTGAGTTTATCTTTTGATGTGTAGTAACGGTTTGAATAAATGATCGCGAGCACTTCTTCTTTGAGTAGGCTTTTTTGAAAGACAATACACATTTCAATCAGGCCTTCTTTTGAGCCAAAAAAGTTATAAAGCGTGGCTTTAGGTATCTCGGACTCTTTTACAATCAGATCAACACCCGCGGTGTGAAATCCATAAGTTGTAAATAAACGAATGGAGGTATCAATAATGTGTAATTTTTTGGAAGAAGTTTCTAAGTAATTTGGCATAGTTTTACCGTTATAAAATTCTTGTTGTATCGATATGAGAAAAAGCCTGTGCCCTTTTTGGGAGAAAAAAGGCACAGCAAAGCCGCAAGACGGTGCTTGGCACATCTCAAGTTTTATTGTTGATACAAGTTTTTTTGAGCCGTAATGACTTAAAGCCTGAAAACCTTAGGGTGATCAAGCTGCTTTAAATTTTTAAGTTGTGTCGTTATAGCTTTTGGCCTTGAGAGCCAAGAAATAATGAATGTGCAAAGCCAACTCCTTTTTATTGGGAGTTCTGCCAAACATTAAAATTATGGTGGCAGAACGAGAAAGGGTTCGCGGACTGGTTTCGACTCCAGCACACCCGAAGGTGTCCCTCTCCCGTCCTACCGCTACGGGAGGAGACGAGGAGATGCTCACACAAAACTATTCCTCAGAAGAAATAATCCTGATGTGGTCGAAAACAGCGGTCCGCGACGACCGACTGGCAATGTGGCCAGCAGGCAAAGAATAGTGCCCAACCCTTTTGCAGTCAAGCACACAAAATGACATTTGTTTTAAAATAGATCATTAAAAAGTAAGGATAAATAATTCAAATTTATTATTAAATTAGGGTTTATAAAGTCAGCGAAATTTATATAGATATATGAGGTTTGATAGGTCAAAATGAAGGTTTGTTTTAAAACCATTTATAAAAATTGTGGATTGATTTGAACATAAGAGGACATTTAATGAAGAACTTTCTAACCAAGAAAATGTACACGACTAGAGCTTTATTGCTTGCTGTAGGCGTTATAACTTTGAATGTTTCCCCTATTGTTATTACTCACTCTTACGCAGCGACAGAACAAAAAATGGATAACTTATCTAACAAGCTTTCACTCATTTTTGAAGATAAGCCTATAGACGCTTCTTTATTTAGTCCTCACTTTTTACAACAGGTTTCCATAACACAAATTCAAAAAATCGTTGATGATTTAAAAGCCTCTTTAGGCCCGTTAAAAAGTATGAATGTTTCTAATGGCTCCGGGACTATTGATTTCGAAAAAGGCGAATTACCTGTTTCAATTAGTTTAGATCATCAAGGGCAAATTAGTACTCTTTGGTTTAGCGCACCTCATTTTAAAACAGTAAGCCTAGACGAAATGGTTAAAGGCCTACATGAAAATGCAGTTGGTAAAACCTCTCTTTTAGTTGTGGTAGATAACAAACCCGTGGTTGTTGAAAATGATAAAACCCCAATGGCCGTCGGCTCTACTTTTAAGTTACTGGTTTTAAAAGCGTATGAAGATACGATAAAAAAAGGTGAATTAAAAAGAGAAACTATAGTCTCTTTAAAAGAAAAAAATCGCTCATTGCCAACTGGGGTACTACAAAACCTACCTGCCGGCACACCTGTAAATCTTGAGCTTCTCGCACAGTTAATGATCCAAATTAGCGATAATACAGCAACCGATAGTCTTATAGAGGTATTAAAGAAGCCTCGTATAGAAGCGCTTTCACCTAGAAACACCCCGATGCTAACTACAAGAGAGCTATTTCAACTGATTGATCCGAGCAATGAAAAGCTAAGAAATAAGTTTAAAACAGGAACAAAATCAGCTCGTCTAGAAGTGCTCTCTGAATTAGACAAACTGCCGCTACCAAGTGTGAGTAGCATTGGAAAATCGGCTACTTGGCAAGATGCTGAATGGTATATATCAGCCAATGAGATTTGTCCTATTCTCGAAAGTGTTCAAGATGCCCCTGCTCTGAATAGCTCTTTAAATCCACTTTTTAAAAATTTGAATTGGCAAAAAATTGGCTTCAAAGGCGGTTCTGAATATGGTGTGATTAACTTTTCTGTAATTGGTAAAACTCAAAAAGGTCATAAAGTTTGTGCAGTATTTACTGCAAATGGAAATGAGCCACAACCTGAGTCAAAATTAGCCGTTTTATTTGCTGGTATACTTCAAGCTGTTGATTCTATGAATTATTAAGTATAAAAGCCCTATTTGGTAAAAGGGCTTTTCCTAACCACTGCTGATGGGCTGTTTTGATTTGGATTTAGTCGGGTATTTGCATAGAGTAGTTTTAGCAAAATTTATTATTAAATAAATAGTTGGTGATTAAAATGTCATTAATCGTACCTGTAGGAGTGGATGAGGGAGCACTAGAAGTACTTTGGTATAGCTCTTTTCAAAATATTGAAGAAATTATTCTATGGTGGGAATCTCAAGAAAGTATTGATATATATAAATATAAAACTGACTTAGAGGCTGCTGAAGCTATACTATCTAATGGCAAAGTAGTGAGTGTTAAAACAGAAGAACAATATGATCTCTACTATGCAATAAGTGCAAAAGCGGAAACTATAACGCTCATAATCGACACAGACTATACCTCGCGCTTATCCTATAACGGAAAGAAATATTTTCATAAAGGAAAGCTTAATTTCCCCCCTGATTTAACTTAATGGTACTACAAAAAATATTATGGAAATTTCATTAAGACTTGCTAACACTGCCGATCTAAAAACCATAAACGAACGTTATGCTGAGGTTGATTTTGTTCCGTCATATGAAGATGAACTTATTGTATTAGCTTCTATTGGTGGAAAAATTGTTGGTCAAGGTAGAGTTGTGTCTATTGATTCAAACATTGGCGAACTCGGTGGAATTTACGTCTTTCCTAACAATGAAGGCTTAGGAGTCGCACGTAAAGTGGTCGAGTTCTTAATTAAAAACTCAAAACACCCATTGCTTTACTGTCTACCTTTTGCCGAACTACAAAGTTTTTATGGTTCTATGGGTTTCGCTCCCGTGGAAGACATGGCTCAGGTTCCAAAGGCTATAATCAAAAAATATAAGTGGTGTAACAGCAATTACGACAAAGCTGTTTTGCTGCTACAAAGAACTAAATAATGTAATACTCATAAAAAAACCGCCCCAGAAGGCGGTCGCTGAGTTAAAACCAGCAGGTATATAGAAGTATGGTGGACGGATACTTCTATATTCTTTATGAAGGAGTTTTATTGGTTTTCATGAAATCTTCAGATTTAAAATAACTAATGATCATATCTGCATGTTCTTCTTTTGGAGGAACAGCCGTTACAGGAAATACTTCTTTAGAAATTTTAAAACCTTGCGGAATTAATTGTGAAATCGGTGGAAATTTAGGTTTTCCTCCATCTGTAATCCGCTCAATAAAACCGGCCAACCAGAGCAAATATTCTCCTTCATTTTCAAACTTTGGCATGACACTTAAGTCAATTTTAAATTTGGATTCGCTCTGCGACTTAAATTGCTCATCAAAATCGATATAGTTAAACTTAAGCTTAAAGTCAGTTCCTTTAATAGCCTTACGAATTTGACTGATTAAACAATTTAAATTTTGCGTTAGGTCTTTGGTAAATAAGTTATCTTTTTTAATGTTTTTATAGACCTTTTCAGCCACTGCTAAATACTTTGGCATTTTACCCTCCTCACTCTCAATTGTTATAAAGTTCTGATCTTAAAATGATTTATGGTTCTGATTATGGCGAAACAAATGTAATGAAGTGAAACAATATTATAGCCGAACGTAAGTATTTAAAGCCTAGTGTAAATTGCACCAAATAAACACCGAAAAAAATTATGGTTTTGTTAACTCATCCGCAATATTTTTTAATTTATCTACATATTTTGAAACATTTACTTTCAATTTCTTTTTACCATTTGGTAAAATTAATACGGTCTCATTTGCTGATCGCGTCTGACTAAACCCAAAACTGATCTACGCACTCTTATTTCTTCTTCAGAAAATGGTAAATATTGTGTTAACTCACCTATAGAAAGTGAATTATTTTCTATTAAAAAACAGTCTTGTTCAGTCGTCCAGTGTGAAACCATTGGTTCAGTTTGTTTGTAGTAACGTTTCATATGTCCTAGTAAAATTAAGAGCCTAAAAAGCTTACAAATAGAGCAAGCTTTAATAGTATTGAAGCAAAAAGAAGAATAGGAATAGTACTCAAATACTCAATAATAAAAAAGCCAAACACTGCAACAAAACATTGTTTGGCTATGAGTCACGAATAGGCTTAATCCAACTTTAGTTGCTGTCTTAGCTTTAAAATATCGACCAATCCTTTATCTCTTTTTTGGTATAAATCGACATCTTGATATTGCGTTAAAAGCTCATTAGTTTGAGCTTCTAGCAACTCTGTGGTTTCTTCCGAGTGCTGAAAGGCTTGCATATCATTCCACCATTCGGTCATTGGTGGCCCTAAGTGATGAATCGCCTCTTTAAAACCCTTCTGGTTTGCAAGCTCCATATTTATATAAGGACCAAATAATGCCCACCTTAGCCCAGGCCCACTGGTGATTGCGATATCTACATCTTCTGCTGAGCAGACGCCGTCTTTAACTAATGAAAATGCCTCTCGCCATAAAGCTGCTTGTAAACGATTGGCGACATGCCCTTTTACTTCCTTATTTAAAATAATCGGGTGCTTACCTAGCCTTTGATAAAAAGCAGAAGCTCGTTTTAAAAGCTGTGGATCTGTTAGTTTTCCTCCAATAATTTCAACCAAAGGTAATAGATGAGGTGGGTTAAATGGATGACCTAAGAAAATACGCTCGGGATGGGCTGCATCTTTTTGAAAGTCGGTCACTTTCAAGCCTGAAGAACTTGAAGCAATAAGTGTTTTTTCAGGGCAATATGAGGTAATTTCCTGATATAAATTTTGTTTTAACTCTAAACGTTCAGGTGCATTTTCTTGAATAAAATCTGTATCTGAAACGGCATCTTTTAAGTTGTTATAAAGTTCAATATTTAACAAAAGGTCTTGTAAATTATAGCCGCTATGCTCTTGCTGATCTAAAGCAAGTAAATCACTTAGATTGGCATATATCCGTTTTTTAAATAACTCCTCATCTATAGGGTAAGGGTCATATACCTTTACTTTAAAACCTTTATATAAAAATAATGCTGTCCAGCTTGCACCAATAACACCTAGGCCAACCACACCGACTG
The DNA here is from genome assembly GCF_041021895.1 of Acinetobacter sp. XH1741. Taxonomy (NCBI): domain Bacteria; kingdom Pseudomonadati; phylum Pseudomonadota; class Gammaproteobacteria; order Moraxellales; family Moraxellaceae; genus Acinetobacter; species Acinetobacter chenhuanii. The sequence continues at coordinate 2,903,743 of NZ_CP157428.1, forward strand.
TTTTAATATCTTCCATATTTTCCTCATTATCCTCTTACTTTTTAAAGCTTCCCTAATTTCCCTTTACGACTTTAAAAATAGTCAAACCCACATTTTTTTAAGCGTTCAGTACTTTGCCTCTACACTGTCATAATTGCATGAGACTGGTTTTATAATAGGCATACCCTTTCTAAAGTTCATCTCATTATTGTACTTTTCTTGCATTATCTTCAGCTCTAAAGTCGAAATTATGGCTGATAGTTGCAGCCCCCTAGACACTAAGCGTGTATGATTACGCAAAGTTTTGAGCTATCTAATAGTTATATGACGAGCACCTCTTCCGACCACAAACAAATTAAAGTTGTTTCTAGTTTCGCTGAACTTGTAAATACACATTTTCAGGGAGAAACGAACGCTATTTGCTGGTCTAGAAACTTGCTTGGTGACTTTAAAGAAATCGTGGATAAGCTCCAGTTAAAAGAAAACATAACCGAAATTTCGATTGAAGACTTGTTAGTACTCAAGCTTTCAGAACAAGGCCACTTGGCACGCGAAATTATCTTAAATGACATACAACGATTAACAGATCAGGGCGCCTCACCTTCACTTAATTTACTTAAAAACTATGAACGTGACGAAGAGCTAGATTTTATTTCAACAGATGTTTACTCGTTTCATGTCGATCGTTCCCCTATTGAAACCGATACATTCTTATGTACTTATTATGGTGCAGCGAGCGATATTGTGCCTAATGATCAGGTTGAGCAAAAAGTTTTAATTCCAGAAATTAGAGCAAAGCTTAAAGAATTACATGATGGTTCAGAAGCCGAATTCGAAAGTTTTCTGGCAGAGTATTTTTTTGATTTGCATTATCAGCCAAAATCTCAAGCACAACCTATAAATTTAGGTACGGGTCATTTGTGGCGTTTGGCAGTAGACCACCCCACTCAAAAGGTATTACCTTGTGTGCACCGAGCACCTGTTGAAAGAGAGGGTGAATATCGGTTGCTGTTGATTTGTTAAGTATTGTCGCTTAACCACCTTGAAAGATATTTATGAGAATTCCTAAATTTCAAAGCTGACAAAAAATGATCTAAGAAATCACTCAACATTTTCAATAAATCTGATTGGCTGATATTTTCCACATAATTAGGTGTCCAAGCCCCATCATGACTTTGTCCATAGCAATTATAGTTGCCATGATTAAATTTAAATAAAATTTCTCTACTCATACCCTGCTCATATAAATCGATGAAACAATCATGTCCTAGTTTTATTTCTTTTATACAAATAGGCAATTGCTCTAAAAAAACAATCAAATCTGTTTCGATATCTACAGGCCAAAACTCAGTTGAGAAAGCTTTAATCTTAAATTGATTGAATTTATTTTTAGACAACTCACCGCAAATGTCTGTCAACACACTAATTTCGTTGTCATATTTATCGTCATATTGTCGCAACTGCCTCATATCGAGTACCGACATGAGTTCTAATTCAATTAACATAGCTTTTTCATACCTAAGTTACTAAAAGACAGGGTGATAACTTCTTATTCACCTATCTTTTATTTTAAAAGGAACTGTATTTATTGCCTTAATTATGGAGCTATTCAACACAGTAACTTGCTCTCATCTAGCAAAATAATAAAAAATATTAAGCGAAATGAGTTGACCCTCACGTAACGTAAGCCCCTAGCATAAAACACACCTAAGGAAGAAGGAGCTAAAGATGCTGTTAAAAGTTGGTGAATTGGCTAAACAAACCGGACTCACTGTTCGTGCTCTTCATCACTATGACGATATCGGTTTACTTCAGCCTTCGGTCCGTTCCGATGCGGGTTATCGACTATACAGTCCTAAAGATATTGCTCGTTTGTATCAAATACAAGCATTACGCGGACTGGGTATGTCATTAGCCGAGATCTATACGGTTCTTGAAGACCCCAATCTTGCACTTTTACCTATTATTGATCAGCAGATTCAAGCAATCGATCAAAGACTGTCAGAGCAAAAGAAATTGCGAAATCAGTTGAGCGAACTTAAATCTCAGATCATCAATGGTGAAGCGCTCGCTTTGGAGGACTGGTTAAAAACACTGGAGCTTATAGTAATGTTTGAGAAATACTTTACAAAAGAAGAACTTGAAAAACTAAGTTTCTTACAATCAGGTAGTAAAAGTCATCAAGAGTGGCAAGAATTAACTCAGGCAGCAAATGCCCTATTTAATGCTGGCGAGTCATTTAGTAGTGAAGCAGCTCAAGATTTGGCACAAAAGTGGATGAAAACCCTTGAGCACAATACACGATCAAACCCTGAATGGCTTGTTAAATTAAATACCATAAATTCGGCGGAAACCGAGTTTCAACAAAAATTAGGAGTAACGCCCGAAATCGTTGAATTTTTACTTGCAGCCTTTTCTGAAAGTAAGCTCAATGTTTTTGCCCTTTATTTATCTAAGGATGAGTTTGCCTTTCTAAAGGAGAATTATATTCGTGAGATGAAAAAATGGCCCCAATTATTGGTCGATATCGAACAAGCAATTGATGCTGAGGTCAAACCTGATAGTGAAGGAGCACAGCGTTTAGCACAGCAATGGCTTACGATGCTACAAGGCTATACGGGCAAAAACCCAAGCACACAAGAAAAAATACGTAAGGCTATGCAAAATGAACCCAGTCTTGCTGAAGGAACATGGCTCAAACCCGTAACCTTACAATTTTTGGAAAAAGCAGTCGCAGCATTTTTAATGCATAGTGCTTAGTTTTATTAGAGCCTTACGCTATAGCGTATAAAAGCTAGGCTGCATCATTATTTGATGTAGCCTTTAAACTCAATGAAAACAAACAAATATTCAGAAATAAAAAAAGCCTACCCATCTGGATAAGCTTTTTTTTGAATGAAGCGATTGCTATATGACGTTAACCTTATGCCAGCTTCTTTGTTTCAATAAAATGAATATCTGACATTTGAGCATCCCAGAACTCATTCCATAAAGCACAATACTCTACACATAGGTTTGTTAGGCTTTCATAATCATCTTTTGTAATAGCTTGGGCTAATGCAAACCATAAGTCATCTTCATGGTCATCGTCTGCGGCTTCTGATGTCTCGTCAGTAGACACACCATGTACGTGGTAATAGCCACCACCTTCTACATCAACCCCCACAGCTTTAGTCGCTTCACGTAATGGAGGACTAAAAAGAATCACCTCTTCTTCTGCAACAGCAAGTAATGCCACAACTTTAATGTAGCTATCATATGAAGATTCTAAAAAGGTTCTCACCTGATCTGCGATTTTTGAAGGTTGATACGTTCTACGATCTTGTTCATTTAGACCATAATCATTCAATAAATCTTCATAGAGTGGATAGTGTGCGTACTCAGGGTTACCTAAATAATAATTTTCTTGATCTGTTCCAGGTCGAAAACCAAACTCATCCAGCACATTCAAGCTTAATAAAACACGCGGGAACATTTTAGCTCCAGAGTGCAGTCTCGGCTCTAATTGCTTTGTCTGGAACTGAGCCATTAATAAGGCGTCAGTAAAGATCTGTACAATAGCGTGGCGATATTCCAAATGAATTTTTGTTAATGTGAATTTATCAAGCTGTCCGTTATTTAAAACTTCGATTGCTGGATGTTGGCATACTGGTAATTCAGCAATTTTACCTCTTAATTGTTTGAGAAATTTTAGATTTTCTTCCCACTGTTCTGAAGGAATACTATTCTTCATCCCCAGTAATGCCTTTTGCCTTGGATTATTAAAATCTTCAAATTTTTTTGACATAATCATTCTCAATAACAAATTAGTTCTTATAGTTAGGTTATGAGTTCTCCATTATTTTAATCATGCATTCATTTGCTAATCAATAAAATTGTATACTCATCCCTAAACAATTCGATATTAGGTTTATTGTTCAAACAAATCAATCCATCATTTAATGAATTTTTTTAATAAATTAATTAACAATTGATAGCAAAAAATATTGCTTTTTTATTATTGAAGCTGTTGTATTACAATACCGATTTCAATATGATTAAAATAACTTTAACCAGAGACCACTTTTAAAAAGAAACGGATTTCAAAAGGTTTACGATGGGGAAATCAATGTCAAAAAGAGACACAATTATAACAACAGCTATAGCCCTTTTTAATCAGAAAAGCTATAACGGTATTGGGGTTGATAAAATTATTGCTGAATCCAATGTGGCAAAAATGACATTCTATAAATATTTTCCATCCAAGGAAAAACTAATAGAATCATGCCTTTATAAGAGAAATTCTGATATTCAGGCTGCCATATTAGAAAGAATCAATACAAACGACCTGCCTTTAGTTCAGCTCAGGAGTTTATTTGATTGGTATATTGACTGGATTCATACTGAAGATTTCAATGGATGTTTATTTAAAAAGGCAACCATGGAAGTAGTTCAGGTTTATCCATCACTTAAGAACCCAATTAATGAATATCGTGAATGGATCTATCAGCTTGTTTTTTCAATATTAATTGATTTTTATGTTGAAGACCCTGCTGCATTAACTACATTATTTCTCAATATTATCGATGGCATTATTATTGATGGCACAATTAATAAAAGTTTAGTTAATCCTGAAAAAACATGGTCTTATATTAAAAAGATTATTGAGCTTGAAAAAACTGAAGAACGTATTGCTGTTTAAACTATCGAAAAAGAGATTTTTTTTGCATTTATTTTTAAAAATTAAAAAATAATCTCTTTTTTAATTATTTTAAGCCTACTTGTGCTTATATTCATTAAACTGTTATTTTCGGTTATATACAAACATATTCAAATTAATTTAAATATTTAATTTTCTTATATTTGGCTATCAAATATAATCCTCAACAAATATATTTTTTAAAACAAGATAGATGCTTTAAACCTAAAAACCATTTGGTTATGTCCGTCAGCTATATTTCTTTTCACTCATTGGAATGTCTAACTTTATATACTCTCCTCACCTATTTAGTCAATTAGTACGGATACAACCCAAGAGCTTTGCCAATCATTTTTCACATGTCATTTGTACTATCTCAGCTTACAAGCTCCTGAGTAAAACATGTAAAGAATGCTTACTCATTTAAACTTTCTAAAGTTAAAAATCCGAAAATTCATCAGTGAGCTCTTACCAAGGTGTGAATCAGTATTGCTTTGGCTCAGTTGTAGTGAAGGATCTGGCTCTGAAAATACTTTAGCTAAAGTTCTAGCCTTCAATGTAGCTTCATTTATTTCTAAAGATAAACAGGATAGAGATGTAAATGCTATAAAAATGGTGAACAGTCGATGACCGATGATGCTGTTCTTATAGTGATTAGGAACTATTTTGATAAATTCAAAAATATGCTGAGCAACTCTCGATATTTTTAAAGCTTATAACCGCTTAAAACTAACTTTTTGATTGAAAGGTAACAGTACTTGCAAACACTATGGATAGAAAAAGATGTAGCTATTTTAATTTCTGATAAGTTTGAAACTGTAAAACAGCAATTCAATGTGTTTCTTTAAAAATGTCATGTTTGGGAGTGAGAAAAAAAGCCAAAACTATTTCTACTCAATAAAAAAAGCCCTCCAAAGAGGGCTTTTCTAGCTTTTATATTCTACAGAAATAATTACTGTGGAATAATGTTTGTAGCGCTAGGACCTTTTTGACCTTGAACTACGTTAAAAGTTACGCGTTGGCCTTCATGTAAAGTTTTGAAGCCAGAAGAAGCGATTTCTTTAAAGTGAGCAAAAACGTCTGGACCAGAATCTTGTTGAATAAAACCGAAACCTTTAGTTTCGTTGAACCATTTAACTGTACCGGTAGCTGTGTTGTTAGACATAACATATATCCTATTGATATTTAAGAACTTAAAGTCATGAGACATGACGGGTTTAACTTTGAAAAAATAACGAATTGAGCTTAAGATCTTAAAAACGGAGGATTATGAATAAAGCTTCGATACTAAAAGAGGATTTACTAAACTAATAAGTCTTTTTTCTAGTTAAGTTGATTATACACCAAAAGCTTACTCATTCAAGCAAATTGTACGAATTATTTATTACTTCTATACTATACATTTGTTTATCTATGTAAAAATTATTACAAAATATTATGTAAGCTAGCAATGAATGAGCTGTTATACAACTTTATAAAATTAGAATTTTTTATCACTCCAAACCCTTCATTCAAATATTAAAGACTACTCTCAACTACTCCCCTATACTAGGAAAAAAGAATTTATTTAAATAAACTTATAATTAAATCATTATTTTAACGATCATACACAACCTACACCACTTATATAAAAATCAACAAATATAACATTTATCAAAACCACTCTAACAAAATATTTTTCAATAAATATATTTTTTAAATTACCATATTATCAATACCACCTTTAAACTTTAAAAACCAATACCTTCTAAAATAAAATTAATCATTAATATCACACAAACCCATTTAAATCATAACATTAATCTTTAAAATTTATTAGTTAGTACTGTATATAGCAAGCGATGTACCTAGTAAAAAAATCTACCTCCTCTCATTTTCATTTACGCAGAATAAGTTATAAATTTGAGATGTAAAATATTAGATTAATAATAATCTGGCATTCCCATCTTTATTTATCAATATGTAGAATCTACTTCATAAAGATGGGGATTACTTTTTAATTAGTGGATAGGTTTTAATAGCAAAAATAAAATATAACAATGAGTTAAACATCAAAAAAATATTTATAGGCCATTAAGCCATGCCTTCTAAAGAGTGTCAGGCTGTTCACCTAAGCACTCAATAGCATAGCTTGAACTATAAGTCTTTAGAAGAAATGACCAGTTTTGCATTAAAGCAAATTGAAAAAAATTTTGCAAAAAAATGGAATCTGTCTTCGTTATAGGAGTAAAACACTAGATCATTATTTTTTTGCAATTGAAATAACTTAAATATGGAATTTATATTATTATCTCCAACATACTCCATTTATAGTTATGAATTATTTTAAAAACCATAAAGTATAAAATTGCAATAAATACTTTTATAAAACTTATATAAAAATATTTCAAGACATATACACCCAGAGTTATCACCTATATGTTTTAATTAATTTAAATAACCGACTTATTCCAAACAAAAGATACAAAAAGCCACTAGCACAAATTATAAATAATTCAACCACAATTTAAAAACAACACATAATTATATACAGCATCTCTTTTCTACATTATTAAGAATTTAATTTTCACTCGCATTAAAACAAAAAAATCAAACGACTCCAAAATATAAAAACAAAGGTTAAATTGCATTTAAATTTATAAATTACCTAATTTTCTCTTGCTTGTTTAGTTTAAAATTTTTAAATAGTAGTTACCTTCTAACAAGTTTTATTAAAGCTAAAAGTTAAGCAGTTTTTGAATAAGAAATGATCACACTATATATAAAAACATTAAATATTATCTGAGCTGGACCATATAACTTTAGAGAACTGGATGTATCGATTGCTCCATAGTGTACCTAAGCTGTTCTTGGCTCATATCGACTAGCAACGAGTCTATCTATAATTCTTTGAACTTGAGGACACTCATGCATCTACATTTTATTGTTCATGAAGATTTTGAAGCACCAGGTGCATACGAAATTTGGGGCAAAAGACATCACTTTGACATGACATATTCAAGAGTGTATTTAAACGACCCCTTACCTTCAAAGGTTGAAGACATAGATTTCTTAATTGTGATGGGTGGTCCACAAAGTCCAGATACTACAGTTGAAATGTGCCCTCATTTTAATTCACTTGCCGAGCAAGCAGTTATTAGAAAAGCGATTGAGGCGAATAAAGTGGTTTTAGGAGTATGTCTGGGTTCACAGCTTATAGGCGAAGCTTTAGGAGCGAATTTTGAGCATAGTCCAGAAAGAGAAATTGGCAAGTTTCCTATTATGCTCACAGAATACGGCGTTAAGCATTCGCTATTTTCACATTTAGGAAAAATGACAGACGTGGGACATTGGCATAATGATATGCCCGGCTTAACGAGTGATGCAAAAATTATTGCTTTTAGCGCAGGATGTCCACGACAAATTGTTGAGTATTCAAAATTAGTTTATGGCTTGCAATGTCATATGGAACTGACACCTGAAGTCGTCGAATTACTTATTCAGCATTCGGCCGTTGAACTAAATCAGGTTCATGATTATAAATTCGTAAACACGCGTGAAGAGTTACAAAGCCACAACTACCAAGAAATGAACCAAAATCTGTTTATTTTTCTTGATAAGCTCAAAGATGAATATTTAAAACTCAACTAAAACACAGTAAAGCCCTTTTAATAGGGCTTTCTTTCATAACGTTAGTTGAGCTGTAATAAATGTAGCAACAGGATCCTAAGAGTAGATGGCCCGCTATACTGGAATAGCCACCATCTACAGGAATGACAGCGCCTGTCACAAATGAAGCGGCTGGTGTGCAAAAAGTCTAGCTTATCAACCCAGCTAGGTTGTAAGACGGCTATAAAACACTTTCAACAAGCATCTGCTCTGCGCACTGTAGTGCATATTCCAAATCTTTTTGTAGATCGAAAACCGATTCTAGCCCAATATTCAAACGCACCAAATAGCCATCTTTAGGTAGATCGGTATGAGTTCGATCAGCTTGTCCAACAGGTAGAATCAGACTTTCAAATCCACCCCAAGACAACCCAATATGAAATAATTTCAACGAATCAAAGAATTTTTGCACATAAGAAGGTTCAGACTCTTTTAAATAAAAAGCAAATACGCCAGATGAACCATCAAAATCTCTTAACCACAAATCATGATAAGGACTGGTTTCTAAGGCAGGATGAAGCACTTCCTTAATAGCTGGATGTGTTGCTAGAAATTGCGCAATGATGAGAGCACTATTTTCATGTTGCTTTAACCTTACCGCTAAACTGCGCAAGCCACGTGAAGCCAAATAAATGTCGTCAGGGCTTGTCGTTTCACCAAACCAATGACCGGTTTTAGTGAGCTGTTCGTATGTTTCGGCATTTGCAGTTGCCACCCCCATTAATATGTCAGAATGGCCGCCAATGTATTTGGTTACGGACTGAATCGAAATATCAGCACCATGCTTTAATGGTTGAAAAAGTAATGGCGTTGCCCAAGAATTATCGACTAATACTTTTGCACCGTATTGATGGCTAATTGAAGAAATTGCTGCTACATCACTCAGTTCAAATGTCATTGAACCCGGCGACTCAATAAATACTACACTGGTATGATGATTAATTTTTTCAATTAAGGCTTCAAGGTTGGTAGAGTCAAAATATTCAACACTTACCCCCATTCTGACTAAGATATTGTCAGCAAAATTTCGGGTTGGGCCATAGATGTTATCGGCAATCAAAACATGACTATTTGCCTCAACACAAGCCATAAGTGAATGCGTACATGCCGATAACCCAGATGGAAACACCATACTACCCGCACCACCTTCAAGCGCATTGATTGCACTTTCAAAAGATTTAGCTGTTGCAGCACCGAAACGGCCGTAATGTCGATATACCCCACCATTTCGTTTAAATTCCTCCCATTCACTAAAGCTATTTACAACAATAGTCGAACCACGAAAAACAGGTGTGTTTACTAGACCATCAAAGCGCTCTGGTGTTCGCCCTAAATTAATGACATCTGTACTGAATTGATTCACTTTTATATTCCGAGAAACATATCAACTTTATTACCAATTGATAATAGTTAGATTTCACAGGATATAAATTTTAATCTTTTCTGTTTTTTATATAAAAATTAGATTTTTATTTACTATTTACATTAAAAATTAGATTTTTAATCCGATATACATGTCTTAGCATGAACTATTTTTATAAAGCTCGTCATTGATCAGCTTATTGTGTGGACTTGATCGTAAGTCGGATACTTCTTCCTCTATCGTTATTATTCATCCATGATTTGCTGGATACGCTTTTGGTAATTATTTAAAAAATCATGCGTCACTCGAAAATGTTCCGTTTGCTCATACTGGATTTCACGGATCCCTGAGTCAGAAAAGTGATAAATTTTAGCATTAGGATAAGCCAGTAAAATTGGCGAGTGCGTTGCAATAATGAGTTGTGAGTGATTTTTGCATAATTCATGAATAGCCGACAAAGCTACAAATTGCATGCTAGGTGAAAGAGCCGCTTCAGGTTCATCTAATAAATAAAGCCCTTCACCTTGTAATTTATTGGTCAGCAACTTTAAAAAGCTTTCCCCATGTGAACAAGCATGGATATTGCCACCATAACTTTTTACATAACCCACTTCATTCATATATGTGACGACATTGTAATAACTCTCGGCTCTTAAAAAATAATAGTCTTTAGGCTTTTTAAAGCTTTTAATCATTCTTAAATATTGAAATAAACCTGATGAACTACTTGCTGAATTAAGTCGCACATTTAGAGTGCCGCCTTCTTCTGAAAAGCCAAGTGCCAAAGCGATGGCTTCCATAATAGTCGACTTACCAGAACCATTTTCACCCACAAAAAAAGTGACATCTGGATGGAAAGTTAAGTGTTCAATATCATTAACGGCTGGTATGGCAAAGGGATAAATTGACCAGTCGACCTGCATATTTGCTTTAATTTGTACCGAACGTAAATAAGGTTTTGCTTCTAGCATGTTTCGCCGGTCCTTAGTCTTTAATGGTATCGCCAGTTGCTTTTATTAGAAAAAATTTAAAGGAAGTTCTGTCGTATATTTAATTTGCTCCATTGCAAAACTAGAGCTCACATCGGCCAATCCATTAATTTCAATTAATTTTTTATAAACTTTATCGTATTCAGCAACATCAGATACGGCGACTTTAAGTAAATAATCTGTTTCACCTGCCATTCTATAAACTTCAATCACTTCATCTATGTTATAGATATGAGCGTGAAATTTCTGAATCCATTCAATATTGTGTTGTGCAGTTTTAATAAATACCATCACAATCACATTAATGTTAAGTTTTTTACGGTCTAGCAAAGCAACTTTTGCACGAATAATACCTTCTTCTTCCATCTTATGTATTCTTCGCCAACAGGCCGTGTTACTTAATCCCACTTTTTCAGCAATATCTCCTATTGCCAATGTGCAGTCCTTCTGTAGAAAATCTAATATTACGCGGTCATATTTATCTAAGTTTAACTTCATACCTTCAAGCTTCTCTGCACTATTTATTTGAGATAAATCAATTCAACGAACAATATATTAGATTATTCTTATAATTTTTCTGTTAATTTGCTGTGCTCTATAAGCTTCCCCCACCATCAACATTTAAAACTTGACCCGTAATAAAACCTGCATGTTCTGATAGTAAAAAAGATACGGCATGTGCAACATCTTGTGGTGTGCCAATCCGTCCTAGGGGAATACTTTCTAATATCGCTTTTTCAGCTTCACTTCCAACTGGTCTGGTTTTTCTAAAAAGTTCCGTTTCAATTGGCCCCGGTGCGATACAGTTTACCGTTATTCCAAACTCAGCCAACTCAAGTGCCCAAGTTTTAGTACACCCGACCAATGCACTTTTTGCTGCCGAGTATGCTGTCCGTTGTTTTGCTCCATAAATTGCCCTACTGCCAATATTAACAATTCGTCCAAAGCGCTGTGCTTTTAGTTGAGCAACAAAATGCTGAGTTACTTGTATAGCAGCTCTTACATTTAAGTTCCAAACTTCCTCTAAAGCAAGAAAGGAAATCTGCCCTAAAGGTTGAGGTAAGCTAATTCCTGAGTTATTTACGATTCCATGTATGACATGAGATTGAGAAATTAAAGCTAAGGTTTCTTCAGTCTGTTCTATATTGGATAGATCACAACTAAAAAGCTGTCCGCGAAAGTCTATATTGTCAATGTTTCTGGCAATACCAATCACTTGATGCCCCTGCAAGGACAGTGCATCGCTAATAGCTTTTCCAATACCTTTTGTAGCGCCTGTAACTAAATAAGTGTTTTTCATAGCCTATCCTCGTTCGTCATAAAATAGTTTCTGATTTCTCTCTTGTTACGTACAAAAATAATAAAACGCTAACTCGAGTTTTTTATGACGATAAATGGATTTATATAGCTTCAGAAAATCTATAATCCATGTCCAAAAATGAACATCACTTTATTTTGATTTTCTTATTTGAAATGAAGAAGTGATTATATTTCTATAAGTTAAAAAATTGTTATAGTCATTTAGCCTCAACTCACCTTTTAAGCCTTTTCTATAAAGACAAGATTAAGTGACTAAATTTAAGTAAATACACTAAAAAGAGTACGAAATAATGAAAATCTCAATTGATGAGAAAAGAAAAAATTTCCGCGCACTCCATGAAGAGGGATTCTTTATTTTACCCAACCCTTGGGATGCAGGCAGCGCAAAAATACTCGAACAACTCGGCTATAAAGCACTTGCTACAACCAGCTCAGGCTATGCATGGTCTTGCGGCAAAGCAGATGGTCAGCTCGACCGAGATGAAACACTGGCACATCTACGTTATATGGTTCAGTCCACTAACCTACCTATCAATGCTGATTTTGAAAGTGGCTTTTCAGATACAACTCAAGGCATTATTGAAAATGTTTTGATGGCACTTGATACAGGTATAGCAGGTATTTCTATTGAGGATTCAACCGGAAATACTGAAAAGCCACTACGTGATATTTCTGATGCAGTTGAAAGAATACGAGCAGCTCGTGTAGCGATCGATCAAAGTGGAACTAACGTGATGCTTATCGGTCGTGCTGAAAACTTCTTTGTAGGTGTGCCCGATTTAGAAGATACCATTAACAGGTTAAAAGCATATTCAGAAGCTGGTGCTGACTGTCTATATGCGCCCGGTATTAAAACTCGTGAACAAATCATCGCTGTTGTGAATGCCGTTTCACCAAAACCCGTAAACGTTTTAATTGGTTGGGATAGTGATTTAACGGCGGCAGAGCTTGCATACTTGGGTGTAAGACGCATTAGTCTTGGTGGAGCATTAGCTCGTTCAGCTTGGGATGGTTTTATTAAAACAGCATTCGCTCAATACTACGGTTTCAAGTGGCGATCTTAATAGTCGATTTAAATAAAACTCGGGGTAATCTCTTTATTTGCTAACTTCTCATTAGGACCTCTGTTATGCCTTTAAACATAACGCTTTCAAGTGAACGTATTCGGTTACGCATATTAACCATTGAAGATTCAAAAGCCTTAGTCGCCGCTGCTTCAGATGGAGAACTATGGAACCTCCCTTTCACTGTAGTTCCTTCAGCAGAAACTATAGATGACTATATTCAGCACGCCCTAGAGGGTTACCACTCGGGTACAGTTCTTCCTTTTATAGTCGAAGATATCGCCACAGGGAAAATCATTGGGTCTACCAGATTTTGGAAAATAGATAGAAAAAATTTAAAGTTGGAAATTGGAAGTACTTGGTACTCAAAATCATGGCAGCGAACATACGTAAATACAGAAGCAAAATATTTGCTTCTGCAATATGCCTTTGAAGAGTTAAATTGCGTTAGAGTTCAATTCACAACAGATGTACTGAATGAAAAATCACAGAATGCGATTTTAAGACTAGGCGCTCAGAAAGAAGGTGTTGTTAGAAATGAGCGAATTATGCCTAATGGCAGAAAAAGGAATTCTGTCAGGTTTAGTATCATTGATGAAGAATGGCCGAGCATAAAAGATAATCTAATTAAAAAGTTAAATTATTATTAATTTTTCCTACGGCTTTATTGCCTGCAAACCATTGCAAATGAGTCTCATTTATATATACTTTACACACTTTTTTGAGTCTAGTCGGCACTCCTTTTTGTTCGCTTGAATAGTCGCTCTTATTTGGCCTTTCACGATTTTTATATCACTTAGGTATACTTATGTTTGCTTTCTCCCCGCGTAAAAATTTAATTACTGTTGAAATTTTAAAACATAGTAGCCCCTTACTTTTATCTCTCATCCCGATGATGTCTTGGGCAGAAGCAACCGCAATCCAACCAGCGCAACTAGAAACGATTAAAGTTCAGGCTGAAGCAGACTCAAGCTATATTGGTACACAAACAGCGTCGACCCTCAGAGGCAAACAAAAAAATCTAGAAAGCCCGCAAACTGTAAACGTCGTATCTAAGCAATATATGAAAGATTATTTGCCTGCAAACTTGGACAATGCACTAACCCAAGTCAGTGGTATTACGCAGGGCAATACTTTAGGTGGTACGCAAGACACCGTAATGAAACGCGGCTTTGGTGATAACCGCGACGGTTCAATTACCGTAAATGGTATGCCAATTGTGCAAGGCCGAACCATGAATGCGGCAGTTGAACAAGTTGAAGTTTTAAAAGGCCCAGCTTCATTACTCTATGGCATTATGGACCCGGGCGGTGTAGTCAATGTCATTACAAAAAAACCTGAGACAACTCAGAAAACTGAACTTTCACTCTATGGTTCAAGCTTTGCTGCGGGTAAAAATGGTCTAGGCGCAAGCATAGATACCACGGGTGCAATTAGTGGTAGTAACTTTGCCTATCGCTTTATTGCCGATCATTCTGATGCAGACTACTGGCGTAATTTTGGTAACCTGAAACAGACTTTAATTGCTCCGTCTGTGGCTTGGGATAATGGTCAAACTAAAGTAAACCTGAGCTATCAATACCGTCACTTTGATGTGCCATTTGACCGCTCTACCGTTTTTGACCCGAAAACCAACAAAGCCCTCCCTATCTCTAAATACCAACGCCTAGATGAAGCTTTTAACCAAATGAAAGGTGAAGATCATTTGGCGCAGTTGTTGGTAGATCACCAAATTAATGATAACTGGTCAGCTCACTTAGGCTATACCTATAACTATGAAACCTATGATGCTAACCAATTACGTGTGACCAAGTTAGATACGACTAATCACACCGTGACACGCCGTACAGATGCAACCTTAAATGCACAAAGCATAGATAGTAATGCTCAAGCGTATGTCACGGGTTCAACCAATCTGTTTGGTTTAAAACATGACATTCAAATTGGTTCAGACATCGAATACCGTAAATATTTCCGTCCAGATATGGTGCGTGGCAATACCTCAACTTTAGATTATTTAAATCCAAGTTTTGGAACTATCGAACCATCTCAAAATGTTGTGGCATCAGATAGCGACCAAACCGATAAACTGCATACCTATGGTTTTTACGTACAAGATGCAATTCACTTAAATGAAAAATGGATTGCTGTACTTGGCGGACGTTACCTGAACTATCAACAAACTGCTGGCCGTGGTAGACCGTTTAAAGAAAATACCAATACCAATGATGATGCTTGGCTTCCACATGCAGGTTTAGTCTATAAGTGGAATGACCAGCTTTCATTCTATGGTAGCTATACCGAGTCACTTAAGCCTTCTTCTTCAATTGCGCCTTTGGGTGGCGATGCGGTTATTAACTCTGATGTGCAACCAGAACAAGCCAAATCTTATGAAGTGGGTGCAAAATATGAGTTAAATGACCGTATTAAAGCCAATTTTGCGCTCTACGATATTAAAAAACGTAATGTTTTAGCTAAAGTCACTAACTCATCGACTGGTGAAGTTGAACTACATACTACAGGTGCAGTACGTTCTAAGGGAGCTGAACTCGACCTGACAGGACGCGTAACCGATCAACTTGATGCGACCCTGACCTATGCTTATACAGATGCTAAAGTAACCGAAGATGAAAGTGGCCTTGAAGGCAATCGCTTGAATAATGTAGCGAAAAACACTGCTTCTTTAGCATTGGCCTATAACTACGGTGAACTTTATAACGGTAATTTACGTTTTGGTGTAAGCGGTAACTATGTGGGCAAACGTGCTGGGGATTCGGAAAATACCTTCGACCTACCTGACTATACCCTTGCTAATGCCTTTGTGAGCTATGACACGACCATTGCTAAACAAGCAGTCACGTTCCAATTTAATTTAAATAATATCTTTGACAAAACCTACTACACAGCGAGCGTCAATAATTTGGCCGTGTCTCAAGGCGACTCTCGTCAAGCGGTATTACGTGCAACCTTTAAATTCTAAAACAGAGGATCAGAGCAGTGTTTAAATCACTGCTCTTTTGAGATCAATATGAAAAAGCTTCTTTCTATCTTGGTGTTGATTGGCACACTGTTTAGCTCTTCTGTTTATGCCCAAACACGAATTGCCCTGATTTCACAGGTTAAGGGTTCATCGGCTAGCACAGATATTGCCATTCAAAAGTACTTGCAAAGCAAAGGCTATCAAGTTGAGGTATTAGATCAATCTGTTTCACCAAACAATTTAAAGAATACAGATTTAGTTATTATCTCTTCTACTGTCGCGTCTAAGAATATGCAATCGGGATGGCGTCAGCTACCCGTTCCACTTATGACGTGGGAAAACGATTATCTTGATGACTTGGCAATGACCGGTAAACGCATTAATACCGATTTTGGCGAAGTCGAGAAAGAACGTTATTTGTGGTTAGTCAATGCACCGCATCCATTGTCTGCGCATCTTCCTGCGGGAACTCATAATGTGTATAAAGCACAAGCACCTATGAGTTGGGGCAAACCCGGATTAGGCGCGACTATTATCGCAACTATTTATGGGCAACCTGAAAAAGTGGCCATTTGGGGTTATGAGAAAGGCGCAACAATGGATTATGAATCTTTAGCACCTGCAAAACGACTCATGTTCTTCCTTAATAATGACACCTTTACCAATCTATCTGACGATGGGTTAAAACTGTTTGATGCCTCAATTCAATGGCTCATCAATAAATAAAAAAATTTGTACAGCTCACAAGGTTTCATTCATTACACTTTGCTGAGCTGCCATCAATAGACCACATTCACACGTACCCAATCTTCATACTTTGTTGCCTGAACATTGGTACTCGATGTAATCATCCCATGAACAGGAATATTTTCTTTCATACCTGTTGCGACTCCCGAATGTATTTTACTTCCTGTCCCTCCCCAAATTTGAGTATGGCCTGCATCTTGAAATAATACGTATGCGACAGATGCTGTGTTGGCAGCAGATTTAAGTTCAAAGTTATTGTCTGAAGTTATAGCCAATTGATACGGCGTATTGTGAGTGCATTGCACAGAAACATTCGTGGTTGCAGGAGCAACGGGTTGCGCACGGACAACTGAACCAAAATCTAAATTTCCTTGTGTTGAGACCTCACAACTTTCAAGAATGGTTAAACTGACCTTTAAAGATGTCGATGCATTTCCCGCCTCTGCATTATTTATGATCAGCATTCCCATAAGAGAAAATAAGGCGTATTTAATGAGATTCATTTCTTCTCCTTATCTTTTTGTTCTAATAACTCGTCATTTTTTATTGTCATTTCTCTGCTTCTATAAAGAAACAGTTTCAGGATGTTTTAGTTATAAAACTTAATATCACCCCCTGTCAATTAACAATAATTTCATGATTTTCATATTATTTTTATAATGTGTGATGGATTAAACGTAATCGATTTAAATTAGAAAATAGTTGATATTTTTTATTTATCTTAAGCCACATTTTAGCAACAAATTGTTTGATCACTTCATTCAAGTGGGGTGTCTTATTGAGCTGCTTAAGTGTTTAATGACTCAAATGGCATTCATTTTTGATTAAAAAGGTTGTTAAGAAAAACTTACTTTTATGAGCTAGTTAAAAATATAATTTTATAGCTTGAATGAACTGATGTTTTCTTATTATTATTTCGAAAGTGCTCAATACAATAAAATGGACAAAAACATGCAAAATCAATTTGATTCCGTTTCTATAAGAAAAAAAGCAAATGTTCACTTTGAAGGCCATTCTGTGAGTCACATGATTGAATTTGAAGATGGCTCAAAGAAAACCTTAGGTGTCATTCTTCCTACCCCTACATCATTAACCTTTAAAACTCACGTACCAGAACGCATTGAGATAATTTCAGGAAAATGTACTGTTCAAATTGGTGATGAACCAGAAGCTAAAATTTACTCGAGTGGCGAATCTTTTAATGTGCCTGAAAATAGTAAATTTAAAATTATGACAGATGAAGTGATTGATTATATTTGTCACTTAGATGAATAAATTAAAAAGTATTTTTATAAACTCATTGAAAGGATGATTTGGTACGTCGGTATTGTCCCGGCAACATACCAATATGCTTTTTAAAAGCTTTTCCGAACGCAGCCTCAGACTGATAACCAACCTCTAATGCAATTGTCCCTACCTAAGAATCTGTCTTAGTCAATAAATGACAAGCCATAGACATCTTTGCTTCTTGTCGTCGTGTCCAATCCAGCTTGAGCTTTCAAGATGCCTTGTTCTGTTTCAATCAACCACTCGCCCCGCCAACAGCACCTTTAAAACGAAATAATTCTGCCATTCTCGCAATTGCATAAAAAAAGCGATCAACGTAATATCTGAAAATACAATACGATTTTGCATAATGTTAACCTTCTAGATTCAAAACAAAGAAGGCTGTAAAGTTGACTTTAAAATGAATAATTTTGGCAGTTAAAGCCACCCTATTTGTTAATTTGAGAAATGATTGTTATGAAAAAATATCTATTCCTACTTTTACTCAGCTCTTTTTCGGTTCATTCCTTTGCTGCCGACAAACTTAATGGCACTGTTTGGAAAACCATTGATGATGAAACCAATCAGCCTAGAGCACTCATCAAATTTAGCGAAGACAAAAACGGCGTTTTGACTGCTAATATCGAAAAAATTCTTGTTCCAAGCGAAGCCAATAAATGCACTATGTGTGAAGGCACATATAAAAATAAATCTTTAATTGGCTTAACTATTGTCAAAAACTTAAAAAATGTAAGCCAAAACAAATATGACAAAGGATCTATTCTTGACCCTCAGTCAGACAAGACCTATCGCTTTAGCGTATCGGTATCTCCAAGTTGGGACAAACTCACCGCACGTGGTTATATTGGTATCTCTGCAATTGGCCGAAACCAGACATGGTATCGAGTTAAATAAGCTTTAAATAGCACTTCCTATTTATATAAGCCACATGGTTTTTGACGAGATTATTTTGTCTAAAACCATGTATTTTTGAACTTTCGCAGTCATTTTATAAGTAAAAGTTAGTGAAACCTCGTTATTTAAATAACTGATCTACCTCAAACCAGTGTCTTCAAATTTATTACTTCTGCCGCGTGGCAAGCCAACATAAAACCGAACCGATACATACCATGGCTGCCCCTTGCCAAAACGACATGGAAAGCGGTGTT
Organism: Acinetobacter sp. XH1741; assembly: GCF_041021895.1. NCBI lineage: Bacteria > Pseudomonadati > Pseudomonadota > Gammaproteobacteria > Moraxellales > Moraxellaceae > Acinetobacter > Acinetobacter chenhuanii. The sequence continues at coordinate 2,922,946 of NZ_CP157428.1, forward strand.
TGTAAAACAATTGCTGCCAAAGCTGCTGAAAACACAGGTATAAAGTAAGACGCGCCAGCAAGAATCGTTACATTGCCATGCAAAATACCGACATTCCATGCTGCATAGCCAAAACCCATTGCGGCAGCAGCAAGTACAAGATAGATCACTGCATGGAAATCAAATACCATTGGTGCCCCGCCAATGACGAGATACTTCACCCATAACGCCAGTGCTGTGAGTATGAAAAAGAGTGTTACGCCATTTTTTCCGTTGGCGATTCTTGCAGTTACCGTACAGTATGTCGCCCAAATTAATGCACCGATAAAAGCCAGCCCATAACTGAGAGGATTGTCTTTTATATTTTCGAGCATACTCTCCAAATTAAGACCTTTCTCACCACCTAGTACCCAGCAGATTCCTAAAATGGCAATAATGAATCCGGGAATTACTAACCAGTTAGATTTTTGATTGTTAAATAAAATAGCCGCGACCATTGTCAGAGCTGGCCATAAATAATTGACTATACCTACTTCAATAGCTTGGCGGTTGGTATTTGAATAACCAATAGATAATGCAAGACATAACTCATAGGACACAAACAATAAGCTGCCCCAAATTAAATAGCGCTTAGGGAATTCACTCAGTTTTGGAAACCCTATGCTAAGCAAGAGAAAGACAGAGGCAACGCTGTACATCATGGCTATACCACCCGTTGCGCCCAAGCTCTCGGTCACACTACGAATTAGTCCAACAATAGAACTCCATAGCAAAACAGCGATGAGCCCGATTAACGTTGCATTTCTCCTACCGATCATATCTTTAAATCACTTCATTCATTAATGCCTTATTTCACGGTAGTACTATAAAAACTGTCAATAGCATTCACCATTTGCGATAAACCCGGTTGCTCTAAAGGATAGTGCCCCGCATTTTGTAATATCACAGTTTTTACAGGAACTTTGTGAATACGACTAAGAAATGGCGTACTCAAATCAAGCGGCGTCCAACGGTCTTTTTCCGGTTGGGTTAACAAGACTGGGCATACATCAAAATCTTCAGGCGCAATCTCTGGTTTGTAGTGTATGTAGGTATCTAAAAAAGTAAGTGAAACCGAGTTACCAGCCGAGGTTTTATCTTTCATAAAGACCTTTAAAGCCTCTTTGTTATTTACCAAAGTACTCATTTTACTTGCCCAGCTCATTGGAACTCGCATAGATGCCAACGGTGTTTTTGCAGTCAAATGCGTAATTGGTGTGCCTACCCGACTCATAAATAAGTTACTTGCTACCGTGTCTCTCACCTTTTTGTCACTTGTATCAAGGAAAGTCATGCCAACAATTGCTTTTACTTTTTTATTCTTGGCAGCAACATGATAAGTCAGCATTCCACCTGCACTTAAGCCATACAGTACAACCGGACGGTTATCTTTTGCCAATTCAACATCAACCAAGTCACTACCTGCCTGCACCCAATCGTTATAGCGAATAACTTTGCCTTTCCCCACTTGTGTTACACCATAGCCGGGCATATCGACTGCTATTGTTTCATAGCCCCGATCTGCCAAAGGCTTACCTAAAATCATCGACATTTGACGGCCATTGGTGCCTACACCGTGAAATAGAATGACCTTAATTTTTGCATTTGGGTTTCGGTACGTATCTAAATGAATGTTATTGCCATTCCAAGCCCACCATTCTTCTTTGGGTAATTGGTCTTTAGCAATATGAAATTCTTGCGGAAGAAATTGTTCAATTTGTTGCCAAGCGACTTGTTTTTGATAACCCATTGCCGAGTCTCCTGTTTTTATTACTTCAGCGGCAGATACATGTGTGGCACAGACTACGAAGCCTATTACGCTTATTTTTTTTATTAAATACCGCATCACACCTTCAGATTTTCTTTGTTGAATAGTATTCATTTTTATCCTACTCATTCTTAGTCAGTACCTAGATGTTAGGTGTTTAGATTTAAATTAACTATGGAGGTTTCGACGTAAATTTTATTATTTCGGTCAATTGCCCCCATTTATAATTTTTAAAAAATAAAAAACCGTTCCACCACCGTATCTCTTTCATCCAAACTATTTGAGCTTAAAGCTTGTAGCAGCAAACCATCTATAAGATTTACCACCATGTTGGCATCAAATTTTGGTTCGCGGGTTTCTCCGCTAAAAATTAGGTCAAAAATCTCATGGTGCAACCATTTGCGATATTCAACTGCCATGCGGTAGGCCTTCGGGTATACCAGTTTCGTTTCAAAAATGGCCTTAAGTAATAAATGGTACAGGCTGTTTAAATGGGTATGTAACACAATAATTTCTTTAATTTTATCTTTTGACGTGTAGTAACGGCTTGAGTAAATGATGGCGAGTACTTCTTCTTTGAGCAGACTTTTTTGAAAGACAATACACATTTCAACTAGACCTTCTTTTGAGCCAAAAAAGTTATAAAGCGTGGCTTTGGGTATTTCTGACTCTTTCACGATTAAATCGACACCTGCTGTGTGAAATCCATAAGTCGTAAATAGACGAATAGAGGTATCAATAATGTGTAATTTTTTGGAAGAGGTTTCTAAGTAATTTGGCATAGTTTTACCGTTATAAAATTCTTGTTGTATGGATATGAGAAAAAAGCCTGTGCCCTTTTTGGGAGAAAAAAAGGCACAGCAAAGCCGCAAGACGGTGCTTGGCACATCTCAAGTTTTGTTGTTGCTAAGTTTTAAGTAAAAATGACGTAAAGCCTGAAAACCCTAGGGCGTTCAAGCTGCTGTAATTTTTTAAGCTGTGTCGTTATAGCTTTTGGCATCGAGAGCCAAGAAATAATGAATGTACAAAGCCAACTCCTTTTTATTGGGAGTTCTGCCAAAGCATTATAAATTATGGTGGCAGAACGAAAGGGGTTCGCAGACTGGCTTCAAGAGACCCAGCACACCCGAAGGTGTCCCCCTCCGTTCCACCATAGAGGGGGCGCGAGGGTGTACACACTAAAAGAAGAATCTTTTAATGCTCTTGAAGTTCGGTCTGCGACGACCGACTGGCAATGTAGGCCAGCAGGCAAAGAATAGTGTCCAAGTCACATGTAGTCAAGCACACAAAATGACATTTGTTTTAAATTAGATCATTAAAAAGTAAAGATAAATAATGAATGAGTTATTGTTAAGGAGGGGTTTATAAATTATTTATATAAAACTCAGTATATATGCCTAGTAAAAGCTTATTGTTTACTTTAGCTTGAGTACGAATAATATATTTTTGATAACTATTAAATTTACGTGATTTATATAAGGATTATTATGAGTTTGTATGAAGTGAGTATTTCTACTCAAAGACTTAATCTAAATCCATTTACGGCGGAAGATGCAGATGAAATATACAACTGTATTACCCCTACACTCACACGCTATATGGCTTGGGATCCTCAACCAAGACAGGAGTTCGATCAAACTTGGAGTAAATGGCTAAAAAACTTTGCTGATGGAACTGAAATTATATTTGTTATCAGAGAGGTATCTTCTCAAGTATTTATAGGGCTTGTTGGCCTACATCGTATGCAAACCAGTAACCCAGAGTTAGGCATATGGATACGCGAAGATTATCACCATCATGGCTATGGTAGAGAAGCTGTAACGGCGGTAGTAAAGTGGGCAATTGACTTTGTTAAGCCGAACTTTTTTGTTTATCCAGTCGCCGAAGAAAACTACCCAAGTCGAAAAATTGCTGAATCTCTAGGAGGGAAAGTAGTTTCAAAATCTACAGGCCCCAAATACGAAGTTGTAACTTATGAGATTCCTATTAATGTCTAAACCGATAGAAATGAGTATAAAAATTACCTATCAGAAGACTTTTTAGAACAAAATTTAATTCAAACAAAAAAGCCAATTCTTTCGAATTAGCTTAATTACAACAGACCAGCTTTACTTGAAAATTGCTTCTTGGTTTTATTGTTCGCAACAATCTTCATCTTTTTTTGTTATAGGCTTAACTTAACTTTTCATTATGACATTTCGGTTAAAAAAACATCGCACACCTATATGAAAACAAACTTGATACACAAAATAGTGATTTTAGCCAACCACATCACAATTCAATGAACAAGTATTTTTAATACATATTTCACCGAACTCATAAGTCTATTATGCTTAAATTGTCTAATGGTTAAGTATGTATGATGGAACAGCAAACTTTATTACAGGAACTGAACTCACTCATTGAATACTATTCAAAAAGAACCGATTGCCCACCTGCTCGAATATGCATCGGCTATAGAGCTTATGCAAAACTCATGCAGTGCCCGCCTTTTGCGGATGAAGTAATGAACTCAGCGTTAGATCCCAATAAGCGAAAATATAAAAAGATTAAGATCAAAATTACCAAAGATGACGACCAATTAGAGCTTGAGTAGTTGTATGTTGTGAATATCTCAAATTAGTTTGTATCGACCTTAAAAATTTCTTTTTATGATTTCAATTTCTTCAGCGGTAATATGAGTTAACTGTATTGATGATAGTTCGTTATTAGAGTTAAATCCAAAATATAACTCTTCATTTTTAAAGTAATGTATTGATTTTTCAATATTTAAAAAATTTAATGCCAAGTAATCTGAACCTACAACTAATTGTAGTTCATAATTAAAATCATCTTTAAATATGTTGGAATAATCCTGAGATATTATATTCCAATCTGAGACATCAAATTTAGGTAGGACATTTTCCACAGGAAATGGAATTTCAAAGTTACTGTTGTTTTTCAAAACGTTACTATTATTTATTGATGTAAGAGTAATATTAATTACTTCTCCAGTGTTACTTAAACCTAGTTCAAATAAACAAGTTTTTCCATTTCCACATCGCCAGTATAGATCAGCTACTCTATTTTCAGAGAACTCAATAGAAAAAGGAATGTATGAGTCTATGCTAGTTAATACATGTTTAGGCTGCTGTTTATCAGACATAACTAACATACTTTGCCCTTCCTGATTTAAAGTTAAAACCTATATTAATTATTTGATTGTAAAATATTTTCCAAGAAAAAAAGCCCATGAACTGAGCTTTTATCCTTAGTAAAACAAACAAAATCTAAAACTCGACTTGTACTGTCACCGTGTCTTGATAGGTTCCCGCTGGTGTAGTGTCTGCATTTTCATCGACAATTTTTGTGGTAAACACATAGCTCTGCTGGGTCACTCCGTTATGTACACCCGGATTGATAGTCGCATTTAAACTCGACCAACGTTCATTACCACTTCCCCATCGGTCATTCGATGAGTTTTTAAAAATATCGTATTTTAAAAATGTATTTCCCGTTTGCGACTTCATGGCACGTTGGTTGCCATTTTGCGGGGAAAGTCCATCATTTAAACTCACATAATACGGAGTATTTACAGAGCACCGAATTCCCATAGATGACTGTACAGGCTCAAGCTTGGAAGCAAATGCTGCCGTACCAAAGTTTACGTCTTGAGTTAAAATTCGACAGTCCGGAAGTACGGTAATTGAAAGTGAACCGAGTGAATCAGCTCCACTTCCCCAGTTAAAACCAATACCTAATACCCCACGTTTAAACCCAGGGCTTTCAAAGAAGATCCCGATGCCGGCAATAGCGACACCCGGTACAGAATAAAACCATTTTACTTTTAACGGTGAGTCAGCCTGATAAACACCCGGTGATACAGTTTGCCCAGCCGGAAGGCGTATATAGAAAGGCAAATTACCATCTGGCCCACTAAAAAGATTGACTAGCGTAAAGCTACTCATGTCTTTCTCTTGGCCTAAACTCAGAATTTCATTGTTACTGTCTAAAATAATGGCATTGAGCTTTTCTCCGGTTTGAGCATTGGTAAATGTATTCGACATTTGCTCAACCCGATACTTTAAATAAGTCATGTTCGCCAAAGCCAAGCTAAAACCCGTACATGATAAACCCGAATTAAACTGTGAAGAGTTCTCACCATTTTCCGTTAAGTAGATAGACGGAACTGAAATAGAAGATGAACCAGAAGCGCTCACGCTACATGCAGCATGAGCCAAATTTCCAGCCAGCATAAGTCCAGAAAACAGGCATAAATGGCTGAGTAATTTTTTTGTTTTTATATTCATGGTAAAGATACCTCATGACACGTAACAGGCTTAACCACCACAATCTGTTGCTTGGCTTGCTCTACATCTACAGAAAAATCTGCTTTACAAATGCTTTGATCCGAACGTTGAACCGTTACGGTATTGTTCGGTTTTAAATTTTCTAAATAGACAATGCCATCCATTCCCACATATGACGACTCTTGGTCCTCTCTATGCACCACAGAACCCACCGGTATAGGTTTGCCATCTGCTTGAGTCAAATAAACGTTGGCAGCAATAGACTGATGAACCGGGAACTTAATCACCACACCCGAACCGCGTTTAGCGGAAATACGCTGTTCCACTTGGGTAATGGTAAAGTTTGAAGGTAAGTCGATTGGGTCGACACTGTATTTACCCGAATAATAAGGCGTCACGGATGGCACAAAAATATGGCCTTTTTTATTACTTCGACCAATTAAACTGTTTTCGTATCTGACCAGAACATCCGGTACTTGGTTGGTGTCGACCAATGCAAAAGACTCACCCAAGCGGTTCGAAGCAAATACTTCGCCTGACATATAAATGAGGGAACCAGATAAACCAAACCAGTAGTTATAGTCATGATTTCCAGACATACCAAAGTCTGTATTGATATAACCGTTGCGGTAGTTGACCCGTGCCTGATTTAAATCTTCACTATTTTCATTATAGCGTCGGGTCAAATCGACACCGAAACCACCTTCGGATGGTACAGAACGGTTGAAGTTAATATAGCCAGTATCACCCTGTTTATTAAATGCATAACCCGAGTTTACAGTAGCGTTTCGCTGGAACAGTGGGATTGAAACTTGAAATGCAGCACTCCACTCTTTTTCAATAAAATCACGGTTTGCACTGAGTGAAACGGTTACGCCATTCATATAAGTTGGTAAAACAGGTGCCCATGACAAGTTTAAGAACCGGTTTTTAAAGTCATTTGCTTTGGTATCAATATATCCGACACCAAAAGTCCCTGAGTTTTTGGTCGCAAAGTAAGTATTGGCCGTTAAGCTTTCATTACTATTGACCGAAATTAAATTGCTATATTGCAGTCGTGAAAGGTCGGTGTATTCATCATCACGGTGGTTATGGTTAATGCTAAAACCAAACCGATTACGGTTATAGCTGTACCCGACTGTATATTGCTTACCCTGTAAGTCTTTCGTCCGATCACCAAACATCGACTTATCGGCTTTACTTTGGGTAAAAGAAGCACTGAGCACCCCTAAGTTTGCAAGCTTGAGTACAGACCCTGCACCGAATAACTGTAGGTCTGAAGAAAGCTCTGTTCGTCCTTCTATAGTTAACCAATCATTTACCCCATATCGGGCATCGGCAGCACTTGCAAATTTCCCATAAGAAAAATTCTTCAATCCGTAGTCTTCACGGATTTTCCCTAACGACAATGAATAGTCGAATAGTCCCGGTTTTAACAATGTATTTGCAATATAAAATGGAACGGCCGTAGTAACCTGACGCCCGACCGCATCGGTCGTCACCACAACGGCTTCCCCTTTCCCATTAATAAAGGGAACATTGTTTAATATAAACGGGCCAGACTGTACTTCAGTTGAGCTGGTCTTTTGACCATTAATAATTAAGTCGACTGTGCTTGGTAATGCAGCTTGCCCAATAAACTGTGGTAATGGATAGGTAATTAAATCGGGTCGGGTTGAATAGTTTCTTTGTACCTGAAAACCACCGAGGCGAACCGAACTCCCCCACGTGGTTTTACTTCCCGTAATAATGTCACCCAGCAAGAAAGAGGTCGCATTCTTTTGGTTGTCAAACTGCCAAGATGTGTCATAACGACGATAGCCGTCATTGTCTAAAGTCTCGGCGTTACCTTCATTTTTATACTGATTTTTGACATAGACACCAGAGTTTTTAATTACCCCTAATGGAGAGAAAAAACGCTGCTCTGTAAATAAACTGCTGGTTGACCCACCTTGATGCGGTCTATAAGTATAAAAATCATAGTTATTGAGTAGCCCTATACCCGACTGAGCAACAACTGGCTTATACCATGAGTCTTTACCCAAAACTTGAGTTGGCATCCAAGCAGGCGGGAAGTTCAGCTTAAAATATTGGTTTGATGAATTATATTCATAGCTTACATCTTTTAATTTATCTAAAGATATCCAGTCACTCGCATCGCCATTAAACCCCAAAGTTAAGATATCTTGATTGGTTAAGGCAGTCTCAGTATTGGTTAATAACTCTTGAGGAATCTGAATTTCCAACTCATCAATGAGCTTGTTTTTTTGTATAAAGTACTCATCATTTTTAACAATAACAGGTACAACTTGTTGCACTGAATATTGGTTTACAACCAAGTCGAGGTACAGTTTAAACAGTTGATTAATTTCGTTAATATCTTTTGGTGGTGGAGGCAATTCGCCAGCAAGAGCAATATTGGGAATATTTAAGCATCCACCCGACAACAAAATTAGCAAAATACTTTTGCATAAATTATTATGCCGAAGGATCATGTTGGATCCTCCATTTTGGTGATTTCGATCAACTCTTGTTTTATGCCGGAGCTATCAACACCATATATTTTAGAAGTTTTTAACAGCTCATTTGCGGTCGACTTATCAATGGCAAACTTCATGGTGCTATTTGATAAAACATAGCCAAAGGCAGCCTTTCCTAAAGAAATATCATTGCCAGTTTTTGACGTTTTGAGTGATGAAAGGCGTGCAAATTTTTGACCATTATTTTTAAGATATAACTCAAACTGCCCCTGTTCATTGTTGCGAATTGACCATTGTAATACAGGCTTAGCTAAAGGATTTTTTGCATTCGCTTTTTGGCTTTCTTCATTTAACCCACTGCCTATACCTTTTCCATAAGCAAAAAGCGGAATGGAGTAACGCATTTGGAAGCTCACTTTAGAAGCATCTTGCTCGTTTCCATCAGAAAGACGAATCGGTAACTCATCTACAATTAAGCGATATGACTGTTCTTTGCCATCTGGCAAATTAGCACTTTTGGTTAAGCGAAGCATGTGCTTCTCACCTGCTTTAATCTTAGCTACAGGTGGGCTTGGTATAACCTCAGATTGCTCGCTATAGTTATCTTTTGAGCCGTCTTGGTTCCATTTAAATACGCGAATCTGAACCATCGCATCGGTCTTGCCCGTATTTTGCAACCAAACCGCAGTCGCTTTTTCGTTGGCTTCAATTTTCGGATAAATTGGCCAAATTAAAAAAGTCGCTTGAGCCATCGCAGGCGTCACAAGTGATAATGTACTTGCAAATAAAAAAGTTTTTAAAATGCCATTTTTAATAAATGCAGAATTGTTCATACAAATCACCATGAAATCATTATTGAAACAGTATCTTTATAAATTCCCGCGGTATGTGATTCATTATTATTTCCTAAATCAACGACACCATATATTTGAAAATTTGCCAGATGGTTTGTAGGCGTTGTAGCAGGAAGTAAATATGTACTCCCTACAACATATTCATTTATTAAACTACTCGAGTTATATAACTTATAAGACAAATAATCAGACGATGAAGTATTTTTCATACGTCTAATATTATTCTCGAGGTTTTGACCACCATCTATAGATATATTTACAGGCAAGCTTTCGGTACACCGAATATTCCAAGAAGTTGCACTATTTATAATATTCGCTATCACTTTATCTTTGGATAAAGCTGAGTATTGACCAAAATCCATTTTCTGCTCAACATTATCAATCGAGCATCCATTTTCAATTTTGGCTTGAACTTTAAAACTCGAATTTAATAGAGGGTCTGCTGCATATATAAACGGACTAACCGACAACAAAAATATTGCTTTAAAACAAAAGTCTTTCATTTTCTTAAAACTCAATCGTAATCGGCACTATATCCGTATACTCACCCTTAGATATACGACTACCATCATGGGTTGCCTGACCAAAAATATCGATATTCTTTTTAATGTTCATGTCATTAAGAATAAATACATCATTTGCTTTAATGACTTGTTTACTTAAACCATAGAGCAAGTTATAAGCAACAAAGTCTCTACCATTACTCAAAGCATGATAATAATTTTGTGAAAATGAAGCAGGAACTTTACTATCATTATTTCCAGACCCAAAGGTTATTTTTACAGTTGAAATACCAGCACATTCAATCTGTAAACCTGAATTACCACCATTAACTAAACTTGCCTCTAATATTCCATTAAATGCAGTAGTCGTTTCACCAAAATCAATAGTTCCTAAATTTAAATTTGCCGTATTATTTTCAACAACTTTATTATTAATAGAACAAGAAGGTAATAATTCAATTTGTGTATTTAATTTAGCTCCTATTTCTCCAGCACTCACCGAGGATATTAAAAAATAAAAAAATATAAATGCTGAACCGCGATTAAATATCATCACCCCTCCATTTAAAACAGGTTTATTCAACTGCGAACAAACCTGCTACTCAATTAATTATTTCTTTTTATATTTAGAAATTTACTGTTACTAAGAGAGTATCTTTATAATCGCCTTGTGCTTTTGGTGTACCCGTATTTGGCGCGATTGTACCGAAAATTGGTACATCCGTAGCTTGGCCACTCACCGTACTGAACTGTTGAGGTTGATTCACAACATATAGGTTTGTACGCGCAGCATCACGGTAAACGTTATATGCAACTACATCAGCAGATGCGGTATTTTTTAAAGTACGGTCTGTACGTTCACCACCATCGATTGCAACTGTAAAATCAACAGGATCAGTTCCGTCACACGTTACAGAAATATTGCCACCGGTTGCTGCAGAAGCAACTTCAGCAGTTAATACGTTGTTCCAAGTACCAGAAGTTTTACCGAAATCTAAAGTACCAAACTTGTTCATATTTCCTTCAGTTTGACTACCCCCTACAGTACAGCCTGTTGAGACATTTAATTTAACGTCAACTTGTCCGGTAACAGCCGCTTGAGTATTTACCGCATAACCAGCAACTATTAATGCTGCAAGAAGTGATTTCTGAATGTTTTTCATATTCATAACCTACATATATAATGATTAGATTTGTAGAACAAAATGAATCAGACTTAATAAATAAAATATGACCAATTTGTTTTATATATAAAACAAATTAATATTTACTAATATGTGATTCTTTTCACAATTTAATAACAATTATTTAACTTGTATACATACATTACAAAAAGACTATGTTGAGTTATTTAAAATCAATTTTTGAACTCTTAAAAAATCACTTGGTTAAATACCCACCCCTACTTTAAAAAAATGGCTAAAATTTATAAAAAATAAATATCTTTTTTTTAATCAAAAAACTTAAATTATCATTCAAATACAATTGTTTATAAATTCAACAAAACTTAATATTATTTACCCATATTTAAATAGGTAGGTTGACCTATTTTAACTAATACTACACAAATAAAATTAAGTCAGTTGACCTATTTTTTTGTTTTTAATTGAGTCATATGACCTATATTAGAGAACTATCGGTCATATGACCTATATTTAGTTTAATAGAATTTAAATATTTTATTTATATTTTTTTAATTTCATGGTTTAGAATGCCTTTTTTAAATAGTACTTACAGGCTGGATAATGATCAAAATTGATACCTTTGATACTATGCAAATAAAGAAGTCCTTTACCACATTAAAAGGGCAAGAAAGAATAAAGCAAATCTTAAAAAACGCTGAACTCGTTTTTCTTACTAAGGGTTATTCAGGCTTTAGTATGAGAGGAGTGGCTAATCAATCGAATATTAGTTTAAGTACACTACAGCATTATTTCCCCAATAAAGATATTTTATTAAAAGCACTGCTTAATAAATTAATTTGTGACTACATACAGCGAATTGAAATTTTAATCAATTTAAATGCAAATGAAGCACCATTACATCGCTTTATGAATATTATTACCAATATAATCTATGAAATAGAAAAACCGATCATTACTAATACATTTAAAGAGTTTTTTTCAATCTCAGATCATTTACCCTATGTATATGATGCTTTGTCAATCATACAAAAGTATAATCTTGAGCTTATATATAAAATCATTTTACCTATTCACAATGAAATATCATCAGAAGAATATAAAGAAAGAGCAATTATTATAATCACACAACTCAATGGGTATTTAGTTCAACATTCAAACAAAAATACAGATGAATCCTATAAAGAATTTCTAAGAAATATACTTTTAAAAAATATATCAAGATTAGTCAGTGAACCATAAGTTTGAAAACATAGGAGTGGTTCTCCTATGTTTTCAATAAAAAATTGGCGTACTCTGGTCGGGTGAAATTCTGACCTTATTTTTAAGCATGAGAAAATAATAAAAACTGTCATTTGCTGACCTCTTTCATCGCTCTTGAATAGTAAAATAAATCTAAAGATAATGGCTCAGCATATGAAAACTGAAATTTCAAACATTTAGAGAACACAAATGGCAAATGCTAATGCATTAAAATTTATAAATATTGTGCTGGCTTTTTTATGGATCTATCAAGGATTAGTTCCCAAACTTCTTTTTATCAATGCTGATGAAATATTTGTGTGGCAAACAATAGGATTATCTTTTGAAAATGCGAAACTTGCAGGGCGCGCGAGCGGTATAGCTGAAATTATTTTTGGTTTATTGTTTCTTTTTTCTACTCATAAATATATTCACTATTTAAGTATTTTAGGTTTATTCGGTTTACTCCTCTTAATTGGTTTTTTAAAACCCTCTACACTTATCTCGCCTTACAACCCTGTTGTAATGAATATTTCGATGATAAGTTTATCAATTATCTATCTACTTTTATTAAAAGAACAGGTTTCTGACTTTGGTAAATTTGTGCAATAACCTTCTAAGTTTTTAGAATTTTATATAGAGATTTCAATGAGTTTATCTAAAAGTGAAGTTTATTGTGTAGTCATTACGGGTAGTACTAAAGGTATTGGTTTAGCACTTGCCCATGCTTTTTTAGAGCTTGGATGTTGTGTAGTGATTACTGGACGTAACGCGGAGCAGCTTAACTACGCCCTTTCTCATTTAGGAGCACATTTTAATCAAGAGAAGTTTATTGGCTTATGTTGTGATGTGACACAAATTGCTGACGTACAAGTCTTATGGGATAACGCTATTCAGCATTTTGGACAAGTCAATGTCTGGATTAATAATGCAGGAAGCTGCCACCCAACGAAAGACTTTATTGACCTAGAACCAAATGAGTTAAACGCAGCCGTTTCCACCAATATTTTAGGTACCATGCTTGGTTCGCAAGTGGCTTTAAAGGGAATGCTGAAACAAGGTTACGGTCAAGTTTTTAATATGGAAGGTTGGGGAAGCAACGGCGAATGGAGTGCAGGAATGACTCCTTACGCAACCACCAAACGAGCGGTAAGTTATTTTAGTAAAGCACTTTATAAAGAAACAAAATCCACTTCTATTTTAACTGGTACGCTCAGCCCTGGCATGGTGGCAACCGATCTATTAGTTTCTTCTTGGACCAATGGCAATATACAAAACTGGAAAAAGATGAAACGTTTATTTTTCTTTGTGATTGACCCGCCTAAGGTTGTTTGTGCTTATTTGGCGAAACAAATTATGCAAAACAAAAAAACCAATCGACGCATTGCATGGATTACCCCGTTGAAACTTTTTCTTAGATTCTTACAGCCTTATTACTGGCGTAGAAACCCAGTTAAAGGCACGGCGTTAGAGCATTTATAGTTAGGCTTACCGCCTAATTAAAATCTGATGACACCAAGCTAAATTAGTTTGATTGATAGGCGCATCGGGTTTAACACTTTAAGCTTTTTACCATAAACCTGTTCAGTAGAAGTTCTTCTAAAGAGAGCTTCTACTGAACTTGATACTCATTAAGAATCGCTATCTGAATGATCTTCCTTATTTAAAATCCGCCCTTCCCGTTTTGGTCGAATTAACGGTGCTGTTGGTCGTGGATGATGTGTATGTGTATATTGCAAACCTACTCCCGCATTTACGTCATCTGCTGCGATTTCAGTTTCAAACCGCTCATTATCCAAATCTCGAATTTCCTCGGTAATTCTTTCTACTTCGTCTTTATCTACGCCAAGTTCTTGTAAAATTACTCCACCAAACTTAATTGCAGATTCAAACGTTTCACGAATCATAAAGTCTACTTTTTGTTTGACTAGATGCAGCGAGTGTTCACGGTCATATGAGCGGACTAATAATTTCGCTAAAGGAAATTCATGGGTGACGAGTTCCACAATTCTATTTGTGGTTTCTTTACTGTCTACACACACCACAATCGCTTGTGCTGTTGCAGCACCAGAAGCATGTAGAATATCTAGGCGGCAACCATCGCCATAATAAATTTTAAAACCAAATTTTTCGGCGTTTTGAATCATGTCGGTATTATTATCAATAATGGTGACATCCACACCTCTTGCCAATAAGAGTTGACTGGTTACCTGCCCAAAGCGTCCGAAACCGATCATTAAAACACTACCGCTTAAACCCTCGGCAATATTGACGTTTTCTAATGAAACATCCGCTTTCGTCTGAGTAAATCGTTTAAAAAGAATACCCACAATTGGGGTCAACACCATTGAAAGTACCACAATAGCGGTTAAGTTAGATTTAACCGTACTATCAATCACTTGAGCACTTAGCGCGGCAGAGAAAAGTACAAAAGCAAACTCTCCTCCTTGAGCCATGAGTAAAGCGCGATCCAATGCTTCAGTATGAGGACTTTTGGTTAATCGGGCGACTATATAAATCATGAGCGCTTTGGCAAACATCAGGGCAATTACACCACTCACAATGAGCTGCCAGTTTTGAGCAACAACCGATAAATCCAATGACATGCCGCCCCCAAGAAAAAACAGGCCCAACAAGATTCCTCGGAATGGTTCAATATCAGCTTCAATTTGATGTCTAAAGGTCGATTCAGATAAAAGCACTCCCGCTAAGAAAGCACCCATCGCCATAGACAACCCACTCACTTGCATGAGTAATGCAGCCCCCAACACAACCAATAATGCAGCGGCAGTCATGACTTCTCGGGCTTTAGCAGCCGCCAAGAGTCTAAATAACGGATTAAGTAACCAATACCCTGCCGCGATAAGACCTGCAATTGCGATTAAACCAATTCCTATATTTTCTAAACGTACAGATGTACTTTCAACCACATGGTTGGGTGCCATAAAAGCAACAATGGCCAGCAAAGGTACAATTAGTAAATCTTCAAAAAGTAAGATAGCTACAATTTTTTGCCCACGAGGCTGAGTCAAATCCCCCCGATCGCCCAACAACTGCATCACAATCGCAGTCGAAGTTAATACAAACCCTGCCGCACCAATAAAAGAAACTTGCCACGTAAAACCAAACAACAACCCGACACCAGTTAAAGCCAGTCCGCAAATGATGATCTGTAGTGTGCCAAGCCCAAAAATTTCGCGTCTAAGACTCCACAAATGTGATGGCTGCATCTCTAAGCCAATCAAAAATAGATACATCACTATTCCCAACTCAGCAATATGCAAAATTGCGGTGGAATCTTGAAAAAAAGCAAAACCGAATGGGCCAATAACCAGACCCGCAATTAAATAACCTAATACTGAACCTAAACCAATACGTTTAAAAATAGGGACTGCAATTACAGCCGCTGCCAATAAAACCACGGGGGCAACCAAGCTAATTGAATGTGCTTCTGCGCTCATACATTTCTCATTTTATTTATCTGCAATTTATTCTATGTGAAACCATGTTTAAGGGCGATTATTACTTTTGGGAAAAGCCCTCATAAAAAAAAGCCCTTACGGGCTTTTTTCGATTAAACAATAAATTTCAACATCAACTGAATGACAGTCGCATTAATTAAGTCGACAAAGAATGCACCACAAAGCGGAACAATCAAAAATGCCTTATGTGATGGCCCATACATATTGGTAATGGCTTGCATATTTGCAACTGCTGTCGGTGTTGCACCCATACCAAAACCACAGTGACCTGCTGACAACACCGCTGCATCATAGTTTTTGCCCATTACACGGAACGTCACAAATGCTGCATATAGCGCCATCGTAATCGTTTGTGCACCCAAAATAACGACAAGCGGGCCAGCTAAGTCAGCAAGCTGCCAAAGCTTTAATGAAAGCAATGCCATTGCTAGGTAAAGTGATAAAGAAGCATTCCCAAAAACATCAATTGCGCGGTCAAAAATATCAATTTTCAATACGCTTTCTAAAATGTTTCTTAAAATTACACCACCGCCCAGCGCCCAAACGAAGGTAGGTAACTCAAACCATGTTCCCTTACTAAAGCCAGTCATAAACTCAGCAAACGCTAAACACGCTGCAAACATACCTAGTGTAGTAATTGCATTGTCGGCTGTAATTAAACGAACTTGATGTGGGTTTTCAAACGGCGCGAGATCATCCGAATGTTGTTCAACATGCGTATCGCGATAGTGAATTTCATCATTGGTTTTTGCTTGAGCAAGCTGATAACGGTTAATGAGTAATTTGGCTAAAGGTCCACCAATCACACCACCAATAATCAAGCCAAATGTCGCACTCGCCATGCCTAATGCTAAAGCACCTTGAATACCATGCTGGCTTTCTAAAATTTCACCCCATGCACCTGCTGTACCATGACCACCAGTTAAGGTGATTGAACCCGCAATTAAACCAATGAGTGGATCAAGCCCTAATAAGGTCGCAAGGCTCATGCCCACAGCATTTTGAACCACAATAAATGAGGCCACACAAATTAAGAAGATGATCAAAGCGCTACCACCTTCTTTAAGCTTCATAAAATTGGCACTTAAACCAATTGAAGCAAAGAACACGAGCATAAAGCTAGTTTGTAATTCGCTACTAAAAACAATGCTGTACCCCCACAAACTGTGGACAAGTAAAGAAACTACAGCAGCCACCAAACCACCCGCTACTGGTTCAGGGATATTATAACGTTTTAAAAAATCGATACGATTAACAAGAAAGCGGCCCAACAATAAAACAATGACCGCCGAAATTAGTGTATAAAAACCATTAAAAACAAATTCCATATATACTACTTTCTGATTACATTCCTAACGGATTGTAAAATAATTATATTTTAAATTTTAATATGTAAAAAAAACACAAATAAACTTTACAAAATTACCCTAGCAATAAAAATTATCATCATTCTTAAAAAAACCTTAAATTTTTAAAATTTTATACAATAAATTAATTTATCTTTAAACTTCAAAATCTTAAATAAAATAATTCTTAATTTAAAAATTTAGTCCTTGATACCTTAAGCAGAAAATCCTGTCTTTTAAGTCACTGAACTCCCCTTTTATTCCATTTAATATTTATATCAGACCAGCTCGTGATTGCTCTGGGTAACATCTGTTTTATATTCAAATGAGTTTATTGCTTAAAATGCGACAGTTACAATCGATTAGAAGATCTCTTAAAAAGCGTGCTGGTCAAAACGTGCCTCGCATGTTAACCAATGCATCAGACCTATTTTTTAGAGGCTCTCAAATTGCCTTATCTGGAAAAACGCCCTTTGATGTAATTTATGAGCATGAAATTATAAGTTTACGTCATTATAGAAACGAAACCGAGGCTTCAGTAAAGACACATCGTGTCCCTTTGGTTATTGTTCCGCCATTAGCAGTCAATATGCTCATTTATGACTTATTTCCTACACGCAGCCTTATACGTTATTTTTTATCTCAAGGTTTCGATGTCTATTTAATTGACTGGGGTATGCCAACCCGACATCAGGCAAAATACAACTTCGGCACTTATATTAAAATTTTTATGCCGGAAATGTTACAACAGGTTCGTAAGCATAGTGGGCAGCAGCAACTTTCTTTACATGGCTGGAGTCTGGGCGGCGCACTTTCCCTCTGCTATACCGCATTATTTAAAGATAAAGATATTAAGAACCTGATTATTATTGCGTCCCCTATCGATACACATAAAGCAGGTTATATGGGCAAACTCTATGGAAGCTTGACTAAACCTGCAAACTGGGTGCGTAAACATACCCCGTTTCGTATTCGGCAGCATGTACCGAGTGAAGTGTTTCACATTTATGGATGGCAAAACACGCTAGGTTTTAAGTTAACAGACCCGATTGGCAACTTAAAAACCTATTGGCAACTTTTTAAAAACCTTGATAACCGAGAGTTTATTGTTGACCATGCGACTTCTAGTTCATTTATCGATAATATGCAGGCCTATCCGGGCGGCGTTATGCGTGACATCATTCTACGTTTCTGGATTGATAATGAACTTTCAACAGGTGTAATTAAATTTGGTGAACTAACCGCCTATTTAAAAGATATTGATTGTTCGGTTTTAGCTATAGGCGGCAGTACAGACATTATTGTCACCAGTGATGCTGTTAAGCCGCTTATGGACTTAATTAGTAGCCAAGATAAAACGTTCAAAGTCGTATCAGGTGGCCATATGGGTGTCGTTTCAGGCAGTCAGGCGCCTACTTCTGTTTGGCCAGAAATAAGCGATTGGCTGGTTAAACGTTCAGATTAATCAGTTTCAAAAGTGATAAAGCCAGCGTAGCCCGTTCTATGCTGGTCAAAATTCAAAAATGATGAACAGTCTTCTAACTCATTTTACTAACTTATATCGTTCAAGATTGCTTACTAACATTTTAAGTAAGATGTGTTTTTTAAAAAACTAAAACAGAGTTCATAAAATTTATCTTTATATATCCAACAAATATATTAAACCATTTATCAAAATATAAATTTTATTTATTAAAAAATCATTTTAACAATAAAATATTTTATCAAACGTTAAAAAATATTTTAAATAAGACAATTTCGTTTCAATACCCTCTTTAATTTCTAAAAATATCTTTCTGGTCTCGATGTTACTTTTTGTTATTTGTGTAAAACTCACCTCAACATTATTTTTAAATAAATATTTGAAATTAAATAGTTTTCCACAATGATTTTTTGTAAAATTTGATTATTTTTTATACAAATGTAGGCAATATCTCACAATCATGTAAGCCAAAGCGTACAACACAACCTTTTGTTTTTCCTATAATTAATTTAAGTACATAGAAGCACTCTTTACTATTAAATAGAAAGCTTAATATTAATGAAGAGATCTGGAGAAAATGATAAAGTCATCTTTATTAATATAAAAACTCTCAATAATAGAAAAAGAATCTCAAAAAATTAATATGTACTGTCTTTCCTCTGGCAACAGAGGAAAGACAAATTCCTCAAATCTTTGGATAGGGTACAGAAAATGTTTATTGCAAAAAATATATTTATATATTTACTATCAATGTTAGCTTTATGCTTACTCATTATTTTGTTTAACTATCTAGGAATGAATGAGACGTTTAATCTCGTTCTTTCTTCGGCTCTCTTTGGAATATTCATTACTTGGTATTATAAAGGAAGTGGACTATGCCTCGCCTTGTTTAGTTTGTTCTATTGGGCGATGTTTGTGATTAGCCAAAGTTTTGAAGTGCTATGGATGTTCTCGATTTCAATTATTGTGTATTTAGTCATGACTAAAATAACACCTAAACTCAAGGACATCCATATCGGTATAACATCAAATGGTTAGAATGGATTTACTCCTCGATTGACCATGCCAACTTTCTTATTAGGAGTAAGTTTAGTTTGTTCTGTAACGACTAGCTCATCTAAGAAAAATTTGAGATTTTGCTGATTAAGTAGGCTTGGGTTAAATGATTTCTCTCCCATCTTAAGAAAGAAAGCCTCAATATTGGTATTGCGTTGCACATATTTCATAGACCAACTTTGAAAAGAGTTTTGATCAATGGAATATGTGCATAACCATTTGATATTGTAGTGTCTTCGATCATTTTTAATTTTTTCAAATAATCCTTCCACTACCTCTTGCTCTCCTTCTAAACACTGAAAGAAAGCGTTATCAGCATAATAAAGTACCCCACAAATCTCATTTAATTCATTGAAATCACGAGCTTCAGTCAGGATATCACGTAAATCTTGTAGTAAATCTTCATTTTCTTCGTTTCGTTGGCTGGCATAACACAGTCGAACGTTCATAAGACTTCCGTGAAATATATAATTTCATAATTAATGGAATTTTCAACTTAACACACATTCATTAGAAAAACTTTATCTTTCGTTAAAAAAAGCCTGAAACTAGTTTCAGGCTTTTTTTATTAAATAACAATGAATTATTTAACACGCTCAATTTGTAAAACTTCAATATCGGTCGGTTTCATACGATGAGTATCAACCTCACCTACAATGCGCACTTTATCGCCCGCTTTCAATTCCCAACCCTTTGCTAAATCATCATCTACCTCAATGATGATTGAACCTGTTTTATCTTTAAACTCATAGTGTTCACCAGCAACATGTTTAACAATAGTACCGGTTAACGTTACGCCTGTTTCGTCAGCTAAAGTTTTTGCTTTTGAAACAGTCACTATATTTTTTGCAGCTTGATTAAGTATCGCTGGATCTGTTCTTGCAAATGCTGCATGACTACCTAATAAAACCAAGCTTGTTATTGCAGTTAATAATATTTTTTTCATGAAATGACTCCTATTTTTTATTCATATTTATCTAAACAACTTTTTAAAACTGTGAGTTTTAGCTTTTGTGATTTTTTGTGTGATCGTGTCAGATATACAGCACTCTTGTTAGGGTACTCTATTGATTTACGCTGTATTTAGGTCGTTACGGTTAAAAAAAACCACATCGGGTGATGTGGCAAAAAGGTATAGCTTAATAAATACAAGAACAAACTGTGTAACAGAGGATATAGAATCAGAATAGGTTTTAATTATTAAAACAATCTTAACCAAATACATTTAATTAAAGATTTTCTAAAAATTTTGATAAACCTTCTGGCGCTCTCCCTTCAAGTCGACTACTGGTAGTTACTCGAACTAAATTACTCCATGTAATATTGCAGCACTGTCTTATCAATTTATTAATAAGTGAAACATCTTCATGGCAAGGAACTGGCTCAAAACCACCGACTTGCATGTAAACAGCAGCACTAAAGCTTAAATTTGCACCATGAATATGCTGATGATTCATGCAATCTTGATAATGTGACAAATACTTTTTTTGTTTCATCACCGATAAACGGCTCAAGTCATCTAAAGTGACAATACCGCAAATCGCGTCTGTAGGTTGATGCAAAAGTTGGCAACGCAACCAGTCAGGGCTGACTACGCTATCGGCATCGGTACATGCAAGCCAAGTTGCTCCGTTTTGAATCAGCTGACGGATCCCTAAGTCCCTTGCCTTGCCGACACATGCATAATTACATTCAATCCAGTTTACTCCGTAGCTTTGTACAATTGAGCGCGATTGATCTGTACAGCTATCAAGGACAACCATCACCTCGACTTGTTCATCGGGTACTTGTTCAATTGCCTCCTGAATAGACTGCAAACAGGCAGGCAAATGTTGCTCTTCATTATGCGCTGGAACTACAACACCTATTTTCATCGTAATTGTTCTCGCTGAGCTAATGATGAAGGGTTTACAGTCCAAAGATCAATCATAAAGTCCAGATCGTTTAGACTTAAATAATGATGAAACGGAAAATATTGTTTAAAACTTTGGTGAACTTGCTCGGCATTTAATTCAAAATCTTGAATATCATGTTGCCAGTGGCAGCATAGAATTTCCCCATCCGGATTTAATGCCAATCTTAATTTTTCAATAAAATCATGCAACTCCTCTAAAGTGAGGTAGTACGCCATTTCACTAATGACAATCAGGTCAAATTTTTGTTCATAAAAATCTTCAGGTATTTTTTTATTTTCAACCGTGACATGTTCAAAGGCTTGTAACCGCTGAGAAGCTAAATGGACTGCTTCCATCGACACATCAATACATACAAGATGCGAAGCACGTTTTGCTAAATGCACGCTTAAATGACCATTTGAGCAGCCAATTTCTAAAACTTTTTGATAGTGTGGTCGTGTTAATAATGCAAGGCAGATTTGTCTTTTACGGGCTTCATACCAGTGATAATCATAGCCCCATGGATCATTATTACTACGATACAACTCCTCAAAATACATACGAGAATGAGTCACTCAGATATACCTCATAAGGCATTAAAAGACGGCTAATTGCACTTGAGGATAAAACGGCGGAATTTCCTGTGCTTTCATCGGCTTCAAGTTGTGTTTTAAATTGCATAACCGCTTGATGTTTTTTAATTAATTGTTGTTCGGTTAAGGTATAAGCTTTTGCTTTAGACCAATCAATGCGAGGATCTAAAGGCTCTGCCCAATGCCAAGCCCAAATCAGTACATGTAAACACATAAGCTGGTGAGCCTTTGCAAAAGCCTGTACGGTTTTACCTACTGCTTCATGGTCGGGATGACCATCAAATGCATAACTACAAATTAAAATATCTTCGGGTTGAACAATTCGGCTGAGCGCCTGTTTGAGTTGATCGGTTTGTAAATGAACCTGACCATCCATTAAATTTAAAGCAATCCGTTCAGAATGATCTGATACGCCTAAACTGTTCAAAGCAGCCAAAGTTTCTTGTGGACGTAAATCGTTTAATTGCGCTTGGCTATATTTTGTTGAGTGAGGATGACTTTGTGTACCGTTCGTTGCAGCTAAAATAACAATACGGCAGTTTTCTTCGACTAACTGTTGCATCAAACCACCACAGCCCAGCACTTCGTCATCTGGGTGCGGTGCAACAATAACTACCCTTTTAGAGCGAAATAGCTGTACATCGAGTGAATCTAAGGGATGCTGTTTAAATGCCTCTAACCACATCACTTTAGGTGTTCCTTCACCGGAAATAATGCGGTCTTCCACCAAGGGATGTTTTAAAGTTCCCATAAGCTTTTCTCCGATAAACAAAGCTCTGCAATACACTCATAATCAAAAGCCGCATGACTTTGCCGAATAAAAACAGGTAAATCAGCCATGAGCTGTGAAAATGTAGGTTCTTCACAATAAAGCCGTGCGCCTAAAGCCTTGCCAACAAGTTGAATAACACTCTGGCAGCATTGTTCTGTTTGGGCTCGTAATATACGGATTTCGTGCTCATGACTGAGCATAGGCTCGTCATCTATAAGCTTGGCAACATATTGAAAATACTGTTTTGTTACAGAGAGTTGTTGGGCTAACTCTCCCAAATACATTTTTTTAAATGCATTTGGATGGGTTTGGCAGCTTTTCTGCAAAAAACTAACTAAGCGTACAGCCGCACCATACCAACAAGCCGCGACACCGGCTGCACCATGCCAAAAACCTGGGCGCTCTAAATAGCAATTTGGCTCACCTATCGAAATCACAGGTGTATTGTCAAAACTGACTTGTGCAGTTTGGGTTCCTTGCATGCCAACTGCTTGCCAGTGGCTTAGATCAACATGAACGGAGGGATGAGCTAACTCAACGATACAAAGCTGTGCTTGGCCTTGTTTGTCCTTATAGCTCATTAAGGCTTTTTGAATAAACGCGGCACCTGAACACCATGTTTTTATACCACTACATTGATTATGCTGTACCTGCAAAGGTGCAGGCCCACCGTCTGCGGCCCATATAGCCCACACTAGCTCATCTATTTGGTCTTCATAACCAAGCTCATTCAAAATACTTAAAGCGTCACAATGCGACTCAAACAATTTAGCTAGACTTAAGTCATATCCTGCAATTTGAGCAAAAAATTGCCATCGTTGATACGTTTGGCCGGAAGCGGGATAAGGTAAATTTTTTGCTAAATCTACCAATTGATAGAGCAAATCTTGACGTAGCTGAGTTTTATTTTCGGTCTGAGCATGCTCGAATTCATTCAACATACTCAAGACCGTCATATTTATAGGTATTTTAATATTCATTACAAATAATTATTCAAAAGTATTCACTTAAACATATCGAAATAATTCTGTTTAATTAAAGGTGCAAAGTGTAATAAAAAGATACTTTTTACAACTTTTTTAACTGAGTATTTCTTTTTATTTCATTGTTATTTAAATATATCGCTTAAGTGAAATTATAAAATGATCATGTAAGGTTTATTAAAAAACCAAGATTTCTTCTGTTTTATCCAGTAATTTAGTTTCTACCGTTTTTTTATTTTCAAAGAAGAGGTTTTTAAATGAGTACTTTAAATATTAATGATATTAAAAAACATGCTGACGTTATTGCTTCTTGTGGTACTAAAGTAGGTACTGTCGATCATCTTGATGGTGAAAATCAGTTAAAACTTACTAAAGATGAAAACGGTCAGCACCATCTTATCCCTACTTCTTGGATTGGGGAGGTAAAAGATGATCAAGTCATTTTAAATAAAAACTCAAAAGAAGTTCAAGAAAATTGGCAAGCCATTTAAACTTCTTTGCACAGTGCGTTTTTAACTGTGCATTTTATTTTAAATATAAACAACAATTAATATAAAACCATTAGAATTAAAAAAGTAAAAAGCTCCTTTTCATTAAGGAGCTTTTTATTTATATGGTTAAAATTTTAATTTAATATTTTTATAAATTACTCTGATTTATTGCAACCGCTCTGGTTGCTTTACGCTTTCGGGTCACAAATAACCCGCAAACCACGACTCCTAAAGTCACACCTAAAGATAAAGTGGTTTCATAACTATAGGCTGGCGATAAGAACATATACGCGAGCACACTTAAAATAATAATAATCACAAACCACGTAAGCCATGGAAACAACCACATTTTAAATGGAATTTCCGCTCCAACTGCTTCTAACTTATGTCTTAAGCGTAATTGTGAGAACGCAATAACCAAGTACACCAGCAAAGCAATAGACCCTGTGCTTGAGAGCAATAGACCAAAGATTTTCCCTGGGAATACATAGTTAATAACACAGCACACCAGCCCAATAAACGTTGAAGCGAACACTGCAATGGCAGGCACACCGGCATAATTCACCTTAGTGACGGCCTGTGGCGCTTCATTACGTGTGCCTAAACGAAATAACATACGAGAAGACGTATAAATTGCAGCATTCATACAACTCGCCACGGCGATAAATACGACCGTATCAATGATGAGCTTAGTACCCGGTACGTTTAAGCTCATTAAAACATATTGGAATGTCCCGTATTTCTGTAAGTCTGGTGAACGCCAATCGACCAGCGAAACGGCAATAAACATTGAAACCACAAAGAAAAGAATAATACGGTACAGCACCAAGTTGGTGGCACGTCTAATTTTCTGTTTAGGGTTTGATGACTCGGCTGCGGCAATGGAGACAATTTCTACCCCAAAAAATGAAAATGCCGTAATTAAAATGGCAGATAAAACGCCTCCCATACCGTGCGGCATAAAACCTGC
Source organism: Acinetobacter sp. XH1741 (assembly GCF_041021895.1). Lineage (NCBI taxonomy): Bacteria > Pseudomonadati > Pseudomonadota > Gammaproteobacteria > Moraxellales > Moraxellaceae > Acinetobacter > Acinetobacter chenhuanii. Next base: position 2,948,313 of record NZ_CP157428.1, read on the forward strand.
GTTATTGTATAAATTGGCAACGCCACTGACATTTTTAGCTAAAGGCCAAACACCTGAAATTGCCAAAATACCAATAATGATAAACCCAATAATGGCAACTACTTTGACTAAAGAAAACCAGAACTCAAACTCACCAAAACTTTTGGTACTAAAAAAGTTGGCCAAGCTTAGGAACACAATAAAGCAAAATGCATAGATAGAAACCGAAACGCTCGGAAACCACGAATGTAAAATTTCAGCACCAGCAATGGCTTCGACCGGAATCGCGAGTACCCAAAACCACCAATATAACCAACCAATGGTAAAGCCTGCCCACGGGCCAATTGCTTTACGGGCATATGTAGAAAATGAACCAGTGTCCGGCTCTAAAACGGCCATTTCACCTAACATGCGCATCACCAGAAAAACCATAATACTGGTAATCAGGTAAGCAAGAATCACTGCGGGGCCTGCCTTGGCAATTGCAGAAGATGAACCGACAAATAAACCTGCACCAATAACACCGCCAATACTAATCATTGTGATATGGCGATTTGAAAGTCCTTCGCCTAATTTTTTTGTTCTATCATTATTCATATTTCATTCCTTAAAAATATATCCATCAAAACAATCTATTACATGTTTAAAATCCTACAGTCATGAAAAAGGGAAAACCTCATGTTTTCCCCTTATGGTAATTATTAATTTAAAGTCGGCATTGAAAATTGCTTTGCTTCACGGACTTGAGCCGATGGCCAACGCTGGGTAATGGTTTTACGGCGTGTGTAGAAACGGACACCATCTGGACCATAAGCATGTAAGTCACCAAACAACGAACGTTTCCAACCACCAAAGCTATGGTAAGCCACAGGAACTGGTAACGGCACATTAATCCCAACCATACCGACTTGAATATGGTTACTAAAATAACGTGCCGCTTCCCCATCACGGGTATAGATACAAGTACCATTACCATATTCGTGGTCATTAATCAGTTGCATGGCTTCTTGCATGGTATCTACACGCATAACTTGCAGTACAGGGCCAAAAATTTCTTGCTGATAACTGGTCATGTTTGGTGTGACTTGGTCAATTAAAGTTGGGCCAACAAAGAAACCTTTTTCATAGCCTGCTGGTTTTGCATCACGGCCATCTACCACAATTTTCGCACCTTGCTGTTCTGCACTTTGAATATAAGCTTGTACTTTGTCTTTATGCACTTGCGTAATGAGTGGACCAAAGTCGTTGCTTGCATCTGCATAGTTGCCGAACTTCAATTTTTTCATTTCCTGAGTCAGCTTATCAATCACTACATCGGCAACTTCATCACCAATCGCAACTGCCACCGAAAGTGCCATACAACGTTCGCCTGAAGACCCGAAAGCCGCGCCTAACAAGGAAGTCACCACGTTATCAATATCGGCGTCAGGCATGATAATGGCATGGTTTTTAGCGCCGCCTAATGCTTGGCAACGTTTACCTGTTGAAGTCGCTGTACGATAAATATATTCAGCAATTGGCGTCGACCCTACAAAGCTGACTGCCTGTATACGAGGATGATGCAATAAAGCATCTACCGCTTCTTTGTCACCATTGACCACATTAAACACGCCGTCAGGTAAGCCCGCCTGTTTTAATAACTCTGCAAGGTATAAAACCACAGAAGGCGCTTTTTCAGAAGGTTTTAAAATAAAGCAGTTACCGCAGACCAGCGCCATCGGGAACATCCATAGCGCCACCATGGCAGGAAAGTTAAATGGTGTGATGCCAGCCACAACACCTAGCGGCTGGAACTCGCTCCATGAGTCGATATCAGGGCCAACATTTTTTGAAAACTCACCTTTTAAAAGCTCTGGTGCGCCGCAAGCATATTCAACATTTTCTATACCGCGTTGCAATTCACCTTGAGCATCATGAGAAATTTTACCGTGCTCTTGTCCAATCAAAGCGCAAATCTTTTCGGCATTTTGCTCTAATAATTGTTTGAACTTGAACATAACACGCGCACGTTTAATAACTGGCGTATCTCGCCATGCAGGAAATGCTTGCTCGGCTACCTGAACTGCTTCATTTACCGTTTGCACATCTGCAATTTCGACTTCTTTCGTAATTTCACCCGTCGCAGGATTGTAAACTGGCTGTTTTTTTGCCGATTTAGAGACAATTCTTCCTTGAATGAAATGCCCTAGCACTTTTTTGGCTTGTTCACTATGCGTATCGTTTTCAGTTGAAACGTCGTCATAGCTAAAATTTTCTAGGCCATTCGTCATTGTTGTTACTCCTTACTACAATTAGTTTTCAGATCAAGCTGTATTTTTCATTTGGTTTTTAAAGAGCATCTATAGAACTTACCGATGCTCATAAATATCTATAAGCCTTAATTCACGTGATAAAGCGCATCGCCCACGGCATTCAGTAAGCGGTCAATATCAGCCTCTGTGCTGTTAAACATTGGACCGAATTGAAGCGTGTCGCCTCCAAAGCGAACATAGAATCCTTCTTTCCACAGCTTCATACCAATTTCAAAGCCTCGGATTGTGGCGTCGCCATCACGAGGGGCTAATTGCAAAGCACCGATCAAACCACAGTTGCGAATATCTAAAATGTGCGGTGCGCCTTTTAAGCCATGTAGCGTTTTTTCAAAACTTGGGGCCAATGCCGCAGATTGAGCCAATAGGTTTTTCTTTTCTAAAACTTCAAGCGCAGCTAAAGCGGCTGCACAAGCCACGGGATGTGCCGAATAGGTATAGCCGTGAGTAAACTCAATGGCATGCTCTGGTAAATCTTGCTGCATAAAAGCAGAGTAAATTTCGCGGCTTGCCACCACTCCACCTAAAGGAATAGCACCATTGGTCACTTGTTTAGCAAAATTCAAAATATCTGGTGTGACCCCAAAATATTCTGCCGCCGTCCACGTTCCTAAACGGCCAAACCCTGTAATCACCTCATCAAAAATTAACAAGATGTCATGCTGGTCACAGATCTCTCTTAAACGCTGTAAATAACCTGTTGGCGGTACAATACAACCTGCCGAACCAGAAATAGGCTCCACAATGACGGCTGCAATGTTTGAAGCGTCATGTAGTTCAATTAACTTAAGCATTTCATTGGCAAGTTCTACCCCACCTGTTTCTGCACAGCCTTTGGTAAAAGTTAAATTTGGCTGCAAGGTATGCGGTAAATGGTCTACATCCATCAGTTGACCAAACATTTTACGGTTACCACCAATACCACCTAGGCTTGTTCCCGCAACGTTTACACCATGGTAACCACGCGCACGACCAATCAATTTGGTTTTGCTTGGTTTACCTTTAATACGCCAATAAGCACGTGCCATTTTGATAGCAGTATCGGCTGACTCTGAACCTGAGTTGGTAAAAAACACATGTTGTAGTTTTTCAGGCATATGCTGAACGATTTTATCTGCCAGCTTAAAAGACAACGGATGACCAAACTGAAAAGCTGGTGAATAATCTAGCTGACCTAACTGAGCACTCACCGCTTGTTGAATTTCCGGCAAGGTATGGCCTGCACCACAAGTCCATAAACCTGAAAGTGAGTCATAAATTTCACGGCCCGAATCATCAATCAAATACGACCCTTTTGCGCCCACAATCATGCGTGGATCTTTGGCAAAGTTTCGATTTGCAGAAAATGGCATCCAATGTGCCTGATAATTTAATTGCATCTTATTATTAGATTGAACTGCTTCTGAAGCATGCTCAGCGTCGCTAAATTTATCCGTATCAAACATAATCATTCCTGTTTATTTTCAAATTATGGTTTGAGTGTACATAGCGTGTTAAGTTTGATAAATTCAAATTATCTTGAGTTTAGATTTAAAAAAACAAAACTAAATGAAACCTAAAAAATTAAATCAAGTCACTGATTTTGATATAAAACTTCTCAAAATATTTAAAACGGTTTGCGACTGTCATAGTTTTACATCTGCTGAAAGTATTTTAGGTATTAGCCGCTCTGCAATTAGTTTGCATATGGGTGATTTAGAAAATCGATTGGGCATTCGACTATGCCAGCGAGGTCGTGCGGGATTTGCCCTGACAGACGAAGGACGAGAAATTTTAGAATATATCGAAGTGCTCACAGCAGCCATTGAAGACTTCCGCTCTAAAGTCAATCAAATGCATAACCGCCTTAAGGGTGAGTTTAATATCGGCATTATTAACAACCTTGTGACTATGCCTAGGGGGTATATCACCAACACCTTGACTCAACTTGCCGAGGAACACGCGGAAGTTATTATTAATATTAGTATGAGCACCCTTTCAGATATTGAATGCCGCGTGCTGGATAACCGTTTACATTCGGGCGTTATTCCCCTTGTGACGCCTTTGTCTGGTTTAGACTATTTCGATTTATATAGTGAAAGTTCATTTTTATACTGCGGCAAAAACCATCCTTTATTTAACCAATGTAGCAGCATCAATTTAAATGAGTTAAAAAAATGGCAAGCGATTCTGCCTAATTATGCCATTACATCGGAAGCGGCAAAGTTACATCAGCTTTTAGACTGTAAAGCGACTGCAAGTGACCGCGAAGGTATCGCCTTTCTAATTTTAACTGGCAAATTCTTAGGTTTTTTACCCGACCACTATGCAAAAAAATGGGTAGAAGATGGTGTGATGCAACCTGTTGCAAAAGACAAAATGCACTACAGCACCCCTATATGCTTAATTACGCATAAAGGCAAAAACCACAATAATATTTTAAAAACCTTTATGGATATGCTTGAGAAACGAATCAGCAATAATTAAAAATAGTTATATATAGATAGAAAGATATAGATAATTTTATAAACAATGAATCTTTTTATTTAAAAAAACTTCATAATAGAGATTCATAAAAGCAAAGCTTAATATCGCCTATTTAGATAAAAATGACTATTGAGTATACTCCAGTCTACTTAATATTTAATAAATATCATTTAACGACCTGTTTTTAATAAATAAAAAATATATAATCACGCCCGCAAAGTAAACATAAATACTTAAGGTTTATTCATGAAAAAAATTTCAACTTTAGCAGTTTCTATTTCATTTATTATGTTAACGGGGTGCGGTGGAGGCAGTTCAAGCTCTAATAATACTGAAAATGTATCATCGCAAGCTCAAGGGCAATCTACTCAAAATGTAAATAGTCTAAAGTGTGATAGAGGTATTCTCTTAAACTCTACGCTTTCAACCAATACAATTTTTGATGAAACGCTATATTCTCTTACTTTTAGATCTAAGGAAATTTCTTCAGGAAATCTTCCAACTTCAATTCCACAACTTTATGCATATGAAATTAAAAGAAATGATCAAATGTTATATGCTTATCCAAAAGCAATTTACAATATAACTGCTGATGAAATTGAAACTACTTTAGCTGCGGATATTGTACAAAGTTATGACCTTAACTCTTTCGGTCTTTTTACTAAAAAGAATTACCAAAAGCAAAATAATGGATGGCCTTTAGGTTATGTTGTAGCTTCACAAGGCTCACAAATTACGACGGCTCAATTTAATGACACTTGTAATTTAAATTCATATAACATTAGTTACGATTACGAAAAAATTGATGTTTCTGGTAAAAAAATATCTGACATTTTCCCATCAAATATTTTAACAAGTAATCCTAAAAATATAGACTACCTATATATTAGTAATCGCTTTACTGAAACACTTAAAAATAATCAAGCTGCTTTTACGAACTTAGTAAATAGTAATGCGACTTTCCCAAGTGGTTCTTTTATTTATGTTCCAAAGTCTGTTGTTTATAACAATACCGAATTTTATTTCTTTGATAGCGATAGTACTAATTTCAAAACTGTAGTTGAATGGCAACAAGCTCTTTATCCAAAGGCCAAATATACATTTGATACTGTTGCTGGCTACAATGTAACTTACTCTGTAGACAGTGCAGGAAATCAAATTTATTCGGGTGGTAAAGATCCTGCTATTGAAATGAATGGCAAAATTTACGATGGTGAATGGCAAGTTAAAGGTAATGTTGTTTCTGAAACATACGGTGAACCAGCAATTATGTCGACCACTAACTATCAAACAAAAGGAAAATTTGCTTTATACAATAAAGCGAGTTATGACTTTATTGCTGCCCAAATCCAGACTTACTATAAGTAAAATTTAAAAACTGTATATCCCAAAGTAACTTGCTAAGGTACTTTGGGATATTTACTTAACCCCGCCCTATCTTCAGTAAAAAGTAATCTAAGGCTTTATCTGGTTCCCCCATACCGCTGTTATCTAAAAGCTGGATAATTGCGCCGTCAATCATATATAAAAAGAGTCTGGCGTCATTAAAAGAAGCATCTTTTTTTAACTGTCTGAGCTGGCTATAAATTTCATTGGTAAGCCACATTCTATATCTCACCGCGGTCTGAAAAGCATTTGGATAACTGGTTTTAGTTTCAAAAAGTGCCTTAAATAATAAGTAATATGGCCCTTCTAAATCGGTATGTAAGTAATAAAGTTTCTTAAGTTTATCTGTGGCGACTGTGTGATGATCATACTCGATCATTTCAATTACTTGGTCTTGGAGTCGTTCTTTTTGCACGATTAGACAGATATCAATGAAGCGTTGTTTAGAGTGAAAATAGTTATAAAAGGTCATTTTTGTGACTTCTGTTTCTTTCACTATTTTGTCGACACCGACTATGTGAAACCCACCGTGATGAAACAGATGAATCCCTTTATTTACAGCTTGTAAGGCACGTGTTGAGAGAACTAAATTTTGCATATTTTTACCGTTATAAAATAAATTTTTGTTGTTTCTCAATGAAATAAAAAAACTGTGCCCTTTCTGGGAGAAAAAAAGGCACAGCAAAGCCGTAAGACTGTGCTTGGCACATCTCAAGTTTTATTGTTGATGCAATTTTTTTGAGCCGTAATGACTTAAAGCCTGAAAAGCTAATAGCCCTTCAAACTGTTTAAAGATGATTTAAGTTGTGTCGTTATAGCTTTTGGCAATGGCTGCCAAGAAATAATGAATGTACAAAGCCAACTCCTTTTTATTGGGAGTTCTGCCAGACATTAAAATTATGGTGGCAGAACGAAAAGGGGTTAGCAGACTGGTCAAACGTGGCCAGCACACCCGAAGGTGTCCCCCTCCCGTTCCGCCGCAGAGGGGGCACGAGGGCACAACACTAAAAGTATGAAACTTTTAATGTACGTTTGATGCGGTCTGCTAAAACCGACTGGCAATATAGGCCAGCATGCAAAGGATAATAGTCACTCTATTTGTCGTCAAGCACAAAAAGTGACAACTGTTTTAAAATAAATCAGTCAAAGTATTTGATAAATCAGTGGGTTTTAAGATGAACTACAAAATCTACGGGTAAAGTGAGAGGTTGTTATTTCTATAGATTTTTTAAAAATAATTGAGTTCAGCAATAAACAGATAGAGCTAATTTATGCAGTACCTAATTAAAATGAATATGAAAAATAAGCCTCTTACTCGTAGTTGGCTTGAGGCTTGGTAAATTCATCTCAATAGCACCTGTTTAAAGATGCTACACAAAATAATTAATGGTTCTTTTTAGAGAATTTATGACCTTTAGGAAGTGGAGCATCACATGGCTGATCCGTCTTTACATCGACCATTTTCACTGGCCCATCATTGTAGACCGTTACTTTACAGCCTTTTACAACATATTCCTGTTCAATACCACCGTACCTTTCATCATCAGAAACGGGAGCTACAGAAGTTACACCATAACAAGCTCCATCAGCACCACATTCAACCTCTACTCCACTAACATCAGCTCCACCCGCTTCTGCCACTTCTGCTCCAGCAGCTTCCATTGCATCAACCTCTTCAACCTGTGTCTTTGCTGCATATGCATTTGAAAGACTCATCATCAGAAAAACTGCAAGAAAGAACTTACTACTGCGATTTATTGAATTCATGTTTTATCCATAGCTTTAATATTCATCAGGATCCGGATCCCACAAATTAGGATTTGGTTCCGCATATATAGAGTTTTCAATAACTTTACACCAGCCTATACCATTTAAAAACATACTTAAATCTAAAATCTTGAAATGATCTTTATCAATTTTTTCTAATGTAATTAAACTACGTTTATAGTACATATATTCACCTCCAGAGCCAGCAGGCACTCTTTTATTTAATTCACTCCATGACCATTCTAAAACTTGTCCAGATATATGAGGAACAGTCTCAAAAAATCAATATTAAATATACTATTTATCCTCACCAAACACGGAATATTTTCACACTCCAACATCATTTCAGAATGTAAATTATTTGGAAGTTTAAGATCTAAAATAAACAATTATTTATAATTCCGCAGAATAATACTTTCACATGTAAAGAATTTATTAAAATCTTCTATTCGACTTAGGTCATAAATCTTTCAACCAATCTGGCTCTTCTACTTTAGGTATAGCTGCATATTCTCTATGATCTATTATTTGTACCCAACCAATTCCTCTAGCAAACATTTCCAAAGTTTCTATTACATAAATATTCTCTCGAATATGTACAAGAGTAATGAGGCCATATTTATGATGCAAATATTCTCCACCCGCTGCTGCAGGTACTCGTTTATCAATATCTTCTAATTTCCAATTTATAACTTGACCTGTTACTGATGGAATAGATTCTAAGAAATCAATATAAAATTTGTCTGAAATTCGACATAAACATGGAACACGTTTAGTTTCTAGCATCATCTCTGTGTATAAATTATTTTCAAATTTAACTTGAACTTCTAACACTATTTATAATTCCTAAGTATTACTATTTCGCCAGTGAATGCCTTTTTAAAGCTTTCTATAGGAATATAACATATAAAAACTTTCATAATTTATGTACTTTACAACTTAAAAAGAAATAAGGTTGGCATTTAAATATATTATATATATTTAATTATATAGATGGAATTTAATGAATCACAAAATCCTCAGGTTCTGAGTTTAAATCAAGCAATCTTTTTGATTCCTTTAAATAGATATCCAATATTTCCTTTGAAACAAACACTCTTAATTTTGATTCATAATTATAATTCATGATATTGCTAGATAGAATATACAAAAATATATAAATCTCATTATTAGAAACATCCTCTCCTTTGTTTATTACTTCAATTCTCAGTGAATCACTATTAATTAACTGATCCAAAAATTCAGTTAAACAATCTGAAAAACCATCTGGACTTGCACCAAAATAAGATGTATTTTCAGTTAAAATAGTATTTATATAATGGTATTTATTATATATTTCCTTACCAAAATAGGAATAAATTTCATAAATTGTTTTTAGTGTACTATCAACTTTTAAAACTAACTCATTACTACATTCATAATCTTCAGCACCAAAAAGGCTATATAATTTTTTTCTACTCAATTTCCGCTCCACTTTAAAAAACTTTATTAGGCTAACAGTTTATCTAACCTGCAAATAGGCTATATATTCAGTATGATGAACTGATTCAATTTACAAATTCAGCTAGATAACTTTATTGAAGTGTCACATAATCTAACCCTTTATCGATAGCATTTGCTTTTGACATAATATTCCCACTAGCACTGTCAGTGTTTTAGTTATCGCATACTCTTGTCATACGCAGCTTTTGCAGCCATTAAAAGAGCGAAATAAAATAGAAAATCTATTTTTAGCTTAATCAAAGAAACATACCATTTGGTCATAAGCAAAGCTCGAAGTGCGCAGGTTATTTAGCGTGGATTATACATCTTTATGTGCTTATCAGTTGTGTCATCAAAATAAGCCAATAATTCGTCTTATGCGAACATTGGCTTAAGCAAAATTTTGATTAATTAATTTCTTCTAATATTCCACCTTTATATATACTATATCTTTGAGTTTTTTCATTTAACTCTATAATTGTCTGATCATTAAAATAGTAAATGCAATTTTTGCATTTAAGACCATCAATTTTAAATCCTTCATTACTTTTTTTAAATTGGTTATAGTCAAAATTATTTTGATTGATTTCAACAATATCAAAATAATTTTCAATCTGATGGTTTTTTAAAAAACAATATAGTAAAAAACTTTCTATATTTTCATAGTAATGTTCTGCTTCCTTCTCTTGAAAAGCATATACATAGATACTTCCTGTTGAATTTTCAATACATAAAAATTCGTCATCAAAATCCTGTCCGAAATAACATGTTCCTTTTGGAACAATTTCTTCATCAGTTATTTCATCAAATGGGAATTGCTTTGTATAATACCTCTTAAATCTATCAAAAGTACAATCAGAAAATATACTCGTCAACAGAGCTACACTATTACCATATCTAATATAAAAACTTCTCTGATCCGACCTTATTGGAAGATTGTATTCCTCAATTATTTCGTCAACTAGAATAGGATTAATACTAAAAAGCTTAGAATAATTATTTGTCAATAACTCTATTAATTTCTCTTTAGATATCACTGTTTATTACCTCAATGCGAATTTGATTTATTTGCTTCATTTAAGTAGATATCTTGATTACACTTATTACCACATGTCAGGCAAAATTCCATTTGATTTTAACTCAAACTATTTTTCTCCCCTTGATATCCCCTTAAAATCACAATTAATAAACTTAACACCATCAGAACAAGAGAAATCCACATTTGTTATAAAGTCATTTACCCCATTATATTCCAAGCTAGAAAAAGAACAGTTATTAAATAGAGCATTTTTTAAATTAGCATTTAAAAATATTGCTCCTTCAAATCTTGAATCTATTATGTCTGCATTTTCAAAACTAGAATTTTGAAAACTAGATTTTGAAAAATCACAACCAATCATCTTAGTTTTTTTAAAGTTGCAATAGTTAAAGTTATTATAAGCCCCACTATTTCTTGGGTTTCCACCATTCCCAAAAGCTAAACAATCTTTAAAATAACAGTTTTCAAAATTTGAATTAGGAGCAAAGAATGGTATAAATTGTACTCTTTCAAAAAATGATCCCGTAAAATTAGTATTAATTGCTATAGCATGATGAAAGTGAGTTCTAAAAAAATTTGAATAGGATAAATTTGCATGAGCCAAATAATGTCCCATCCATACTTTTCCAAAGTTTAGACTACTTAAATCAATATAAGATAAATCTATTAACTCAGATTTATCTTCTTGCATTATTACTTTAGGTAATTTCAGATAAGTATCATTGTCTATTCCTAAATTTTCTTCCGTCTGCAAATTACATTTAATCAAATTTTTTAAAAAAATATAAGAATCTACTTGATCCCATTTATTTTCCATTTACTTCTACCAATCGAAGTCTAGATAATTTTACTATTTTACGTTAAAATTTACAAAATATTAAATACTTACATTAATTTTATAGTAATTTCTTCTCTGAAGAAATCTGAGAGTTCATAGATATCTTATACTGACCAGTTAACTCTTCTCTTAAAAGATCGAATAATTCACTTTCTAATAGTTTGAATTTCCTCTCATCCTGAATCGATTTAAAGACAAAATTAATAGATTCATCTAAACATAAAGTTTCATCATACATATCAGACCATAAGACAAGCTTATCTATTAGTATTTCTGATATTGGAAAATCTTTTGGATTTAAATTAGCTACTAAGCCAAATTCATCATATTCTCATAAGGGATAACATTGATAATCTGGCATCAACTTAATCAATTTTTTCACATATTTTTCTCTAATCACATAAAAGACCTATCTAGTATTGATAGGTCTTTATTTATTAAAATTTTATTATTTATTAAAATTCTAATAAATAACAAAATCATCATCATGTGTATCTAAATCAAGCAATCTTTTTGATTCCTTTAAATAGATATCTAATATCTCTTTTGAAATATAAACTTTTAGCCTTGAGTCATAATCATAAGAAAGCATAGCAATTGCTATAGCATTTAAAAATAAAAAAAGTTCTTTATCTGTTACTCCTTCACTTTTACTCAATATCTTTAAGCACAACATTACATTCTTATTTCTTAAATTCAAATAATCAGTTAAACAGTCAAAAAATGCATCTGCACTAGTACCACCAAAATAATATTTATTGCCGGAAAATATAGGATTATCATATGGATAATCCTTATAAACATGCTGACCAATATATTCAGTAATATCACCAATAAAATTCAACGATCTGTCAATTATAACTTCTATAATCGGTGTATTTATCTCTTGATATCCTGCACAAAAAAAAGTGAACAACTTTAGTTCACTCATTTTTATTTTCTCCAAGTATTTCTAATTCAATAAAAAGTCTATCAATATTGATAGGCTTTTTAAATATTGAATATTAAGATTCATAAATCTATTTTTTATTTTGCTCTTTCAACGTTACTCGTTTCTCCCACTCATCATGAGGTATATTATATTCATCTAATTCTTCTTCTTTCAAATCACTAACTGCCTTCATATACAAATTTACCCAACTGTCTTCTCTTGGAATATAACCAAATTCCGTACTAAATTTCCTACTATTAGTAAGTGTGATTTTAAAATGTGTCCATTTCTCTTTAAAAATGTCTAATAATCTTAAATCTTAAATCAAATTTACTATTTGGTCTTCAATGACTTAGTAGTCCACCTTGGCTGCCACTATGAGTATTAATTAAATCGTGACTTTGTGTATCAATACTTAGAACATTATTCGTTTGAATAAGCCCTTGATCATTATTTAAGGTACCAGAACGAATATTCGCGGTATCAGCACTGATTAGACCTTGTTTATTATTCAATTCTTGTAACTCGGTATCAATATCTAAAATTTGCCGAGCAATAATCTGTCCTTGATTATTATTTAGTCCTGAAGCATGAATATTAATATGCTGACCAGAAAGCAAAGACCCAGATTGATTATTTAGAACCTGATCCCCCATCTCCAGATTCAGGCTTCCCGCGACGCTACCAATTTGGCCTTGGGTATTATTTAAACCATGGCTTGTTAAAGTAATGTCCTGATTAGCTGTAATTGCCCCAGTCTGATTATTTAAAAGACCTGTAGTTTGTAATGTAGCCTGACCTTGAGCACTGATCTTCCCAGATAGTGAATTATCAATTGATGCCGCATCTATAATGAGGTCTTGACCTGCCTGTAATAATCCAGCTTGGTTGTTTAAAATTAAATTCCCCACCTGCAGAGTCAAATGCCCTTGTGTTCCAATTTGACCTTTCTGGTTATTGAGACCCTGGCTATTCACCTGAATCCCCTGATCTGCTGAAATCACACCTTGGGTATTGTTCACTTCTTGCTGGCTTTGTAGATCAATCTTCGCCTGCGACGTCATCTGGCCTGCCGTGCTGTCAAGTGACAAGGCCTTAACACTTAAATCTGTTTTTGACTGTAATAGTCCAGACTGGTTAACCACAGCCTGATTACCTGCATCAACAGATAACCCACCCTGAATACTGCCGATCTGGCCTTGACGGTTATTTAAGCCCTGACCCGTCAAGCGAATGTTCTGGTTGGCAACCAGGCTGCCAGCTTCGTTATCAATCAGGTCTGCACTGATGATATTCAATGCATCTTGGGCACTGATTTGTCCTTGCTGGCTGTTATTGACCGAACTTGCATTGAGTTGAACATTTGCACCGCCATAAATTTGTCCAGACTGGTTATTTAGTGCTTCACGAACTGTTAAATTTAGGTCCGCCTGCTCACCTGTCTGTATCACACCAGACTGGTTACTTAAGTTCTGGCTGCTTACCTCTAGTTGTTTGTTCGACAACAGCTTCCCGTGGTCATTCGTCACATCGTCCTGACTATTTAATGTCAGTCGATCCAGAGCACTAATTACGCCACTGTTATTTAAACCGTTCACATCAAGCGTCAGGGTTTTCCCTGACTGGATAGCACCTGAACCATTATTCAAGGATAAGCCACCCGTCTGAATCAGTAAATCACCTTGTTCTGTACCGATCTGACCGCCACCATTTTGTAAGCCCTGACTCTTTAACACCATCTGCTGGGTTGAAACCATTACGCCTTGGGCATTATTAATGCCTTGTACGGCATCAATGTTCAATACACCCTGTGCATTGATCTTGCCCTGATCATTATTTTTAACCGAACCCGCCTGAATAGCCGTGTTCCCGCCACTGTACACTTGCCCTGACTGGCTATTATCAAACAGGCCACTCAGCTTAAAGTTCAGATCTGCTCCACTTTGCAGTAAACCACCCTGATTGATAAGGTCCTGCCCAACAAACGTTAACGCGCTACCCGAAATAATCTGGCCCTTGTTGTTATTCAGCCACTCTGGCTGCATATCCAGCTTGGCCTGCGTTGCAATCAGACCTGACTGGTTATCAATCCCTTGCGCTTTTAAGGTCAAATCCTGACTAGACTGGAGCTTGCCTTGCTGGTTACTTAATACCCCTGTACCGGCATCAATAGTAACCGTACCTTCAACACTGCCTATCTGCCCTGCATTGTTCGTCAGACCCTGACTGCTTAGCTGTATCGCCTTGTTCGCAATGATCTGGCCTGAACTGTTATCTATGTCCTGACCAACTGTCGCCTCTATCGAACCTTGGGCATTGATCAAGCCCGACTGGGTCTTTAACTGGCCCGCCTGAACCTTGATGTCCTTACCTGACTGTAAAGCGCCTGACTGGTTGCTCAATACCCCTGTACCAGCATTTAGAACCAGCTGATCCTTGATACTCGCGATCTGCCCCTGATTGTTATTCAGCCCCGAACTCTTGATCTGTACCGCATTATTGGCAACGATCTGTCCTGCTGTGTTGTTCACCAGCTGTTGTGATTGAAGTTCAATCCCTTCTTCTGAACTGATTAATCCTGACTGGCTATTCACCTGCTCAGCAATAAGCTGCAGATTGCCTTGAGCCTGTAATACCCCAGACTGGTTATCTAAAATGCCTGAACCACTGTTGATGCTTAATACATCATGGAGACTTGCAATTTGACCATGGGTATTATTAAGTCCTTGGCTATTTAAGTTAACTTGCTGGTTTGCAGCAATCACACCTCTGTCATTATTAATATCTTTGCCCGTGCTGATTGTTAACCAGTCCTGACTGTTAATTTGTCCCTGTACACTGTTGTCCAGCTGATCTGCATTAAGCTGTAAGCTCTGGCCTGCAATGACCTTGCCGGTTTGATTACTCAATACCCCCTGGCCTGCATTCAGCACAATATTGCCTTGGGCACTGGTGATTTGGCCTGAATTATTATTGAGACCCTGGCTATTCACCTGAATCCCCTGATCTGCTGAAATCACACCTTGGGTATTATTCACTTCTTGCTGGCTTTGCAGATCAATCTTCGCCTGTGAAGTTATCTGGCCTGCCGTGCTGTCAAGTGACAAGGCCTTAACACTTAAATCTGTTTTTGACTGTAATAGTCCAGACTGGTTAACCACAGCCTGATTACCTGCATCAACAGATAACCCACCCTGAATACTGCCGATCTGGCCTTGACGGTTATTTAAGCCCTGACCCGTCAAGCGAATGTTCTGGTTGGCAACCAGGCTGCCAGCTTCGTTATCAATCAGGTCTGCACTGATGATATTCAATGCATCTTGGGCACTGATTTGTCCTTGCTGGCTGTTTGTTAAAGCATTGACTTGCAGATTCAAGGCTGCACCACTTTGAATACTGCCAGCATGGCTATTGTCTAAGGTACCATTGACTACAACATCCAAGTCCGAGCCTGCTCCAGACTGCATTACACCAGACTGGTTACTCAAGTTCTGACCTATAACTACAAGATGACCATTTGATGCAATTTGTCCAGACTGATTACTAATGTCCCCAGTACTTGTAATTGTGTTATTACTCAGCGCAACTATACTGCCCGAGTTATTATTTAAATCACCACTAGTGATATTTAGATCAGTTCCTGCCTGTAAAGAACCTGACTGGTTAAGGAGTTGCTTTTGACCGACGTCGATCTTCAATAAGCCATGAGCACTACCAATTTGACCCTGACTATTGTTCAGGCCTTGGCTATGCATTCCAACATCCTGATTAGCAACCATAATCCCTGATTTGTTATCAATCGCCTGTACAGCATCAATATTCAATACACCCTGTGCATTGATCTTGCCCTGATCATTATTTTTAACCAAACCCGCCTGTATCCGGTATTCCCACCACTGTACACTTGCCCTGACTGGCTATTATCAAACAGTCCACTCAGCTTAAAGTTCAGATCCGCTCCACTTTGCAGTAAACCACCCTGATTGATAAGGTCCTGCCCAACAAACGTTAAGGCGCTACCCGAAATAATCTGGCCCTTGCTGTTATTCAGCCACTGTGGCTGCATATCCAGTTTGGCTTGCGTTGCAATCAGGCCTGACTGGTTATCAATCCCTTGCGCTTTTAAGGTCAAATCCTGAGTAGACTGGAGCTTGCCTTGCTGGTTACTTAATACCCCTGTACCAGCATCAATAGTAACCGTACCTTCAACACTTCCTATCTGCCCTGCATTGTTCGTCAGACCCTGACTGCTTAGCTGTACCGCCTTGTTCGCAATGATCTGGCCTGAACTGTTATCTATGTCCTGACCAACTGTCGCCTCTATCGATCCCTGAGCATTGATCAAGCCCGACTGGGTCTTTAACTGGCCCGCCTGAACCTTGATGTCCTTACCTGACTGTAAAGCGCCTGACTGGTTGCTCAATACCCCTGTACCAGCATTTAGAACCAGCTGATCCTTGATACTCGCGATCTGCCCCTGATTGTTATTCAGCCCCGAACTCTTGATCTGTACCGCATTATTGGCAACGATCTGTCCTGCTGTATTGTTCACCAGCTGACGCGATTGAAGATCAATTCCATCTTCTGAACTGATTAATCCTGACTGGCTATTCACCTGCTCAGCAATAAGCTGCAGATTGCCTTGAGCCTGTAATACCCCAGACTGGTTATCTAAAATGCCTGAACCACTGTTGATGCTTAATACATCATGGAGACTTGCAATTTGACCATGGGTATTATTAAGTCCTTGGCTATTTAAGTTAACTTGCTGGTTTGCAGCAATCACACCTCTGTCATTATTAATATCTTTGCCCGTGCTGATTGTTAACCAGTCCTGACTGTTAATTTGTCCCTGTACACTGTTGTCCAGCTGATCTGCATTAAGCTGTAAGCTCTGGCCTGCAATGACCTTGCCGGTTTGATTACTCAATACCCCCTGGCCTGCATTCAGCACAATATTGCCTTGGGCACTGCTGATCTGACCCGAGTTGTTATTGAGACCCTGGCTATTCACCTGAATCCCCTGATCTGCAGAAATCACCCCTTGGGTATTATTCACTTCTTGCTGGCTTTGTAGATCAATCTTCGCCTGCGACGCCATCTGGCCTGCCGTGCTGTCGAGTGACAAGGCCTTAACACTTAAATCTGTTTTTGACTGTAATAATCCAGACTGGTTAACCACAGCCTGATTACCTGCATCAATAGATAAGCCACCCTGAATACTGCCGATCTGGCCTTGACGGTTATTTAAGCCCTGACCCGTCAAGCGAATGTTCTGGTTGGCAACCAGGCTGCCAGCCTCGTTATTAATCAAACCTGCACTGATGATATTCAATGCATCTTGGGCACTGATTTGTCCTTGCTGGCTGTTTGTTAAAGCATTGACTTGCAGATTCAAGGCTGCACCACTTTGAATGCTGCCAGCATGGCTATTATCCAAGGTACCATTGACCACAACATCCAAGTCCGAGCCTGCTCCAGACTGCATCACACC
The DNA here is from genome assembly GCF_041021895.1 of Acinetobacter sp. XH1741. Lineage (NCBI taxonomy): Bacteria > Pseudomonadati > Pseudomonadota > Gammaproteobacteria > Moraxellales > Moraxellaceae > Acinetobacter > Acinetobacter chenhuanii. The sequence goes on from NZ_CP157428.1 coordinate 2,966,004, forward strand.
AGACTGGTTACTCAAGTTCTGGCTGCTCACATCAAGTTGCTTGTTCGATAACAGCTTCCCATGGTCATTACTCATATCGCCCTGACTATTTAATGTCAGTCGATCCAGAGCACTAATTACGCCACTGTTATTTAAACCGTTCACATCAAGCGTCAGGGTTTTCCCTGACTGGATAGCACCTGAACCATTATTCAAGGATAAGCCACCCGTCTGAATCAGTAAATCACCTTGTTCTGTACCGATCTGACCGCCACCATTTTGTAAGCCCTGACTCTTTAACACCATCTGTTGTGTTGAAGCCATTACGCCTTGGGCATTATTAATGCCTTGTACGGCATCAATGTTCAATACACCCTGTGCATTGATCTTGCCCTGATCATTATTTTTAACCGAACCCGCCTGAATAGCCGTGTTCCCGCCACTGTACACTTGCCCTGACTGGCTATTATCAAACAGGCCACTCAGCTTAAAGTTCAGATCTGCTCCACTTTGCAGTAAACCACCCTGATTGATAAGGTCCTGCCCAACAAACGTTAACGCGCTACCCGAAATAATCTGGCCCTTGTTGTTATTCAGCCACTCTGGCTGCATATCCAGCTTGGCCTGCGTTGCAATCAGACCTGACTGGTTATCAATCCCTTGCGCTTTTAAGGTCAAATCCTGACTAGACTGGAGCTTGCCTTGCTGGTTACTTAATACCCCTGTACCGGCATCAATAGTAACCGTACCTTCAACACTGCCTATCTGCCCTGCATTGTTCGTCAGACCCTGACTGCTTAGCTGTATCGCCTTGTTCGCAATGATCTGGCCTGAACTGTTATCTATGTCCTGACCAACTGTCGCCTCTATCGATCCCTGAGCATTGATCAAGCCCGACTGGGTCTTTAACTGGCCCGCCTGAACCTTGATATCCTTACCTGACTGTAAAGCGCCTGACTGGTTGCTCAATACCCCTGTACCAGCATTTAGAACCAGCTGATCCTTGATACTCGCGATCTGCCCCTGATTGTTATTCAGCCCCGAACTCTTGATCTGTACCGCATTATTGGCAACGATCTGTCCTGCTGTATTGTTCACCAGCTGACGCGATTGAAGATCAATTCCATCTTCTGAACTGATTAATCCTGACTGGCTATTCACCTGCTCAGCAATAAGCTGCAGATTGCCTTGAGCCTGTAATACCCCAGACTGGTTATCTAAAATGCCTGAACCACTGTTGATGCTTAATACATCATGGAGACTTGCAATTTGACCATGGGTATTATTAAGTCCTTGGCTATTTAAGTTAACTTGCTGGTTTGCAGCAATCACACCTCTGTCATTATTAATATCTTTGCCCGTGCTGATTGTTAACCAGTCCTGACTGTTAATTTGTCCCTGTACACTGTTGTCCAGCTGATCTGCATTAAGCTGTAAGCTCTGGCCTGCAATGACCTTGCCGGTTTGATTACTCAATACCCCCTGGCCTGCATTCAGCACAATATTGCCTTGGGCACTGCTGATCTGACCCGAGTTGTTATTGAGACCCTGGCTATTCACCTGAATCCCCTGATCTGCAGAAATCACCCCTTGGGTATTATTCACTTCTTGCTGGCTTTGTAGATCAATCTTCGCCTGCGACGCCATCTGGCCTGCCGTGCTGTCGAGTGACAAGGCCTTAACACTTAAATCTGTTTTTGACTGTAATAATCCAGACTGGTTAACCACAGCCTGATTACCTGCATCAATAGATAAGCCACCCTGAATACTGCCGATCTGGCCTTGACGGTTATTTAAGCCCTGACCCGTCAAGCGAATGTTCTGGTTGGCAACCAGGCTGCCAGCCTCGTTATTAATCAAACCTGCACTGATGATATTCAATGCATCTTGGGCACTGATTTGTCCTTGCTGGCTGTTTGTTAAAGCATTGACTTGCAGATTCAAGGCTGCACCACTTTGAATGCTGCCAGCATGGCTATTATCCAAGGTACCATTGACCACAACATCCAAGTCCGAGCCTGCTCCAGACTGCATCACACCAGACTGGTTACTCAAGTTCTGGCTGCTCACATCAAGTTGCTTGTTCGATAACAGCTTCCCATGGTCATTACTCATATCGCCCTGACTATTTAATGTCAGTCGATCCAGAGCACTAATTACGCCACTGTTATTTAAACCGTTCACATCAAGCGTCAGGGTTTTCCCTGACTGGATAGCACCTGAACCATTATTCAAGGATAAGCCACCCGTCTGAATCAGTAAATCACCTTGTTCTGTACCGATCTGACCGCCACCATTTTGTAAGCCCTGACTCTTTAACACCATCTGTTGTGTTGAAGCCATTACGCCTTGGGCATTATTAATGCCTTGTACGGCATCAATGTTCAATACACCCTGTGCATTGATCTTGCCCTGATCATTATTTTTAACCGAACCCGCCTGAATAGCCGTGTTCCCGCCACTGTACACTTGCCCTGACTGGCTATTATCAAACAGGCCACTCAGCTTAAAGTTCAGATCTGCTCCACTTTGCAGTAAACCACCCTGATTGATAAGGTCCTGCCCAACAAACGTTAACGCGCTACCCGAAATAATCTGGCCCTTGTTGTTATTCAGCCACTCTGGCTGCATATCCAGCTTGGCCTGCGTTGCAATCAGACCTGACTGGTTATCAATCCCTTGCGCTTTTAAGGTCAAATCCTGACTAGACTGGAGCTTGCCTTGCTGGTTACTTAATACCCCTGTACCGGCATCAATAGTAACCGTACCTTCAACACTGCCTATCTGCCCTGCATTGTTCGTCAGACCCTGACTGCTTAGCTGTATCGCCTTGTTCGCAATGATCTGGCCTGAACTGTTATCTATGTCCTGACCAACTGTCGCCTCTATCGATCCCTGAGCATTGATCAAGCCCGACTGGGTCTTTAACTGGCCCGCCTGAACCTTGATATCCTTACCTGACTGTAAAGCGCCTGACTGGTTGCTCAATACCCCTGTACCAGCATTTAGAACCAGCTGATCCTTGATACTCGCGATCTGCCCCTGATTGTTATTCAGCCCCGAACTCTTGATCTGTACCGCATTATTGGCAACGATCTGTCCTGCTGTGTTGTTCACCAGCTGTTGTGATTGAAGTTCAATCCCTTCTTCTGAACTGATTAATCCTGACTGGCTATTCACCTGCTCAGCAATAAGCTGCAGATTGCCTTGAGCCTGTAATACCCCAGACTGGTTATCTAAAATGCCTGAACCACTGTTGATGCTTAATACATCATGGAGACTTGCAATTTGACCATGGGTATTATTAAGTCCTTGGCTATTTAAGTTAACTTGCTGGTTTGCAGCAATCACACCTCTGTCATTATTAATATCTTTGCCCGTGCTGATTGTTAACCAGTCCTGACTGTTAATTTGTCCCTGTACACTGTTGTCCAGCTGATCTGCATTAAGCTGTAAGCTCTGGCCTGCAATGACCTTGCCGGTTTGATTACTCAATACCCCCTGGCCTGCATTCAGCACAATATTGCCTTGGGCACTGCTGATTTGGCCTGAATTATTATTGAGACCCTGGCTATTCACCTGAATCCCCTGATCTGCTGAAATCACACCTTGGGTATTGTTCACTTCTTGCTGGCTTTGTAGATCAATCTTCGCCTGCGACGTCATCTGGCCTGCCGTGCTGTCAAGTGACAAGGCCTTAACACTTAAATCTGTTTTTGACTGTAATAGTCCAGACTGGTTAACCACAGCCTGATTACCTGCATCAACAGATAACCCACCCTGAATACTGCCGATCTGGCCTTGACGGTTATTTAAGCCCTGACCCGTCAAGCGAATGTTCTGGTTGGCAACCAGGCTGCCAGCTTCGTTATCAATCAGGTCTGCACTGATGATATTCAATGCATCTTGGGCACTGATTTGTCCTTGCTGGCTGTTATTGACCGAACTTGCATTGAGTTGAACATTTGCACCGCCATAAATTTGTCCAGACTGGTTATTTAGTGCTTCACGAACTGTTAAATTTAGGTCCGCCTGCTCACCTGTCTGTATCACACCAGACTGGTTACTTAAGTTCTGGCTGCTTACCTCTAGTTGTTTGTTCGACAACAGCTTCCCGTGGTCATTCGTCACATCGTCCTGACTATTTAATGTCAGTCGATCCAGAGCACTAATTACGCCACTGTTATTTAAACCGTTCACATCAAGCGTCAGGGTTTTCCCTGACTGGATAGCACCTGAACCATTATTCAAGGATAAGCCACCCGTCTGAATCAGTAAATCACCTTGTTCTGTACCGATCTGACCGCCACCATTTTGTAAGCCCTGACTCTTTAACACCATCTGCTGGGTTGAAACCATTACGCCTTGGGCATTATTAATGCCTTGTACGGCATCAATGTTCAATACACCCTGTGCATTGATCTTGCCCTGATCATTATTTTTAACCGAACCCGCCTGAATAGCCGTGTTCCCGCCACTGTACACTTGCCCTGACTGGCTATTATCAAACAGGCCACTCAGCTTAAAGTTCAGATCTGCTCCACTTTGCAGTAAACCACCCTGATTGATAAGGTCCTGCCCAACAAACGTTAACGCGCTACCCGAAATAATCTGGCCCTTGTTGTTATTCAGCCACTCTGGCTGCATATCCAGTTTGGCTTGCGTTGCAATCAGGCCTGACTGGTTATCAATCCCTTGCGCTTTTAAGGTCAAATCCTGACTAGACTGGAGCTTGCCTTGCTGGTTACTTAATACCCCTGTACCGGCATCAATAGTAACCGTACCTTCAACACTGCCTATCTGCCCTGCATTGTTCGTCAGACCCTGACTGCTTAGCTGTATCGCCTTGTTCGCAATGATCTGGCCTGAACTGTTATCTATGTCCTGACCAACTGTCGCCTCTATCGAACCTTGGGCATTGATCAAGCCCGACTGGGTCTTTAACTGGCCCGCCTGAGCCTTGATGTCCTTACCTGACTGTAAAGCGCCTGACTGGTTGCTCAATACCCCTGTACCAGCATTCAGTATTAATTTGCCTTCTACTGAACCAATTTCACCTACATCATTATTAAGTCCTTGAGAAGAAATACCAACATCAGCATTTGCAATGATTTTTCCAGATTGGTTATTGATGAGCCCTAAGCTTGTTAAAGTCAAAGCATTCTGTGCAGATATTTTCCCAGCCATACTGTTATTGATAGAACCAGCATGAATATTATTGTTCAGACCTGCATAAATTTGACCTGATTGGCTGTTATCGAGTAAACCCGCCACATCAAGCTGTAGATTATGATCCGCTGCAGAACTTAACTGACCGCCCTGATTATTTAAGCTACCCGCAGTAATATAAAGTGCTGTTGGACTTTGAATAAATCCTAACTGGTTATTGATTTGATCTCTAATGGCTAATGTAAGCGGTTTTAATGTTCCGCGTTGGATCATTTGCGCTTTTTGGTGACTCAAGTTATACGCGATAATATTAATTTGATCTGCTGACGTAATAGCACCATCTAGTATAGCTTGCTCTGTAGCTAACAATAATTGTCCATTACTTAGAATCTTACCTTGGGCTCCCTGCAATTGATTACTATTGATATTCAATTGCTGATTTCCAGAGTGAATAATTTGGCCTGCTTCATTGTTTAGAATAGAAGTATTTAACTGCATTAAAGCTGCATTACTACTAATTTCACCTGATTTATTATTTAGACCATTTACAAAGTTCAGAGTAAATTCGTTATTTCCTGTATGCTGAATTTTCCCTTGGCTATTATCTAGTTGTTGAGCAGAAAGAATAATATCCTGACTATTTAACTGTCCCTGCTGATTATTGATCAGATTCTGGCTAGTCAGTTTGAGTTGGTCTTGAGCAACAACTGTCGCTGCCTGAGTTGAAATATCTGTACCAGCGTTCAATGCAATCGTTTTCGATTGTAATTGTCCCTGTGCTGCATCAATCGTCCCAGTCGCATTAACCTGGATATGCTGACCTGCGAATGTTTGGCCATGTAAACCAGCCCGATCCACATTGATCGTAAGATCCCCAGTATCACCAAGTTTGCCATCACGATCTAGGCCCGCGGCAATTAAACCATTCTGTGTATGTTCTAATGCTGAGCTTGTGATTTTTACATTTTCCCCAGCCGCCAAAGAACCGGAATTTTGAATATCTTTTCCTGTAATCGTTAAATCCTTATCCGCATAAATACCACCGGTGTTTTTAAGCTGATCATGGCGCAACTGAACAGTTGTTGCCTGTAATTGCCCTTGATCATTGTCAAATTGCTGAACAGTACTGTTTAAATTTTGCTTGGCAATTATAGCTCCTTGGCTATTATTGACAGTACCATGTTGCTGTTGAATTTGATTGCCAATGATTTGCCCAGATGTATTATTCAGCGCTTGGCTATTTAAATTTAAATCAGTTTTTGCCTGTATAAGCCCCTCTGTATTATCAATCGCTTGGTTGGCTTTGATATTTACAGATTGGTTTTCTGAATAAATCACACCAAACTGGTTGCTTAAATCGCCTGCACTTACCTGAACATTTTCACCACTAGCAACGTAGCCCTTACTATTATTTAACTCACCGCCTATAGCTAAATCGAGCTGTCCAATTGACTGGATTTTACCACTTTGGTTATTGGCATTCTGGCTTTGAATTTTCAGTATACTATTCGATGCCAACTGACCTTGCTGGTTACTAAAACTTGAAGTTTGAATCTCGGCACTTTTAACAGTGAACTCCCCTTGATCATTATTAAAGCTATTTCCTTTAATCGCAACCGTCCCAAGATTTAATTGACCACCTTGGTTATTTAGGCCATTTTCACTGTCTAAATCCACGCCTCCATTGGCAACCACTGCACCTTGATCATTATTAAAGATTCCCGTTGCATGGATAAAACCTGTATCGTAGGTTTTTGGTGTTGTAGTCGTTGGTGCAACAACCCCCAGACTTCCACCATCCTGTGCTGGATCAACAGGAACCGGCGGGACTGTTCCAGTATTACCAGAACTATTTCCTGCTGTACCACCACTTGTATTACTCTTAGCAACTCCAATTTTACCACCTAGGTTGGTGATTGAACCCGTCTTTAAATCAAGTCCTTGCAAACCTGTTTGTTCAATTGAGCCACTATTTTTAAGGTTTGCGGTATCAAGTGCAATTCGAGCAGCATTCAATGTGCCACTATTATTTAAACTATTTTGCTGATTAAGATGTAACTCATCAGCACTACTGATTAAACCAGAGTTATCTAGATTTTGACTCTCAACAGAAATTTGTGAAGTTGCGCTACTGACATTGCCAGTATTTTGAATATTTTGAGCTTTCAGCTCTACCTGATCTTTATTCGCGATCAAGTTACCATTATTGACCAGATCACCATTAGCATTCAGCGTAAGTGTGCTTTGTATACTATTTATCGTACCTGCGTTACGTACACCTAGCCCTTGCTCTGTTCCCACCAAAAAGATCTTTCCAGCATACATCCCACCCAATTGGCCTACATCTAAAGCAAAATTTGGCTGAGGTGTGGTTGTAGCTGCTGTCGTTGCCGTGATTTGAGGAGCTACTTGGTCTTTAATTTGAATATCATTTTGTCCAAGGACCGTATTGAGTTCATTGGCATATAGGCCTGCATTCACTTTTAAAGCACGCGCATAAATATCTGTATAAGGGGTTAAACTTCCATTTAAACCTTTACCTTCAATCGTGACCTGCCCTTCGCGGACGCGGAATGATTCAAGATAACCTTGATTCATCACCGCTTGACCCGTAGTTAAAGTAAAGCGATCTGCATTAATCACACCACAGCCATCACATATCAAACCAGATGGATTCGCAATAACAACTTGTGCTTGTTTTCCGGCAACTTCAATATAGCCTTTGAGTTGACTTGGATTATTACTATTCACTTCATTCAAAATAACTTTGGCTTCGCCTTTTGCAAGCCATGGGTTACCTTGCACCCAGCCTCCTAATTGAGTTTGGGTGTTATTTCGTGAGTTATTTAAAATAGCGCCTTCTTGTCCAACATCAAACTGAGTATAGGTATTACGTGAAACACCACCAGCGCTTGGTGTCTGAATATTGACCTGAGTCGTCCCATTTGCACTAGTTAAAATTGTCGGCTGCTGCGACGTAGGAGCACCTTTATCTGCAATAATTTGAGTATCTGCCACGCTGCTCATTGGTAAGCTAATCACCAATGCTCCCAAACAGCCAATCACAGCAAAGTTGAGTGGATTTAACTTCTTATAATGAATAGGTAGAACCGAGACTGTAGTCGAATCTGTTCCCCCTGCCCCCTGACTTTGCCCTGCTTGCTTGGTTTTGCTTTTTACAATCTCGGCAACCGCAATAAACATCCCACGAGCATGGCTAAAAATAATACGATAACAATTCTTATTCACTTTAAAGTCTCACTAAATTTTTTTATGTAATCAAATAAATACTTAATTGGGAGAGTATGGATTAGAAAGTCCAGTTCACGCTAAATCCAGTCGTGTAATCATCTGTTTCGAAGTGATCTGGCTTTTTCAACGGCGCTCCGACAAAAGCGTCATAATTCACACGTAAGGGGGCAATTTGTCCACGTAATCCAACAACTGCGCCTAATAAACTTGTGCCCGGCAAAGGATTTGGATAATGGGCAGTTTTTCCACCAACTTCTCCGTAATCGATGCCCGCATACCAAGAATGTGGTTTATTCATGATTGAGCCACTCAGTTCATTGCGAACTAGAAAACCATTATCGGCCAATAAAGTTTGCTCACCATCAAAACCTCTTACGGTATAACGGTTTCCAATTGAAAATCTGTCTTGAGGAGTCAAAGGTTGATTACTGTGTTGAGTACGCCATTCTGCTAGATATTGCAGATTTTGCTGATCCACTTTAAAAGGTACTTGTAAACTGGCATTGGCCTGTAAAATCCCGACATGTGTATAAGCTTCACCAAAGTCTTCTTCTGGGGCTCTCATGGCATTCAACCAGCCTGTACCACGTTTATAAGTCACATTACCGCTTAAAGTGGCATTAGAAAAATATTCAGTATGATCAAGAGTTGCTTTCCAGCCTGCTGTTTTACGGCGCTGTACTTCAACCTCTACGTCATTGATATAGTTTTGTGATTCACGGTACCAACCACCAAAACCTAGGGCTGTTTTACGGTGTGCATCCCGATAAATCACCCGTGATAAATCTGCATTAATGAGTTCACTTTTACCGCTATATTGATAAGTTTCACTACTTCCAGCGACTGTTTGTAGATAATTAGAGCGACTATAACTGGTTGAAAACAACCAGTAATCAAATGGAATGGTATAACTTGCATAAAAGCCATCAGTACCATGTTTACCAGAGTTTCCACCACCCAAATCATGGTTATAGCTGATATAAAACAGATCATTTAAAGTCAGCACATTATCAAGTGACAAAGTCGCTGTGCCTTGGTATTTTCCTGTCGCATCACTCCCTGAATCATCAATCCCTATATGTAAGCGATAAGGTTTAGCCTGTTGCCAAGCGAGAATCACATCGCTATAGCCCGGCTCCTTTTTTTGTTCTGCTGGCTGGATTTTAAAATCAGCTTCAACCGTCGGCACTCGCTTAAAGTTCTCTAAACCTTGTTCCATATCCCGAATATTTAACAGCTCCCCCGACTTCATCGGCAAAGCATTCCATAAATGTGCGCGTTTAGAGGTACCGTCAGCAAACTTAATCTGATCCACTCGCCCTGGAATAACACGGACACGCACTGTACCAGAGGCAATGTTTTGTTGGAGAAGCAAAACACGTGTGGTCACATAACCTTTTGCTATAATTTTGTTTTGAACAAGATCAAGTGCCTGGTTTAGTCCATTTACCCCTAAACATCTTCCAATAATATTGTTCTTACCTGCAGTAATAACATTAAAAGTAGAAATGAATTGATGGGCTTCCTCGCCTTCTAAAAGTATTTTCTTAATTTCAAAACAAGGGGTTTCACTATTAGAGCGTAAATATTGCAATTGCTGAGCCGAAATTTTACTTTTTTCTTGCCCCAGATTTACATTCACCTCTGGCTGGATTTGTTTTTCTAATGCGCTATCTCGTTGTTGTTGTCGGATGGTTTGGTCAGCCTGAATTCTCTGACGAATAGGATCACCCGAGTCAGCTGCATAACTTAAGCTCCCCATTACTGATAAACAGATAAACAAGACGCTTTTATTGAATTTTTTATAGTTCAACATATAAATCAAATCAAAATTTACTTTAATTAATCATATTTTAACAAAATGTTAACAAAGTAAAAATACTTTATACAGATTAGTCTGTATGAAATTAAATTTTATTTAAGTAAAAAGAATAATTTTTGAAACATTCATTTTTATAAATATACTAGACATAAAAAAAGCTCCCTCAACAGGAGCTTTTTTGAATCTTGGCAGAGGATCAAGGACTCGAACCTTGACGAACGGTTTTGGAGACCGTCATGCTACCATTACACCAATCCTCTATATATACAATTAAACCCTTTAGATTTAATCATAAAAAAAGCAAGATCATCGTCTTGCTTTTTTTAATGGTGGGGGCGAAGAGACTCGAACTCTTACACCTTGCGGCGCTGGAACCTAAATCCAGTGCGTCTACCAATTTCGCCACGCCCCCATCTGGGACATTTATTTAAAATAAATGTGGCAGAGGATCAAGGATTCGAACCTTGACGAACGGTTTTGGAGACCGTCATGCTACCATTACACCAATCCTCTTCCAAGATTTAAATGACTTAACATTCAAATCAACTTTAAGTCTTAACTTAAAGTGGTGGGGGCGAAGAGACTCGAACTCTTACACCTTGCGGCGCTGGAACCTAAATCCAGTGCGTCTACCAATTTCGCCACGCCCCCGATGGCTGTGTATATTAGCGATAAGATCTAACAGTGACAAGTGTTTTTTTTCTAAAAAAAACTGACCGTGTAAATTGTATACAGATACTAGATCAATGATTTTTATGAGTTTGAGAGCGCTTTTAAACAATTAATTGCTTCAAATGCCTTTGAAAACCGATTTTTCTGTTGTTTTTGTAATAATCCACTCAGTAATGGGTAAAAAATTTGAACTGAATCAGGCAACTGAATGTTTAAATTTTGGCAATGTAATACAGCCCAATCATGATAAGTATTTGCTTGTAAACGCATTTGACTTAACCATTCATACAAAACAATACCTAAAGCATATAAATCACTTTGTACACGCTTACTGTCCCCATGAAACAGTTCAGGTGCCATATATCTTGGTGTAGCATCAATAATTGTATCTGGACTCGATATAAGCCGTGCTTTTTCAAAATCAATTAAATAAAGCCCCTGCTCGAACTTTCTAAAGTGTTCCTTTTTAATATCGCCATGAATCCATCCAAGCTCATGAAGTTCTGCTAAAACCATAAGCGCTCTATAGATCGTCTCATGGATATCTTTTAAATTTTGCTTTTGGGAAGAGTCGTCAAACCAACACTCTGTATCTGGCAAAATTAATCCTTTGCCTTGAGAGGGTTGTAATTGGGAAATAGTACCAACATCAACTATTTTAAAAGGTAAAAGCCAGTTTGCTTTTTTATGCTGAATATCTTCATAAAATTGCAATTCATGCAAAAAATCTTGCTCACTTTGAGCATGTACATGAGGCAGATGATATTTTAGCCAATAGCGATCAGCATCTATAGTACAAGTCCATAGATGCCGTCCTAAAGCTGCACTTTTAGGTTTTGTCACGCATTTTAGGTTTTCTATATGAGAAGCAAAATTATGCTTCAGCATAGTAAGACTCTGACTGTTGTCTCTTTTCTTCAAAACGTAAAACTTCTAAACAATGCTGAATTGTTTTACCAATACGCGCATGAGTTTCAATAGAGGAAATTTTTGGCCAAGTCGCACGCTCACCTTCTCGCTGTAAACGCTTAAACAAATGTGGACGAGGGTTTTGTAGCGTATAGGCATAATGTTTTAGGCCATATTTAGCGATAATATTGACATCGCCGTAGTATCGCTGCCCTATTACTCCATATCCATGATCAAGCAATCTTCTTACTGGAGAAATGGCGCCCAATCTCTGACGGGTAAAGTCCATTACTCCCATTGAGAGTACTTTACCTTGGCGTCTTAAAATTCGCTCAGGCCAACTTAAAACGTCCTTACGAAAACGGTGCGCATCATCTTGCATAAATGGCACAACATGCGGATTCACTTGGCTAGCAATGGTGTAGTTTAAATTATAAAGCCTTGCCATTCTTTCTTGTGGAAAATCACTACGTACACTGCCATCTACCCATTTTGTATTTGCCATATAAGGGGTATGTTCACCATCATAACGTTTACTGGTTAAACGTACAGGTGGAAATAAAACTGGCACAGCACAAGAAGCCAGTACAGCACTCCAAACCAAAACGTTGGGTGTCATAATTGCATTCATAATCCTTGGATTTTCTGTTGCATCGTACGGCGCAACGGCCACATTAATATTTAGACCTGATTTTTTAAATGCCTCTTCAAAAGTAAGATCACCCAAGTTTTCAATCAGGAACTTTTTCAAATAATGGACATCCGCAATGCCACCATTACCCTTAATGAGTTCACGAAGCTTTCTAAAGTGAAAAGCATCACTAAAAAATTGCTCGCCATTTAGTAAGTTTTGAACGTCCTCACTAGCAGAAGTTCCAAGCATGCCTGTCATAATGGCTCCAGCACTTGAGCCAGAGAGTACTTTTGGCATTAAATCTTGTTCAATTAACGCTTTACATACGCCTGTGTGAAAAAGACCTAGCGTTGCCCCACCCGAAAACATAAGCGCAGGTTGTCCATATGCTTTTTCACAGTTTTCAAAAAACTCGATTTTTTCTTTTCTTTGAAAGATAATACATTCACTAGAAGCAATATAAGCCAAGCTTTGGCTGACTTCTTCAATATAATCTTCAATTAATTTTTTTGTACCAACATGCGTGGCAGCAAACAGCATGGGATGACCAATGTTTGCAATATCGTAGGTCAGACCTTCTTTTAAAAGATAAATCAAATCTAAAGTACGATGCTGCTGACGATATCTTTTCAGTAAAGTGTAACGATAAGAAATTAGCTCAGCATCAAAATAAGGCGAACTATTATCGAACTTCCACTCTTGTGCACCTGTTTCTTCATCAAGTTTTAGTGCAAAAGACTTCCACTCTTCATAAGATTCAGCCGTGTCTAATTGACGTTGTAATTTTTTGATACGATAAGCCTGATGCGGATTCATATCACTTCTTAACTTTTCAAACATATTTCGTCCTCATCTTCACAGATGATTTTACTGAATAGACATGACAACACTATGCGCGGTCTGAACATTTCAATCAATTGCAAAACCGATAAACTGTGTAGACAATAACTTTTTTGTCAGCTCGCAAATTTCAGTGTTAGTATCCTAGTAAATTACTGTTTAACATGATTGATTAACCATGGCTACCATTGATTTACCTGACAATTTAGTTCAAACATTATCACTTGTATTAAATCAGCTCCAGCAAGTCTTACCTGAACCGAAACAAGAAACAGATTTTTCTGCTCCCGCCTTTAGATGGGAAAATCAACAACTTCAAGCCATTTATACACCTAAAAATATTTATCTTGATGACCTAAAAGGCATAGAACGCCAAAAAGAAAAAATCATTCAAAATACTTTGCAATTTCTAAATGGCCTACCCGCTAATGATGTCCTTTTAACGGGTTCACGTGGTACAGGAAAATCTTCTATTGTTCGTGCTTTACTTACTGAGTATGCCCCTCGAGGATTACGTTTAATTGAAATTGAACGTGATGATTTAGCAGACTTACCTAAAATCCAGAAAATTATTCAAAACCGACCAGAAAAATACATCGTCTATTGTGATGACTTAGCTTTCAATGCCGAAGATGAAAATTATCGTAGTTTAAAAAGTGTACTGGATGGTTCATTACAGTCAGGTTCAACGAACTTTATTATTTATGCGACCAGTAACCGCCGTCACTTATTACCTGAGTTCATGCATGAAAATACGCCTGTAACCAAGGTCGATGTACCTCAATATACCGAGTTACACCCCCAAGAAGCGATTGAAGAAAAGATCTCTTTGTCAGATCGTTTTGGTTTGTGGTTATCTTTTTATCCAATGGATCAAAATTTGTATTTAGAAATCGTAGAACATTATCTTGATAAAACAAATATGCCTTTTAACGATGAGGTTCGTGCTGAAAGCTTACGTTGGTGCCAAATGCGCGGACAACGTTCTGGCCGTGCAGCTTACCAATTTTCTAAACACTGGATTGGTTTAAATGGCTTAAAAGAATTAAACAATTCTATGAAATAAAAACAAACGGTCATCTTATTAGAGAATGACCGTTTATTTTGATATTAAGAATTTACTGGAATAGACAATTCCGTCATTGGCCAACGTGGCGTGGTGGTGACAGCCAAGCCATCATGTTGGCCTGCTTTTAAACGTTGATAACCCGCAAAAGCGATCATTGCCCCATTATCTGTACATAAAGCAGGTTCTGCATAGTAAACCTGTGCTTTAATTTTCGCCAAAGAAGTTTCTAATTGCTCGCGTAAGCGTAAATTTGCGCTCACTCCACCCGCAATAACTAAACGTTTAAGTCCAGTTTGCTTTAAAGCTTTCACTGATTTTTTTACTAATGTGTCTACAATGGCTTCTTGGAATGACGCAGCAATATCAGCATCACGGTTTTCACCATTCAATTTTTTCAATTGAACAGAAACTGCTGTTTTTAAACCGCTAAAAGAAAAATCTAGGCCTTGATGAAGCATTGGTCGTGGAAATTCAAATGCTAATGGATTACCAGATAAGGCTAGTTTTGCAATATTTGGTCCACCCGGATATGGCAAACTCATCATTTTTGCGACTTTATCAAAAGCTTCACCCGCAGCATCATCAATAGACTCACCCAATAGCTCATATTGACCAATGGAGTGAGCTGCCATTAATTGCGTATGCCCACCTGAAACAAGCAACGCAACGAAAGGAAATTCGGGTGGTTGACTTGAAAGCAATGGAGCCAACATGTGGCCTTCCATATGGTGAACACCAATAGCAGGCTTATTTAAAGAGAAAGCTAAAGTTCTTCCAAATAATGCGCCTGTCATTAATGCTCCCATTAAACCTGGGCCACGTGTATAAGCGACTGCATCAATCTCTTGTTTTGAGACACCACTTTGTTCAAGCAATTGATTCATTAAAGGAATGAGCTTACGCACATGGTCACGCGAAGCCAACTCTGGAACCACTCCACCATATTCGGCATGAAGTTTAATCTGGCTATAAAGAACCTGTCCCCGTAAGCCGAGTTCGCTATCATAAAGTGCCAACCCTGTTTCATCACAAGAAGTTTCCAAGCCTAAAACAATCATCAAAACTGCCTTTTATATGAGTCAAAATATTGCAATCGCTATTATAGACTTGTGATATGAGTTGTAAATGAGTAAAATACTGACCTTCACTTGTGATCCGGCGCAATGGTGTGCCTGATCTTATCCATAATCTAGAGGATTTTACATGCCACAAGTTAAGTTGAAAGAAGGCGAACCAGTTGACGTAGCTATCCGTCGTTTCAAACGTTCATGCGAAAAAGCTGGTGTTTTAGCTGACGTTCGTAAGCGCGAATTCTACGAAAAACCAACTCAAGAACGTAAGCGTAAAAAAGCTGCTGCAGTTAAACGCTACCAAAAGAAATTGGCGCGCGAATCTGTACGTACTACTCGCCTTTACTAATTAATTTGTGATTGACTGCTGATATTATGACTACTTTAAAAAACCAAATTACTGATGCATTAAAAACTTCTATGCGTGCCAAAGATATGGCAACAGTGACGGTTTTGCGTAGTCTACAAGCAGCAATTAAGCAAATCGAAGTTGATGAGCGCATAGAGCTTGGCGACGCTCAGGTTCTTGCGGTCATTGAAAAGCAAATTAAACAACGTAAAGAATCGATCAAAGCCTTTGAAGGTGCTGGTCGTGATGATTTAGCTAGTAAAGAACAAGCCGAAGCTGAGATTATTTCCCAGTTTCTACCAGAAGCTATGACTGAGGAAGAGCTTGATTCTATCATTGAGCAAACGATTGCTGCTCAAGAAGCAACTAGCATGAAAGATATGGGTAAGGTGATGAATTCTCTACGTCCGATCATAGCCGGGCGTGCCGATCCTGCTCAAGTTTCAGCAAAAATTAAAGCTAAATTAGCTTAATTTCCCCTCTTCTTTTTATATTTTCTCATATTAGACTTTCTTTTAAGTTTAAATAGATTTGCGTGTACGCAAATCAAGAGATCAAAATATAAAGCTTAAATTTTCATTCGTCTCTCATCTTGCATTTGTTTTAATCGGCTATCTATTTTAGCAGACATTGCCTGATTGCCTTTTGCGAGTCTCTGCGCATGCAGCATAGATTTAATCGCATTTTCTTCACTACCAGACCAATATTGGGCTTCCGCACGGTAACGCAATACATTCACCGCTCTTAACGGCGAAGCTTTATCTAAATTAGCCGCTTGTTGTAATAATTGCCAACCTTGAATATCTCGGGCATTTTTATTAATAAAGCGCTGAACAAGTGTCTGTACTTGGGCATATTTCCCCTGACGCAACAACACCTCAGCCAACTTATAGCTAAAAGCCTTATTTTCAGGCATGGTCATTTGTAATGGCGCAATGGAATTATAGGCCTGATCAAGTTTATTTTGACCTAAATAAATATCCGTTTGAATGAGAGAAACCAATGGTTTACCACTTGATTTGGTTTGATCTAATGTAGTTTGAGCTTGAATATAGTCTCCTTGTTTTAGGTAAAAAGCTGACAAAGCCAGCAACCCTGCCAGATTTTTTTGAGAAGCCAAACTCTGCAACTGATTTTCTGTAGCTTCCCCAGCGACCACCATTGTGTACCATTTCAATATTTCAAAATCGACATCATATATTCGACTTTTAACTCTCGGCATCTGGTTCGCCCTTAAACGAGCCTCACTCATACGTTCAGTTGTTAAAGGGTGAGTGAGCCAAAAATCTGGAAGAAAGCTTACATGACTGGTCGCCCTGTGCATGGTTTCAAAATAGTCAGCCATACTTTGCGGGTTATAACCAGCAGCATACATATACTGCATACCAATTCGGTCTGCTTCACGCTCTTGATTACGGCTATAGGTAAGCTGCTTATCAAGTAATGCAGCTTGTGTCCCCAACATAACAGCAGCACCAGCATCTCCACCCGCTTGGGCAGCTAAAGCAACACCCGCCAATAGGCCTGCTAGACTTAACAGAGCTTGCCCCTTAAAAGCCTCTTCAGAACGACTAAAGTGCCTTTGTGATACGTGAGCAACTTCGTGCGCCATGACCCCAGCAACCTCATCAATATTACGTGCTGACGAAATAAGACCAGTATTGAGTGCAAATAGCCCACCCGGGACAGCAAATGCATTAATTTGAGAGTCTTTAATCACCACTAGGCCAATAGGCTGCCCGAGCTGTGTTTCACTTAAAATATTTGAGAAGACCTGAAAAAATTGATTTTCTAACCATACATCCTGTATGACTGGCATTTGCTTATGAACTTCGCGAAAAACTTTCTCACCAATAAATTTTTCTTTTTGCTGGTCAAGCAACCCCACTCCACTGCCAATATTTGGAATTTCTACTTGGCCTGCAGTAGCTTTTGAATCAAAAGGATCCGCATAAGAGGCATTTGTTATAAAAGCTAAACTTAAAATAACTGGCAAAAATTTCAAAAGTTCTTCTCTATTAAAAATTAAACTAACAAAAAAGCCCATTCATATAATGCATTAATGGTCTTGCATCATATCAACAGGCTTTCACTATAACATTGAAAATAGACTATATTTGCAATGAAGTGTTATTCAATATTTATACGAAATTCGGATTTACCAAATACCTTGGTGTTTTATCCTCTAATGCTTCTACCAAGTTTTTATAAGCTAGATTTGCCATTTTTTTACGTGTTTCTGCTGTAGCAGAACCCACATGAGGCAAAGTCACTACATTAGGTAATTTGAAAAGTACCGAATCTTGGAGAGGCTCTTTTTCATATACATCTAAACCAGCTGCAAAAATAACTTCATTCTGCAAAGCCTCAATAAGTGCCTGCTCATCGACCACTGAACCACGCGCAATATTGACAAAAATAGCGTGCTTTTGCATAAGTTCAAATTGAGCTTTGCTCATTAAGGCTTTAGATTCAGTATTTAAATCAACTGCTGTTACTACAAAATCGGATTGCTGAAGTAATTCATCTAAGCTCAGATACTCTGCCTTTAAAGGCTCTGCTAACTCAGGTTTTTCACGTCGATTATGGTAAACAATATTCATGTTAAAGCCATAAAAACCACGGCGCGCAATTGCAGCCCCGATATTACCAAGACCAATAATACCTAGAGTTTTTCCAAAAACATCTAAACCAAACTGCTGTGGACCAACTGTTCTTTTCCATTCACCTTGTTTAGTCCAATGATCGAGAAAAGGTACTTTTCTGGCTGCACTTAACAAGAGTGTAAAAGCAAGATCTGCGGTAGTTTCAGTTAAAACATGCGGTGTATTCGACAACCAGATTTTCTTTTGGTTTAAATACTCAACATCATAATTATCATAACCAACGGTCACAGATGAAATAATTTTTAATTTCTGTGCAGGTGAAAGGTTACTTTCATTCAGCAATCGACCTGCACCAATCATTCCATCAGCATCAATCACTTCTTGTCGTATCTGTTCATTAATATCACCCAGTTTTGGGTTTAATACGACAACATGATAATCCTGCTGCAACCGTGACAAAATTTCCTCATCAATTTGGCTAAAAACTACAACCTTTTTCATGTACGTCCCTACTACTCATTGTTATCTTGCATAAGTTGCCACAGTCTTCTCTTAAGGAGAGGTTTATCTATCATTTCTTTTAAACTTGCCAAATAAATAATATTCGCATGCTGAATATAGGTACATTTACCCAAATATAAAATCTTTTTTTCTGCCGCTACAGCATCTAAAAACCCTTGAATATATGAACCCACGCCCCTTGGGTCTTGATAGGCAGCTAAAGGAAAAGGCCATCTCAATTCGGCATATTGCCCTACTTTCGCTTTTTGAATATTACTCCAAAGTTGTTTTTCTTCTTTTTCCAAGGTAGTTGCATCGACAAAGATCACACACTTTTCAATACAATAAGCCTGCAACTCAAATGGAGCAATTGTCTCTGGCTCTACAATCCGCGCTTTTTCTACAAACACTTCAGGCTGTAGAGTTTCTACTACTGCTGCTATCGGCTCTTTAGCCACTTCCGCAGTATCAAGTATTTGAGGCTTAGATTGCTTTTGCTCAACTGTAGGCGTATCTATAACCGGTATGGTAATGGATGTCTGAGATTCAGCAATCTGATCTCTCCACAGTGTCTGGGCATTATTTTTTTGACACACTTGTGTTCTAGGAATCCATACATCGATACCTAAAGTTGCCAGTATATTTCTTTGCTGCCCAATCATGTCTAAATCAGTACCTCTAGTCTAGGGACATTCTAACGGGCTTCTGATTTTTTTTCAGCGTTTTCTTTTAATGATCTCTTTTGGAAACAACGTATGTTTCTTAAATAATCATCACGCTATTTTTCTTCTGCATTTGCTCTACAATTTCATCAGACTCAAAACCAAATCGCCAGTAGAGCAGCTCAAGAACATCAAGCTCATCTTGAGTAATAATTCGATCACTCCACAAGCACATTTCTGCAATGGCTAAAATACTTAAACGATCACGAAGTAACAATCCAGCGATATCATTTAAAATTTCAGCCAAGTCTAACGGCTCATCCGAAATTTCATCATAAATATGCATTTCATCAGGATTGAGTAAAGATCGTAAAATACGCTCACGCACTTCCAACTGGTTTGGACTGTTAATTTGCTGCACATGCAGCAAAGCATCAATTAAGCGAACAATTTGTGGTTTTACTTCTTCAAATGCCGTAGGTAAATGAAGTGGCATCAAGTTCAACTCATATTTAACCCGCTCAAGTAAAAGCGCATCAAGCAGACCGATTTCACCATCTTCCTGAATAATAAGCGCAAGTTTAGTCAAAAACTGACGGGCAATACTTGCAGGCATGTGACCAATATTTTTACATGCATCGTGAAAAATCTGGATATGAATACGCCCATCAAGATTAAGTAAAGCATCGACAATCGAATGACTTACCGGAGCTTCTTGGGGAATAAACTCTCGATATTGGCGAATCATTAAAATTGCAACCATCACCTCACGCGAACCAGTAGCCGTTTGCAATGCCCGCTGAATTAACTCAGGGCGCTTTTTATTTCGACGGACATCATTACTTAAAGGCTTAATTGCATCATTCAATGCAAAACTAATCGGAGATAACCGTAATAAAGGCAAAGGTTGTGGAGATGACCACGGAATATAAATTTCAGTCTCAGATTCCTCTAAAGAACGGAACAGACTAAATAAAGGTCGATTCCGAAGTTTCTTTAGATTTTCTAACTGTAAATCTTGCAACAATGTTGGGTTGAGTTCATAAATACGTTCACGAATACTCGGGTGAATATTCATCCAACTTTGAGGACTCAATGAGTTAGCAAAACACATATGTGCGATTGATTCAGAATAAGCACTATGAATTTGTGACCCCGAATGGTGAACATAAATACGTAATAACGTCTGGGTATTCGTACTATTTTTTAATAACCGCATGGTTTTTTGGTCATTACGAAATGTACGGCCGCTTAATGTTAAATATTTAATAAAACGAGTGATTAATACACCCAAGCTTCCAGCCAACCAGATTACGCCACCAACAGCTACAAATACTGTTTCAAATTTATGCTTATAACCCGGGCTATAACGTTTAAAACCTTGCTTTGCAAGCTTACTGCCCCATTGGCTAAAAGTGGTCAAACCACTATATAAAATTTTTAATTTAGTATTTTCTACAGCTTCGCCTGATAAAATTTGATTAAACTCATGACCCAATAAACCATATAGTTCTAATTCATCTAGGTTCTGTAGAGCGCCCCAAGTCAAAATAATTACGATATCGTCCGAGTGAAAACCTGCTGTTAGTGCATTCACCCCAACTTCATCAGGCAAAACATATAATGTGGGAACGTTAAGAGAAAATATTTGTGCTAAATGTTCTGTAATTTTTAATGCAGTATGTTCTTCGGGTGTACTTTCACCTTTTACTAAACGACGTGTTTTAAGCTGCTTCGCAAGTGAATGGCCGCCTTTACGCAAAATATAGAGTTCGGTCACCACCGACCAAACCATAATAAAAAGTAAAAGAGCAATAAAATATGGACTTAAAGCATGCCACCAAATGGGTTGGCTATAATCAAAGAAGTGAACCAATAAACCTAAAATTAGATTTAAAATAAAAATAGTTAAGAGCACAGCAACCAAACACATAGTGATGGACCATGCCATATTTTTATTTTCGATTAAATAGTGGCTTACTTCTTTCAATGTAAATAATCCCAATTACATTGTTAGGTTTCATCATAAAAGAAAAAAGCGGGAAACACCCGCTTTTTTCGGCTATTTCTATTCTTCTTTAATACCAGTCAAATCTACTGAAGCAGCATCAATATTGACATCAATATACCCATCTTTTCCCTTTTTCGCAGAGTCATTACGTTTCTGCTCCAAGTTATTGAGATATTGCGCATCAATTCCGCCAGTCACATAGATACCATCAAAAACAGAGCAATCAAACTCAGTCAATGTCGGCACTTTACTGGTACGTACAGCGTTCTTCAAGTCTTCCAAATCTTGGAAAACTAAACGATCGGCACCAATAATTTCCTGAATTTCTTCTACGCTGCGTTCTGATGCAATAAGCTCAGTTTTAGCAGGCATATCGATACCATATACGTTTGGATACATTACTTTCGGTGCTGCTGAAGCAAAGTATACTTTTTTCGCACCTGAGTCACGTGCCATTTGAATGATCTCATTACACGTTGTACCACGTACAATAGAGTCATCAACCAAAAGAACATTTTTGCCTTTAAATTCTAGCTCAACAGGGTTTAACTTCTGACGTACAGATTTTTTACGCTGTTGTTGACCTGGCATAATGAAGGTACGACCGATATAACGGTTTTTCATGAAACCTTCACGGAACTTCACACCAAGAATATTTGCAAGTTCTAGTGCAGAAGTACGGCTTGTATCAGGAATTGGGATAACCACATCAATATCATGGTCCTCACCCCAGTCACGCAAAATCTTATGCGCTAATTTTTCACCCATTTTTAAACGGGCTTTATACACTGAAATACCGTCAATAATGGCATCTGGACGAGCAAAATAAACATATTCAAAAATACATGGGCGGTATTTTGGTTCTGCCGCACACTGTTTTGTGAATAACTGACCTTCAGAATCAATGAAAATTGCTTCACCCGGTGCAATATCACGCTCGATTTTAAAACCAAGTGCAGTAATCGCTACTGATTCTGATGCAATGATATATTCCATCTCACCTTGTTCAGTCTCACGCGAACCGTAAATAAGTGGACGAATACCATTTGGATCACGGAAACCCACTAAACCATGACCAGTAATCATGGCAACTACGCCATAAGCACCTTGGCAGCGTTCATGCACACGAGAAACCGTATGGAAAATATCTTCTGCTGTCGGGTTTAGCGTTCCTTTCTTTTGCAACTCATGAGCAAAAACGTTTAAAAGAACTTCTGAGTCAGAATCAGTGTTCATATGACGTAAATCTGTTTTAAACAGGTCATCATGAATTTCTTCTGCATTGGTCAAGTTACCATTATGTGCAAGTGTAATCCCGTAAGGTGAGTTCACATAAAATGGTTGAGCTTCTGCACTACTAGCAGAACCAGCAGTTGGGTAACGCACATGACCAATACCGTAATTACCAAGTAATGCTCTCATATGACGAGTATGAAAAACATCACGCACCATACCGTTATCCTTACGCAGGAAAAGACGGCCTTCATGGCAGGTTACTATTCCAGCTGCATCTTGCCCACGATGCTGCAACATCGTTAAAGCATCAAACAACATTTGGTTCACTGGCGATTTACCGGCTATACCAACAACTCCACACATAGCAACCTCGCAGACAAGCTAGGAATTAATAAAAAGGATTCTTTGTTGAATGGTCGGGTCGGGTTTCTGATTGTTCCGACTCGTCCACTGGTTTTGGAGAAGTGCGAGATACACCGCCTCCAGATGTTATCTGATGATATGCCTCACTTGCTGCATCTTTAGACAATTCAGTCGCTAAAGGCGCATAAGGCAGTAAAAATTGTATAAGTATGGACTGTTTCCAGTTTGCTGAACTTTCAACCCAAGGTCCTACACCTTGCATGGTAACAAGCACAACAAGCAAACCTTTCAACGAACCAAAAGCACCACCTGCTAAACGATTTAATGGCCCCAATTTCAAACTTTTCAAGAGGCCATTTAAAATTGCAGTGACGATCCAGGTTAAAACAATAATCACAAGTGCAATAAATGCGAAAGCCGCAATCTTTTGAACCACCGGATCTTGGCTTAAACCCGACATTGATGGAGCTAGTAGAACAGCATATTTTGCACCCATAATTAATGCAAAAATCCATCCCACCAAGTTCGCAAAGGCTTTAATAAATCCTTGTCGCAAACCGTTTAGCCCCCCAATGAGCAAAAGTATGAGAATGATGATATCAATAGTGTTCATGTTCAATTAAGTCATGGCTTCAACACATTGCTTCACAAGCGTTGGTCCCGTATAAATTAGACCACTATAAATTTGTACAAGTGTTGCTCCAGCTTGTTGTTTCGCTACAGCTTGCTCACCAGACAAAATACCACCCACACCAATCAAAGGAATTTGTCCTTTTAATGATTGAGCAAATAAACGTAAACACTCTGTACTTTTTTCAAATACCGGCGCACCAGACAAACCTCCAGTCTCATTACCATAAGGGAGATTTTCAACACCTTCCCTCGATAACGTTGTGTTAGTCACAATCAGACCATCAATTTTAAAATCTAATAATTGAGCCGAAATAAACTCAACATCTTCAGCAGTAAGGTCTGGAGCAACTTTAAGAACCAGAGGGACATAGTGATTATATTGCTCAGCCAACTCAAGTTGACGTGCCTTTAAGGTTTGTAATAATTCAGTTAACGCATCACCGCTTTGTAAACTACGCAAGTTTTTAGTATTTGGAGATGAAATATTAACGGTAATGTAAGATGCGTAGTTATAAACTTTCTCAAGGCAAATTAGATAATCATCGACCGCTTTTTCTACAGGCGTATCAGCATTTTTACCGATGTTAATCCCTAAAATGCCTCTAAATTTTGATGCTTTAACATTTTCAATTAGCTTATCAACGCCATCATTATTAAAACCCATACGGTTAATAATGGCTTTAGCTTCGGGAATACGGAATAAACGCGGTTTTGGATTGCCCGCTTGTGGACGAGGAGTAATTGTGCCAATTTCAATAAAACCAAAACCCAATCCGGCTAAGGCATCAATATGAGCACCATTCTTATCAAGGCCAGCGGCCAAGCCCACGGGATTAGGAAATTCAATCCCCATACATCGAGTTGGCTTTGCTTCTACGGCTTGACGCATCATGCCTAGCTTATGCGCTTTATCAAGCATGGATAATGTTAATTCATGGGCACGCTCTGGTGCTAAACTAAACAACATCGGGCGAGCAAGTGAATATAACATACCAATCACAATCTACTGATTTTAGGTAGGCATATTATAGGCACAGGTAGCACAAAACACCATGCTTGACACAAGCATATTTTGATATGTTATTGAACTGTCGCTGTTAATTTAATCTGACCTTCACTTGAAACCATTTCCATCTTTTGAATACTTAGTCCCATCTGTGCAAGTTGTGTTAAAAAGTTAGCTAAAATTGCATAATTCTGATGTGTTACAACAATTTGTAACTGTTCTCCATTTTGCTGAGAAGACACCGTTAAACCTTGCTGTTGAGCTACCCTTTGTATTTTTCCAGGCTTATCAAGTCCAAGCTCATTTGTGGGCTTCATCGTAACCGCGTTACTCTGCATCCACACCATCAAATCTTTTAAATCATTTAACCGTTTTTGCTGTTGTTCTGCCAAAGAATGCATCTTCCAAAGCGACGATCCAATAATAGCCACTACAACAAAAATTGTAGTAAAGACCACCATAACGCGTTCGCGGACAGTTAAACGATCTAAATATTGAACAATTTGTTCATTCCACTGATCAAAACGATTCTGCAATTGAGCTAATATTTTCATTATTGTATTTTCACCACCCCAATTGCCCCACCACCATTTGCTTGAACATTACCTAGCTCAGCCTTAAATCCTTGCTGATTAAGTTGTTGTGTCAAAGCTTGCAAATCATCTGCCGATTTAGCTTTTAATGCCATTGTTAAGGTTGAAGCATCATAATTGAGCTGCTGAGCTAAAATTTGTTTTTGCATTAAAATAGGCCCAACACGGCTTAATAAAGAAAGTGCTTGGGTATCCCCTTGCTGACTCATTCTTAAATGGCTTTCAAATTGACTTTTTATGTTTTGCTCATTCACCCGATTGGAAGGTCCAAACCAGTACTTATATTGCTCAACAGCCTGATCTGCCGTTTGATTCGCCACCTTTTTTAATTTTACCCAGCGCAATAAATCATAGCTAAACTGAACCACAATAATTGCTAAAATCACGGCCGCACAAGCTTTCCAATAGCCTGAAAAAGTGCGTTCTTGATTTTTTGATTTTGGTAAAACATTAAGTGGATGCTGCTTCGGTTTATCAAGAGGCTGAAATTGATAGATAAACTCAGAACGTTGCTCTGCGCTTGAAGCTGCTTCTAAACTCTCTAATTGCTCTAATGTTAAACCACTATACTGATATTGGGTTTCACTTGACTGGAATTCTAAAAAAAGCCCTAAATCATCGAGTGAATTACCTAACCACTTATTTTCACGCACCAAAAGTTGCTGATCAATATTAGACAGCACAACGTGCTTTGTTTGCGGTTCGGGTAAAATCAAAAAATCTGGTAATAAAGCAACAAGTTTGGTTGGCAACAAAGCTAAAGAATGCTGCCATGTCTCGACCATCCCTTGAGCCACACCCAAGACAGTTAACTGATCTGCATAAAAATGGTGAACCACTTTCATATGATCAATAGGCAAAGTCACAAACTCTTCTAGTAGATATTTAACCCCATCAGCCCCTAACTGTTTGTAATGGGACTTCGCCATAGTTTGCTGAAGCATTTGAGCATGGCGACTTGGGAAAAAGACAACCGCCTCTTTTCCTTGGTGTATTTGCAAGTCTTGTATTAATTGATCGAGACTTGCAGCCTGCAACCAGTTTTCTCCGTTAGACCAATGCCAAACTCCATTGGTTTCAGGCATCCATATATACAGCATGATGGGCTAAATAACCTTTTTAATTATATTGTGGGTATAAAACTATTTTTTTGTGTTGATAAACCAGATGCAATCACTGCTTGATCATAGATTCGAGCTTCGGCAAGCGCAAATGGATTGAAGTTTTCATGCGCAAGCAACTCTGCAATATGGCCCACGACATTCATATGGCAAACCACCACAATCGACTCATAGGGAACTTGCGACAACCATTCAATCGCTTCTTTTGCATCATCGTCAGGTTTAATCTTGTCACATAGCAACACTGGGACATCTTTAAAATATGTCTGGATATGTGCCAAAGTTTCTTGAGCACGTAACAACGGACTGACAACAAAAATATCAGGCTTTACAATATCTTTTAAAAATGTTGCTGTTTGCTCAGCCTGCGCATGGCCACGAGCAGTAAGTGGACGTTTAATATCATTACCACTTACTGGTGGTGCTGCTTCCCCATGACGAACTAATGTCAGTTGCATAAAATTTCCTTGTAAATAATTCCCGCATTATAACCGCAATTTATGACATTTATCCGTCAGACTTCGTGATGTGGCAGAACAAACTCGACATCACTACGGTGCCCATTTTTCATTAAAGAAAGAGCAATATTTAATGGTGGCGCACCTTCAAAGATTACTTCATATAAAGCATTGGTAATTGGCATATATACATCTAACTCTTGTGCCTTACCACGCACCTGAACAATGGTATTAATACCTTCCGCAGTTTGACCCAATTCTTTACTTGCCTGTTCAAGCGTTTTACCCGAACCTAACGCATAACCAATTTGATAATTACGACTTAATGGGCTATTACAAGTCGCGAATAAATCACCGACACCCGACAAACCTAAGAATGTCAGCGGGTTAGCTCCTTGTTTTACCGCGAAGCGGCTCATCTCAGCCAAAGCACGCGTTAAAATCATACTCTTGGTATTTTCACCAATTTTATAAGCAGCACCAATTCCCATAGCAACTGCGTAAATATTTTTAAGCGCACCACCCAATTCAACACCATGCACATCATCACTACCAAAAACACGGAATAACGCACTATGAAGAGCATGTTGAATAGCATAACGGACGAGCTCAGAATCACTTGCAATCACTGTACCCGATGGCATACCTGCCATAATTTCTTTGGCAAGGTTTGGACCTGACAATACGCCACATGGGACTTCTGGTAATTCTTCACGAATAATATCGCTCATGAAACTAAAAGTTTTAGCTTCAACGCCTTTAGTTAAAGACACGACTGCTTGTGCAGTAATATAAGGTGCAATTTGTTTTAAGACATCACGGAATGAATGACTTGGAATTGCAACCAGAATAATATCTCGATCACATACGGCTTGTTCAAGATCAGACACAGCACGTAATGATGATTCTAAAATGAAGTCTGGTAAATAACGCTTATTAATATGGGTTTGATTAATTTCTTCTGCTGTATTGGCATCACGAATCCAGATCATGGTGTCACAACCATTACGTGCGGCCAAGTTTGCCATGGCTGTACCGAAGCTACCGCCACCCAAAACGGTAATACGTAATGCCGTTTTTTTGTCGACCGCAACAGGTTCCACCAAATCTGTAAACTTAAATTCAGCCATGCTTTATTATCCTATTTCTTACTATATACAGGCGTTTAAGCCTGCCAAACTTTTACGAATTCTTTACTTTCAATATCTGCACGCGGTGCAATTGCTTTAGTTGCTGTGCCGACGTAGATAATACCTGAAATTAAATCATGTGGTTGCAAACCTAAGTGCTGTTTTAACCAATTCGACTCAACAACGGCACCACTACGCCACATGGTCGAAAAACCTTGCGCCTGTAAAGACAACAAAAGATTTTGTACTGCTGCACCTGTACTTAAGATTTGTTCAAAATGAGGTACTTTGGGATGATCTTGTAATTGTGTAAGTGCCAAAATGAGTAAAGGGGCACGAAAAGGATGGTGTTTAACACGTTCAAGTTGGGCAGGATCAGTTTCACCCAAGTCAGCCAAAGCTTTCGCCAAAACATCCCCAAAAGCAGCACGCTGTTCACCTGAAATAACTACAAAACGTGTCGGCTTAAGTCTATGGTGATCTGGAGCCGTTAAAGCTGCCTGAAAAGCCAACTCTAATTGATCTGTATTTGGAGCTGGTTCAGTTAATTGACCAATAGACTGACGCTGATGAATATTTTGGTGAATTATTTGTATTGCTGAATCCGTCATTAATATTAATCTAACTCAAAAATTCGAAATAGATTAGCATAATCTACAGTTAATCCACCATGTAATCTAGCTTATAAAATTAACGAACTCATAGTTTGACATTTTTTAATACAAAACATCAAAACTCATACAACGTCTTCAAAATCAATTAGAAAACTTGTGTTCAAATAACAATGTCTTTTGGTTTTTTTAACTTAGGTGAATTATGAAAAAAATAATTTTAGCAAGCGCAATGAGCGGTGTTGTTTTATTACTTGGTGCTTGTGCAACCACCCCTAAAAATACTCTAGCTGTTCAAAAAGAAAATAATCAGTTTGAAGTTACCGGTATTGGTAAAACTAATTTAATTGCAAAAAACAATGCGATTACTGCTGCACAAAAAACATGTTCTAAAAATACATCTCCTGTGATTGTCGATGAAAAAACCACTTATCACGGTGTGTTAAAAGATGTGGTCAGTGAAAAAACAGGCCAAATGGTAGAAGCTGCAGCTGGTGTCATTGGTACTTTAACTGGTAAAAATGCATCTTTAGCAAAAGATGATGACTATCAGACCACACTCACCTTTTATTGCAAAATAAACTAAATAAAAAAATCCCAGTCAATTGACTGGGATTTTTTTGATTAACAATAACCATCTAAACGAGTAAGTGGTAATTTCTTACCAATTGCCTTTTCAATTTCCGGCAAATAGAAAGCATCATCTTCCGATAAGAAACTAATACTTACCCCTTGTGCCCCTGCACGACCTGTACGTCCGATACGATGAACATAATCATCAGATTGTTCAGGTAAAGTGAAGTTGACCACATGAGATACGCCATCTACGTGAATACCACGGCCAGCCACATCAGTTGCAATCATGATGTTATGCTTACCTTGTTTGAACTGCTCTAACATTTTCATACGTTTATCTTGAGCAATTTCACCAGATAACATCCCTACTTTATACCCGTCTTTTTTCAAATGATCGTAAAGACGACGCACTTGATCACGACGATTGGCAAAGATCATGACCTTATCAATCGGTTCTTCGCGCAAAATATCTTGTAAAAGACGATATTTATCTTGTTTAGCCACAACGTAAACACGTTGTTCAACATCGTTATTGGTCTTTTGTTCAGGTTCAATTTCAACAGTTACAGGTTCAAATAACCACTGTCTTGCCAAATTTAAAACATCGTAGCTAAATGTTGCTGAAAACATGAGGGTTTGGCGTTGTTCCTTACGCGCTGAATAACGAACAATACGCTTTACCGAAGGAATAAAGCCCATATCTAATAAACGGTCAGCTTCATCAATGACTAAAAATTCAATTTGATCGAGCCAAACTTCTTTTTGTTCTACAAAATCAATTAAACGTCCAGGTGTAGCGACAATAATATCAACAAAATTAGCATCGAGTTGCTTCTTCTGCTTATCAAAATCAACACCACCCAATAGGGTCACGACATGTAAATTAGAGAATTTCGTGAGAAATTTCGCATCACTTTCAATTTGCAATGCCAACTCACGAGTAGGTGCTAAGATTAAAGCACGAGGCTCGCCACGAAAGCGTTGCTCTTGAACCGGATTATTGAGTAAATCATTAATTACACTAATCAAGAAGGCAGCTGTCTTACCAGTTCCTGTCTGTGCTCGCCCAATTGCATCATGCCCGGCTAATGTATATTTTAAAACCTTTTGCTGAATTGGGGTCATTTGAGTAAACCCTAAAGCATCAATCGCCTTTTTAAGTTGCGGATGTAAATTCAAGGTTTCAAAACCAGATGTCATAAATACGTGCTCTAACAAACAATCTCTCGAATGAGAAGATCATTATAAACAAAAACGCTCCAATTCAAAAATTGGAGCGTCCATGATTCATCAAAAAGATGAATTATTCTTAGTCTAAAGGCTGAACGTTTTCAGCTTGAAAACCTTTTTGACCTTGTACAACGCTAAACTCTACACGTTGACCATCACGTAAAGAACGGTGACCGTCACCTACGATTGCACGGAAATGAACGAATACATCGTCGCCGCCGTTACGTTGAATAAAACCAAAGCCTTTAGTGTCATTAAACCACTTTACTACGCCTTGTTCACGAGCTGTCATAAGTCAATCCTCAGATGATGAAAAAAGGACCTTCCGGTGTTGCAAACAGCAGAGCAAACAAGGTTTTAAAATTTTTATAATCTTAAAGCTTGTAATCATTCTGTAAAACTATCAACAATTTCCGGTTACATCCATTTGTTATAGGTTATTAAAACAATTTAACTGTGTGGTAATCCCTAAAACGGTTCGAGCTTAACACGGGTTTATGACAATTAATAGAATTTTTTTCAAATATTTCCCCTATTTTTTAGCTCTTTTTTTAAACAGCTTATTACAATAATTTTTATAATAATCATTTACCTCTTAATTTTTATAAAACCGGTAGAGTTCATAAAAAAATTTGTTAAAATAATTTTTTTAGTTGTTTTTATAATGAATGAGCACAACCTCTTCTGCTGTAGCGCCTATTGAAATTAATGCCCTTGGTCAACCATGTCCAATGCCATTATTAATGTTGAAACGTGAACTTAAGAAAGTATCAGGAAAGCAGCTATTTTTATTAAAATCGTCTGACCCCCATAGTGAAATTGATGTAACGCGTTACTGCAATTTACATCATTTTATGTGTCAAACTATGCAGATTTCGGAAAGAGAATTTCACTATTTAATTGAAACTCAATGATTCTTTGATAAAATAAAAGATTAGAAACTGCATAAAATTTTACATTTTTCTACCCAATTTTCCTTAATTATGAAGCCGATTCAAATTAAGATGAATTTATTGGTTAATCCATCCTATCCTATAAGGAGAACTCATGAGTGACAGCAGCAATCAATTGATGCCCCTGTCATTGTCTGCGCCCGGTGTAAACCTTGGTGCATATATCAGTACTGTCAATCAGATTCCTATATTAACGGCCGAGCAAGAAAAAGAACTTGCTGAGCGTTATTATTATGACCAAGATCTTGATGCCGCAAAAATGCTGGTAATGTCGCATTTACGTTTTGTCGTTCATATTGCGCGCAGCTATGCAGGTTATGGCCTCCCTCAAGGCGACCTTATTCAAGAAGGTAACTTAGGCTTAATGAAAGCCGTAAAACGTTTTGACCCAAATATGGGTGTACGTCTTGTTTCTTTTGCCGTCCATTGGATTAAGGCAGAAATCCACGAATATGTTATTCGTAACTGGCGTATTGTAAAAATCGCTACAACTAAAGCTCAGCGTAAACTTTTCTTCAACTTACGTAGTTTAAAAAAATCGAGTAAAAAATTAACGCTCGAAGAAGCTAAATCGATTGCTAACGACTTAAATGTAACTCCAGAACAAGTTTTGGAAATGGAAGGTCGTTTAACGGCTTATGATGCTGCTTTTGAAGCTCAAGGTGACGATGATGACGATACGCCACATACTGCGCCTGCGTTGTATCTTGAAGATAACCGCTACGACCCTGCTCGTTTAGTTGAAAATGAAGATTGGGAAGAACAAAGTACATCTGCATTACATGATGCAATGGACCAGTTAGATGACCGTTCACGTAATATTTTGCAGCGCCGTTGGTTAGATGATGATAAATCTACCCTACACGAACTTGCTGCTGAATATAATGTTTCTGCTGAGCGTATTCGTCAGCTTGAAAAAAATGCGATGGAAAAAATTAAAGTCGCAATGTCAGCAAGCTAAACTAAATGAAAAAAATAAAAGGGCGATAAGCCCTTTTGTTTTATCTGGCTATGTTTAGCCAACCTATTCTATGGTAACGTTGCCTTTCATTATTCAGTTGCGTTTTTTGTTATGTGGATTGCCATTTCAGCCCTTAATCTTGCTTTTGCAGTCATGTTGGGTGCTTTTGGAGCACATGGTCTTAAAGCTCACGCGAGTCCTGAGCAACTTACTTGGTGGCATACTGCTACCGACTACTTTTTTTATCATGCTCTAGGCTTATTAGCACTTGGTATTTTAAGTAAAGTTCTTCCTGATTTCCCAATTAAAATGTCTTTCTTGCTTATCCAAATTGGTATTTTCTTTTTTTGTGGTTCGCTTTATATCATGGCATTGGGTTTACCACGAATATTAGGTGCGATTACTCCAATTGGGGGAGCATTGATGATTGCTGGGTGGCTAGTCTTGGCTTGGAATGCTTTCAAATACGCAAAATAATCGGAATGTGATCATGCAAATTTATTTAAATGGCGAATTAACGGACACGCCTAGTCAAAACCTGTTGCAACTCATTCAGGAACTGGCACTTGAAGGAAAACGTTTTGCTGTCGAACACAATCAACAAATCGTTTCTAAAAGCAAATTAGAGCAAATCAATATTGCTCAACATGACCGTATCGAAATTATTCACGCTGTTGGCGGCGGCTAAGTCGGAGTTATCCATGCAAGACACCCCTCTCATTATTGGTTCACGTTCTTTTCAATCTCGTTTATTGGTAGGAACAGGCAAATATAAAGACTTAAATGAAACGGATTTAGCCATTCAAGCCAGTGGTGCAGAAATCGTAACTGTCGCAATCCGCCGTGTGAATATTGGACAAAATCCAGATCAACCAAACTTATTGTCAGTCATCCCACCAGAAAAATATACAATTTTGCCAAATACCGCAGGTTGTTTTGATGCTGACAGCGCGGTACGTACTTGTATGTTAGCGCGTGAGCTACTTGATGGTCATAACCTAGTAAAACTTGAAGTGCTAGGCGATGAGAAAACCTTATATCCAAATGTGACCGAAACTTTAAAGGCAGCGCGTACTTTAATTGATGACGGTTTTGAGATTATGGTCTATACCTCTGATGATCCGATCATCGCTCAAGAACTTGAAAGTATGGGCTGTGTTGCGATTATGCCATTAGGCAGTCTGATTGGTTCAGGTTTAGGTATTTTAAATCCTCACACCATTTCAATTATTAAAGAAAATGCGAAAGTTCCTGTGTTAGTAGACGCAGGCGTTGGTACAGCAAGTGATGCCGCTATTGCGATGGAACTTGGTTGTGACGGCGTACTCATGAATACTGCAATTGCAGCTGCTCAAAATCCTATTTTGATGGCTTCTGCAATGAAAAAAGCTGTTGAAGCAGGACGCGAAGCATTTTTAGCTGGTCGTATGCCACGTAAACGCATGGCAAATGCAAGCTCGCCAGAAACAGGTTATTTCTTTAAATAATCTCTTTCCAAGGAACCACTGTGTCTTCAGTGGTTCCTCTCTCCTCTCGTATAAGCATTTTTTGCTTTTTTAAAGTTGTATCTCTTTATTCAATTCACAGATTTCAATTCTTATATTTAACTTAGGCTATTCAATATCTGTCTTAAATTTTGCTTGGCGTTTAATTCAAAATTCTTTTGGAAATATGCAGTTTGATAAAGTGGCTCAGACTGATAAAAATGCAATAAAACTTCTTTTCTTTTGATTGAATATACTTCTGGATCAACCCACGCATACTCCTGCTGAATTTGTTGTTCATATTGTATGAAACGTTCAGGTGGTGCTGCCAAAATAGCTAAATCGATATCCAACAAAAATTGCAAATCTGTTTCATCGGTTGATGCATGCCTTTGGGTCGCAAGAATCCAGCGCTTTATTTTCTCTAAAGTATCGACCTGTAAATCTTGAGCCATCAATTGTTCAAATAACTCAGCACTTTTAAGCTCATTATCTGGTGCTTGAGGGTTATAGATCGCATCATGAAACCAGAGAGCCAATGCGACAGCAGAAGGATCATTTAATTCGGACTGAATCGATTGGTGCAAACTCAAACATTCATATAAATGCTGCACGCTATGGTAGGCTCGCTGCTTCTCTCCATAAGCTGCAATGAGTTCATCCAAGATTTTTTGAGGCTCAGAAAAGTGATAGTGCCGATGCAGCTCAAACCAAAAATTTTCAAGTTTTGACAAATAAAGCTGCATCATCACCTATTAACCACGTTTAAGATTATTGCTCATCGCGTTTAAATACGAGTTCTTTTGCCGATGAGTTATCTGCATCGAAATAGTAACCTTCGGTATTGAACGCTTTAATATCCTCAGCTTTATTTAATTGGTTTTCAATAATAAAGCGAGCCATTAAACCACGTGCTTTTTTTGCATAAAAACTAATGACTTTATATTTACCATTTTTCTGATCAAGGAAAACAGGCTTCACAATTTCAGCCTTAATTTTCTTTTCATTGACAGATTTGTAATATTCATCCGAAGCTAGATTTACTAGTAATTCAGATTTAATTGCTGCCAAGTCTTCATTAATCTGGTTGGTGATAATTTCACCCCAGAATTCATACAAATTATGGCCACGCGTATTTTTTAATTTAGTACCCATTTCTAGACGATAAGGCATCATCAAATCTAAAGGGCGCAATAAGCCATATAGACCAGAGAGCATACGCAAATGCTGCTGTGCAAAATCTATATCTTTGTCTTTTAAATGATAAGCATCTAAACCGGTATAAACATCCCCTTTAAATGCATAAATCGCTTGGCGAGCATTTGAGAAATTAAATTCGGGATTCCAGTCTCTGAATCGATCTGCATTTAGTGTGGCAATTTTTTCACTCACACTCATTAAACTCGCAATTTCTGAAGCAGAAAGTTTGCGACAAACATCAATTAATTGTGCTGAGTTTTCTAACAAGCGAGGCTGAGTAAACTCATCTGTAGGTAACGCTGTTTCATAATCTAAAGTTTTTGCAGGAGAAATTAAAGCAAGCATAGACAACCTGAAAAAATTATTCTTAATACCAACTATAACAGTAGATATTTTTTAATGCTAACCCGTGTTTTCAATGACGACTATCGGTAAAATAGAAATACGTATTGTTATTTATCGATTCTTATATGTCTGAGCAAATTTTCATTCAGGGTCCAGTAGGTAAAATTGAACTTTTTGTAGACCGCCCTGAAGGTGAAATCAAAGGCTTTGCGGTTGTTTGCCATCCGCACCCATTGCAAGGTGGAACTCCTCAACATAAAGTCCCTGCTCTTTTAACCCAAATCTTTAATGAATATGGTTGTATCGTTTACCGCCCTAGTTTTCGTGGTCTTGGCGGTAGTGAAGGTGTTCATGATGAAGGTCATGGCGAAACTGAAGACATTTTAGCTGTAATTGAACATGTTCGTAATCTTCATAAAGGCTTACCGTTCTATGCAGGTGGTTTTAGTTTCGGTTCACATGTTTTAGCAAAATGTCATGCACAGCTTAGCCCCGAACTACAACCAGTACAGTTAATTTTGTGTGGCTTACCAACAGCGACTGTAGTGGGTTTACGACACTATAAAACTCCTGAAATTCAAGGTGATATATTACTCATTCATGGTGAGCAAGATGACATTACCTTACTTTCAGATGCAATTGCCTGGGCAAAACCGCAGAAGCATCCAATTACGATCTTACCGGGTGCTAACCACTTCTTTACTGGCTACTTAAAACAGCTTCGTCAAATTATTACACGCTTTATTATTATGAAATAAACTGTAATTTGATGGGCATAACTTGAGAGTATGCCCATCATTTTTAAGCCATGTCCTTATTGAAAATTATTCCAACTTAACCCAAAACGAGCTAAATATTTTTTTACTCGGTCACTATCATTTGTTGTATTACGTTGTTGGCGAGATACTGAAAAGAGTTGCCTTCCCGCCTCTGCCATTGATTTTGAATTTTCGCAGACTTTGAGCACACCTCGTAATTGAATCTGATCAAATTCATCTATTTGCTCTAATTGTTCAAAACTCAAATAGTTCAACAAGATATCTGTATTTTTATCATTGTAAGATTCATTCTGAATAAGCCAAAGTTGCTTTAGGCGTTGAATTTCTTTCTCTACAGCTTCACGACGAATTAACTCACCTTGCGATAAAGTTGCTAAACGAGTCACGCTCGCTGCTAAATCTCTAAAATTTCCTTGCCATGAAGCATCTGCTGATTTAGCAAATTTTAAATATATTTCTAAAGCATCACGTTGAAAATGCAGTTGCCTTTGATGCATTGCAGCAAAACGCTGTAGCTCAAAATCAATATTGGGCGCAATATCTTCTACACGATCTTTTAAATTGGGCAAAAAGAACGTCCACGTATTCAAACGAGCCCATAAATCTTCACGGAATCGGCCAGCTTGAACTTCATTACGCAAATCACGATTAGTACCCGCTATTAGCTGAAAATCGGCCTGAATTTCCTTATCACTCCCAACAGGGAAAAAGCTTTTATCTTCTAGCGCTTTTAGTAGCATGGCTTGCTCATCAAGCCCTAACTCACCAATTTCATCTAAAAACAAAATGCCTTGGTCAGCACTTTTTAATAAACCAGCACGAGAAGCAGCCGCCCCCGTAAAAGCACCTTTTATATGACCAAATAAAGTCGACATGGCACTATCACCACGTAAGGTCGCACAGTTAACATCAATAAAACGGCCGCTTAATTGAAATTTATCTTTCTTTAACTGAAAAATTTGTTTTGCCAAATGAGACTTACCAACACCTGTTGCACCCATAATTAAAATAGGTGCGCTAGAACGAGTTGCAACTAACTCAACCTCCTCAATAAGCTGATTAAACGCTTTATTATGAGTAGAAATATTGGCTTTAAGCTGTTGCCAGTTTTGCTTTTGCTCATCATCGAAGCGCTGTTTTAAAACATCGTATCGAGACAAGTCCAAATCAATAATTCTATATTCACCTTCTGGTGTCTTTTGTTGATTAGGTGAACTTTGAATGAGCTGAGCTGGTAAATAATGCGCATCTACCAATAAATACCAACAAATTTGAGCAACATGCGTTCCCGTTGTGATATGCAATAAATAGTTATTTTTTTCCACATCAAACGGATAGGTTTTTACAAAATCATAAAGTGCCCCATAAACTTCAGCAAAATCCCAAGGGTCTTTAATGCTAACTTTATGTCCAGAAACCTGTGTTTGGGGAGAAATTTCTTCTGCGTCTGATGCTATAGATTTAACTAAATTATGATGCTGCCTGTCATGAAGTAACACCAACTCATCTACAAGCAAATCTTCATGCATTAACAAACTAATTGTGGGACGCCAACGTTGCCAACGATCTGGCTTTCTCCCCTGATCAAGCGTAGAACCGACAAAGCCAATAACGACTGTTTTCTTTGCATCCGCCATAATTTCTATAAAATTTTATAAGTGTCTATAATATACAATACGCATTTGATCAAAAAATTCCAAGAATATGCTTCATTTTACTTTTTTAGGCACATCTTCAGGTGTACCGACTCTGACACGTAATGTTTCAGGACTAGCAGTTCGTAACAGCAAAAATAAGGACTGGATTTTAATTGATGCCGGCGAAGGTACACAGCACCGCATTCAACAAGCTAAACTTTCATTACAAAACCTAGTTGCCATTTGTATTACACACGTTCATGGCGACCATTGCTATGGTCTTATTGGTTTATTGGCAAGTGCTGGTATGAATGCCCGTGGCAAACCCTTAATCGTGATTGCACCAAAAGAAATTCAGCAATGGTTTGAAATCACAGCCCAGCTTACAGATTTACACTTACCCTATTCATTGCAATTTATTGATGTGAATGAAGCAATGCAGCCTCAGCAGATCACCAATGAGTTCATCATTCAAGCACATCCACTAAGCCATCGCGTTCCAAGTTTTGCATTTAGCATTTATATCAAATCTATTCAGAAAAAATTAGATACCCAAGCTCTAACTCAGCTTGGCATACCTCAAGGCGATATGTGGGGTCATTTAAAACGAGGCTACGATGTTGAGTTTGAGGGACAAACTTTAAAGGCTCAAGATTTTATTCAAATTCAAACTCAGCAGGTTCATGCAATTATAGGTGGTGATAATGACCAACCTGAACTATTAGCTGATGCTTGCAAAGATGCTCAACTTCTTATTCACGAGTCAACTTACTTGCAAACAGTTTTAGATAAAGTCGGCAAAGGTCCAATGCATAGCTCAGCAAAAATGGTGGCTGAATTTGCAGAACAGCAATCTTTAAGTAATTTAATTCTGACGGATTTTAGCCCTCGTCATCAGGATAAAGCTGGGCAACAGGCTATTGCAGAAGAAGTTCGCCAGTTTTATAAAGGTCATTTTTATTTAGCCAATGATTTTGATGAATTTACTTTAAATGAAGCTGGACAGCTTTTAAAAGTCGAAAAGAAATTTTAGAGTCAACCCAATATATCCAAAAAGATACTTAAATATATTTTTAGATATCTTTTAAATGTTAAAATTTCCAACAGAAATTAGTTACACAGAAAGAATAATTATTTTTATATATTATTTTCAACAACTTATATTCAAAATTAAGTGTATTTTTAAAAGTTGGCACATTCAGTGCAATAGTAAAAAGCACACAACATCATTCGGATGTTATGAATAACACCTGCCTGCAAACGCTTGGCAGGCAGGCTTTGAAAGGAAAAGAAAATGTCTGTCATTGAAGAAATTAACCAACAAGCTCAGTTTGAACAAAAGCAGCAACAACGTTCTTATGAAGTTCTGCAAAATGAAAAAAGTATGCCAGTCAAAATGTGGACTAAAGGCGTGCTTGTTGATGACAACTCAAAACAACAATTATTGCAAACTGCACAAATGCCTTTTATTTATAAATGGATGGCTGTAATGCCAGACGTACACTTCGGTTTAGGAGCAACTATTGGTAGCGTAATTCCAACCAAAGGCGCAATTATTCCTGCTGCGGTAGGTGTAGATATTGGCTGCGGAATGATGGCAACCCGTACCAGTTTAACTGCTTCAGATTTACCAGATAGCTTACATGCTTTACGTACTGAACTTGAACATTTAATTCCACATGGAATGACAAAGCGCGGACGTGATCGCGGCTCATGGGAAACTCCACCAGAAACGGTAGATCAAGCTTGGGCCGATCTGGTTGCAGATTTTGAATACATTTGCGCAAAACATCCACGTTTAAAAAACACCAACAACCGCAAGCATTTGGGAACGTTAGGTACTGGAAACCACTTTGTCG
The DNA here is from genome assembly GCF_041021895.1 of Acinetobacter sp. XH1741. Classification (NCBI taxonomy): domain Bacteria; kingdom Pseudomonadati; phylum Pseudomonadota; class Gammaproteobacteria; order Moraxellales; family Moraxellaceae; genus Acinetobacter; species Acinetobacter chenhuanii. The sequence goes on from NZ_CP157428.1 coordinate 3,005,724, forward strand.
AAATCTGTTTAGATGAGCATGATCATGTTTGGATTATGTTGCACTCAGGTTCTCGTGGTGTAGGAAATGCTATCGGTAATCATTTTATTGAACTTGCACGTAAAGACATGCAAAAGCATTTCATTAACTTACCCAATAAAGATTTAGCATATTTAGTTGAAGGTACCGAACACTTTGATGACTATTGGTTTGCTGTGGGTTGGGCTCAACGCTTTGCCATGAAGAACCGTGAGATCATGATGCAATCTGCAATTAAAGCCTTGGCTACCATTGTACCAAAGCCTTTTCAGGCACGTTTGGAGGCCGTGAACTGTCACCATAACTATGTGGAAAAGGAAGAACACTACGGTGAAGAAGTGATGGTAACTCGTAAAGGTGCGGTTCGCGCACGTTTAGGTGAATATGGAATCATTCCGGGTTCAATGGGTGCGAAGTCATTTATTGTACGTGGACTTGGAAATCAGGAATCTTTCTGTTCATGTTCACATGGCGCAGGTCGTGTGATGAGCCGTACTGAAGCAAAACGACGTTTTACTGTTGAAGATCAGATTGCACAAACTGAAGGTGTAGAATGCCGTAAAGATGCCGCTGTTATTGATGAAATTCCATCGGCTTATAAACCCATTGAAGATGTAATGAAAGCACAAAGCGATTTGGTTGAAGTGGTTTATACATTAAGACAAGTGGTGTGTGTTAAGGGTTAATCATGGAAAAAGATTGTTTAGATATTCGAAGCTATAGAATCAGGGCAAATGAAGAAAAGCATCTTGCTCTACCTGAGCAATCTTATTACATCATCCTGGCTGTCAATACTGATCAAATTCTGTCTCAATGGCGTAATTGGATTTGTAAGCAGATTGTCTATTCCAAACACTGTATTCAAGCGATGGTTACAGGACATGAGAGTTCTATTTGGGATGATGTTTTAGATGAAACGTATCTAGCTTTTTATAACTATCAACCACCAGTCGATCACTGCTTCATGACCACTTGGCATGAAGATGAAACTTTAGAACATATTACTGAATGTGCAAAATTTAGTATGCAATTGGAAGATATTTCGAAATTAGTTATTGTACATATTGAATAAAAGGTAAATAAAATGAAACTCGCAGAAGCACTTTTACTGCGAAGCGATCAACAAAAAAAGCTCGCTTCGTTAAAACAGCGAATCAATACCAATGTATTGGTACAAGATGGCGATGAACCTAGTGAAGATCCAAATGAACTGATCAAACAGGTATTTGCCCTAACCCAAGAAAGCAATGAATTAATTTATTGTATTCATCTAACCAATGCACAAGCAAAGCTAGAAGATGGGAAAACGCTATTATCACTATTGAGCTTAAGAGATAACTATGCCGAACAGCATAAAGTTTTAATCGATGCGATTGCAAATACAAATCGTGAGCCTGATCGTTATAGTTCACGTGAAATTAAGTGGAAGAAAGTTATTCCAGTTTCCAGCTTACAAAAACAGGCTGATGATATCAGTGCGAAACTCCGCGATTTAAATATCAAGATTCAAGCCGCCAACTGGCAAATTGATTTAATCAAATAAACACTAGATTTTGTGAAATCATTTTCACAATCACAGTTTGGGCATACTGGGCGAGTACAAGATCCTGCTTTTCACCGATCTGAGGGATTGAAAATAATTCAGGCGGCTATGGCAGCATGTGAGCCGTGCATCGATATTCACTTATCAGGTTCAGCACCATGCACCTAGCAAACCTTTGTCTAAAGCAAAGTTACACGTTACTTCGCATTACCATGTACTGACAGTATGTTCATTAAATTAAAAAACAAGGAAAATAGAAGTGAATACAGTTTTGGCAAATATGCCAAAAGCCATTCAAATTGATGGATCACAAGGTGAAGGTGATGGACAGATTTTAAGGACTGCCCTTGCCCTTTCAATGATTACGGGTCAAGCATTTGAATTAATCAACATTCGTGCAGGCCGTAAAAAACCGGGTTTAATGCGTCAACATTTAGTTTGTGTACAGGCATCTCAACAAATTAGCCAAGCTTATGTTGAAGGTGCTGAATTACATAGCCAACGTTTATATTTCGCACCTCAACATGTTCAAAATGGAAAGTATCAATTCCAAATTGGTTCCGCAGGTAGTACAACGCTGGTTTTACAAACGCTTCTGCCTGTTTTGTTATTACAAAATGAAGGCAGCGAACTTACTATTTCAGGGGGTACACATAACCCACTTGCGCCAACAGCAGATTTTATTGAACACTGCTTTTTACCTGCTCTAGCGAAAATTGGAATTAACGTCGTTTTTAAATTAAATAAGGCAGGCTTCTTTCCGATAGGTGCAGGTGAAATACAAGTCACCGTTCAGCCATGGCAACATCGAAACCGCTTAAATTTATTAGATCGTGGTGTTTTGCAAAATAATGAAGCTTTTGCAGCAGTATTAAATCTCTCAGAAGAAGCGCAAATTGCACAACGTGAATTAACCACATTAACTAAAAAGCTAAACTTAAGCTCTCAGCAACAATTTCATTTAAATGGAATTAGCCAAGGCAATACCGTTTACGTAAAAGTCACCCATCAACATCACACTCAACTGTTTACGGCTTTGGGTGAAATGCGCAAAAGTGCCGAACAAATAGCTGAACATTTAGCGAAAGATGTAAAGCTATATTTAGCGTCACAGGCTGTAGTAGATGAGTATTTGGCAGACCAGTTACTGCTACCTTTAGCTTTAGGTCAAGGTGGTGAATTCACCGCACAATGTATTAGCGAACACACTCGTACTCAAGCAGCCATGATTGAAAAATTTATTGATTGTGAAATCGAATTGATCGAATTAAAACCAGATCATTTCCATGTAAAAGTAAAAGTTTAAGAAGCTCATGACTGAGCTTCTTATTTCTAAAAAAATTACTCTACAGATGCTAAAGCTGTCACTAACAACTTCCAGCATTTCTCTACAGTGTCTACTTTGACTCGTTCACCTGGCGCATGAGCACCCTGAATATCCGGTCCAAAAGATACCATTTGTAAGTCTGGATAATGCTCAGCAATAATCCCACACTCTAAGCCTGCATGAATCACTTTGAGATTTGGTTCAATGTTAAATGCCTTTTGATAGGCTTGCTGTAAGCACTTTAAAGCCGCCGAATCTGGGTTTGGCGTCCATCCCGAAACCAATGGCGTGAGTGTAGAGCTGATATTAAATTGACTAAAATGTGCCTGAATCTTTTCTGCAAAATCTTGAGCTTCTTGGTTCACCATTGAGCGAACCATTAAGACAGCTTTTCCGCCCTCTCGATTTAGTTTTACAACCCCCAGATTATTTGAAGTCTCAACTACATCCGGGAGAGCTTGACTCATACTTGCAACGCCATAAGGGCTTGTTGCTAAAGCTTGCAACCATTCGTTTTGCTGTTGTTGAGTAATAACTTCAGTCACTTTAGCGCTATTGGGTTGAATAGTTAATTGCAGATTGTCATCTACGCCCTGTAGTTGTTTTTTCCATGCTGTTTGATATTCAGAGAGTAACTTTTCTAGTTCAGTTAACTGGTTAGGTGAAATTGCAATAGTTGCCACTGCTTCTCGCGGTAAAGCATTACGAGCCGTACCACCTGTAAACTCAACAAGATGCCCACTAAGCTTTGCTAAATACTCATTTAAAAAACGAGCTAAAATAACGTTGGCATTACCACGTCCTAAATGAATATCTACACCAGAATGCCCTCCTTTAAGGCCAGCAACCTGAATATTCACAATCGTTAAGTTTTCAGGGATTGGTTCATAAGTAAGTGCTTGTTCGACTTCAACATCAATACTACCAGCACAGCCGAGATATAACTCGCCCCACTCTTCTGTATCAATATTAAATAACCATTTCCCTTTTAGTACGCCAGCCTGTAAAAGTCGTGCACCACTCATCCCTGCTTCTTCGTCCACTGTTAACAGAACTTCAATAGGTCCATGAGCAATATCATTTGAGTCTAAAACTGCCAAAGCTAAAGCCACTCCTATACCATTATCAGCACCTAAAGTGGTGTCTTTGGCAACTAACCAGCCGTCTTCAAGAACTGGGCGAATAGGATCCTTAAAAAAGTCGTGTACTGTGCCTGTGTTAGCCTGCGTGACCATATCTAAATGGCCTTGCAGAATAACTCCCGCTACATGTTCTTTACCCCGAGTCGCATCCTTACGGATAATTAAATTACCGATCTCATCTACGTAAGTTTCCAGATTCCGACTTTCAGCCCAGTTTTGTAAAAAATCACGAAGCTGCTGTTCATGCTTTGATGGACGCGGAATAGTGCAAAGTGTTTGAAAATGCTGCCAAACAACTTGAGGAGATAATGCGGCAATATTAACTTGTGTCATGAAAACTACACTCTAATTTTTTAAATATCGTAATAATTTCAATATACACAATGCATTAAAGATAGGTAGCGATTTCAGAAAAGATTTTGTATTTTTATATTTAATCTAAAGAGATTGTACGACTTTTCTAAAAAGCCGTACTTCATGAATAAGTCTTAACAGTAGCACGCCTTAGTTTTTCCACTCAAATGCTGAAAAACTCTGATCGGCTTTTAAACTATTTTCAACGGCCTGTGCAAGCTGACGAATAATGCTTTGTGTTTCAATTTTCTCAAACCAGTCTTGTTCTTCATCAAGATTGGCAGAGATTTCACACATTAGATGTCCATCGTGATCTGTTTTTTGGCAAGTGATTGACAAGGGTAAAAGATGATTATCAATACTGACTTCTACCTTTTCATGCTCATGCACAATGTGCTGCGCATCAAAACCATAATGCCCCAATTGTTTAAACAGTAAAGCCGCTACATATTCTTGTGTGATATGGCATTCATTTGGTGGATGATCAAACACCCCATGTTGTGGGCAACTGGCAATAAATTGTAATTTTTTCATCCTTTGTCCTAACACTTTTATCATTATCTGCACTTAGCATAAGCAATAAACAAACAGCAGCCAAGCCTTTAGCTCGCTGCTGCCGTTGCTATTGTGTTAGCAATTATAAAATGTGTTGGGTCAAAAGTTATTGGCTAACTTCGATTGTCAAACCTGCACGATTCGCCAACTCAGTGAAAGTTGGAAAACTTGTAGCAACAGTTTCAGTACCCTGAATCGTGATCGGGCCAGAAGTACGAAGACCTGCCATACTAAAACTCATAGCAATACGGTGGTCATGGTGTGATTCAACTTCACCACCAGTAAAGATTGGTGACCAATCGCCTGACTTACCTTTACCTTCGATAATGATGCCATCTTCAGTTGGCGTACAGTCAATGCCCATGATTTTTAAACCATCTGCCATCACCTGAATACGATCAGACTCTTTCACACGAAGCTCTGCTGCACCAGTAAGTACTGTTTGACCTTCAGCACAAGCTGCTGCAATAAACAAAGCTGGGAATTCATCAATTGCTAAAGGTACTTGGTCTTCTGGCATATGGATGCCTTTAAGCGTACGTGAACCTTTAATATGAATATCCGCAATCGGCTCACCACCGGCAATACGTTCATTTTCAACAGTCAGGTCAGCACCCATCTGTTTTAAAATTTCGATTACGCCAGTACGTGTAGGGTTAATCCCTACAGCCTCAAGCACAACGTCTGCACCTTCAGTAATTGCAGCACCCACCATAAAGAAAGCAGCAGATGAAATATCAGATGGCACCTGAATATCAGTACCCACTAATTTGCCGCCACCTACGAGGGAAATTTTATTACCTTCAGTTTTCACATCATAACCAAATGCACGAAGCATACGTTCTGTGTGGTCACGAGTTGGTTCTGGCTCCGTCACTGAAGTTTCACCTTCAGCCCATAAACCAGCCAGTAAAATACCTGACTTCACTTGAGCAGAAGCCATAGGTAAGTCGTATTGAATGCCTTTTAATTGCTGGCTACCCGTAATGCTTACAGGTGGTGTACCTTTCTCGCCTGTGGTTTGAATCTGCGCGCCCATTAAGCGTAATGGTTTGGCAATACGTTCCATTGGACGCTTAGAAAGTGACGCATCACCCGTCATCACTGAATCAAACTTTTGTGCTGATAACATGCCTGAAAGCAAACGCATGCTTGTGCCAGAGTTACCCATATACAATGCACTTGCAGGCGCTTTCAAGCCGTGCATGCCTACACCATGAATGGTCACTTCACCATTTTTAGGGCCTTCAATACTCACCCCCATGTCACGGAAAGCTTGCAAAGTTGCCAAAGCATCTTCACCTTCAAGGAAGCCAGTTACATGGGTAGTGCCTTCGGCAATGGCACCAAACATAATGGAGCGATGTGACACAGATTTGTCACCCGGTACGGTAAATTTACCTTTAAATGCCTTATTTCCCGGTAAGATACTGAATTGCTGTGTCACCTTATTTTTCTCCATTAAAGGTTTTTTGGCTAACATATGATTGAAATGCTGGCGGGCTGCCTGAGCATGGCCGAGTAAACCCATTAATGCATGAGAATCTTCGTCTTCAATCAGTTTTCTGAGTACACTGAGCTGTTTTTCAAAGCCATCTACAGCGTTTAATATAGCCGTTTTATTAGCAAAGAAAATGTCATGCCACATTTGAGGATCACTGGCCGCAATTCGTGAAAAGTCACGAAAGCCACCTGCTGCATAGCGGAAAATATCAAGATTATCTTCACGGTTTGCAAGTTGCTCGACCAGATTAAATGCCATTAAGTGCGGTAAATGACTGGTATGTGCCAAAACTTCATCATGCTTGGCAACATCCATACAAATGACTTCAGCTTTTGCTGCCGACCAGAGTTGAATCAGTTTCTCAACTGCCCATTCTGCACTTGTAGGTAACGGCGTTAAAATTACTTTGTGATTTGCAAACAGGTCAACTTTACCCGCATGAACACCAGTATGTTCACTACCGGCAATAGGATGTCCCGGTACAAAACCTGCTGGTAAATCTTCACCAAATATAGCTTTTGCTGCCTCAACAACATTCCCTTTTGTACTTCCCACATCGGTTACGATCGTAGTTTCTGACAAATAAGGTTTAATTTGCTCAAGCACTTTTTGGGTAGCGCGCACTGGCAAGGCTAAAACAACTAAATCTGCCCCTTTCACGGCTTCAACAGGATCAGAAAATCCTTCTTGTATTAAGCCAAGTGATTTTGCATCTTCTAAAGTTTTATATGATCGTGTAGATGCCACAATAGTTGTCGCCAACTTTTCAGCAACAATAACGCGAGCTAAACTCGACCCGATGAGTCCTAAACCGATAAATGCAACTTTTTTAAATAGGGGTTGTGACATAACTTCAACTTTGCTTTCACTCAAAGTGATTAAAACCTTTGAGCAATTTATTTTTTAAGCATAATGACATGCTCATTTTGATGCATGTCATTATTCCAACATGAGTAATTAAAGAACAGCAGCAGGATAAGAACCTAAAATACGAAGCTCTTTAACCATTGGACGAATATCATTAATTGCCGCAGCAACATTCTCTTGATCGATATGGCCTTCTAAATCGATAAAGAATACATAAGCCCATTTTTCAGGCAATGCTGGGCGAGTCTCAATACTCGTTAAGCTAATATTATGTTTTGCAAACGGCGCTAAAATTTCTAATAAAGCACCCGCACGGTCATGCGCTGAAATTAACAATGATGTTTTGTCATTACCACTTTGTGGAATTTTTTCACGACCAATCACTAAGAAACGAGTGGTATTTTCAGGATTATCTTCAATATTGCTATGTAAAATTTCAAGATTATACATGCCTGCTGCAATATCAGACGCGATTGCTGCCGAATGCCATTCGTTACGAATACGACGTGCAGCTTCTGCATTTGAGTTTAAAGCAACACGTTCAACACCCGGATAATGCGCGTCTAACCACTGGCGGCATTGCGCCAATGTTTGCTGGTGAGCATAAATCTGTTTAATGCTGTCTTTGCGTGTATTTTCAGAGACAAGGAATTGATGATGAATACGTAATTCAACTTCACCAATCACATTTAAATTCGATGTTTTAAAGCAATCTAAAGTATGGTTCACAATACCTTCAGATGAGTTTTCAACAGGAACTACGCCGTAATGTGCGCTACCCGCTTCCACTTCACGGAAAACTTCATCAATTGTTGGTAATGGACGAACAACGGCATCTTTACCAAAATGCTTAAGCACAGCAGATTGAGTAAAAGTACCTTCTGGCCCTAAAAATGCAATGCTTTGTGGAGCTTCTAAAGCAAGGCAAGCAGACATAATTTCACGGAACAAACGCGCCATAGTTACATCAGATAAAGGCCCCTGATTGCGCTCCATGACTTTACGTAAGACTTGTGCTTCACGTTCAGGACGATAAAACAAAGGATTCTCTTCAGAAGCAAATTTAGCTTTCGCAACAGCTTCAGCAAGGCTTGCGCGGCGATTTAATAATTCTTGAATCTGTTGATCAACACTATCAATATCTTCGCGAATTTGTTCTAAACTAAGAGAAGTCGTTTTGTTTTGATCATCGTTGATCATTGGAATGCAGCCTCAGCAAAATCATCTTTTAAACGAGAGTATAACAATAGTCGGCTTTGATTTGTTAGGCAATATCGGTGTATTGGCTTTTTTCGTTAATCGCTCTCGAACCCATCTATAAGATTACTTTATTTGATAATGATTTTCATTTATTATTTTGCTTTGTCTTTTCTTATTCGCTTTTTTAACCCCACTCAGCAACATATTACAAACTAGGATGCGTTCTCCCCTCATGCCTATGTTTGTTCTCTAACAAAACTTGCAAAGCTATAAGTTGTTGCTTGATGAAACATACAATAGCTAATTAAAAACAGCCTGCTCTAAGGCAAGCTGTTTTTAAAACTATTTTGATTAGGCTTTACCAATTAATCCACGAGCTACGATTTCTTTCATAATTTCATTTGTACCACCGTAAATACGTTGAATACGCGCATCTACAAAGAAACGTGAAATTGGATATTCTGTCATATAGCCATAACCACCAAAAAGCTGGAGTAAGTTATCTGCGACTTTCATTTGCATATCACTACTGAAACTTTTCAATGCCGCGGCAGTTTCTACATCTAGCTTGCCTTGTTGATATAACTCAACATTTCTCTCATAAAAAGCAGCTGTAGCAAGCTCATCAATTTTTGCTTGTGCTAGCACAAAACGTGTATTTTGGAATTGAGAAATAGGTTGGCCAAATGCATGACGCTCTTTGACATAAGCCGTTGCTAGATCAATTGCACCACGAATAGCGCCAATCGCAGTAGAGGCAATCGCTGTACGCTCACGTGGTAATTCTTGCATTAAATAAGCAAAGCCTTGTCCAGCTTGACCGAGTAATTGGTTTTTAGGCACTTTGACATTATCAAAAAATAACTCGGAAGTGTCCTGAGAATGCAGACCAATTTTGTCGAGGTTAGTTCCTTTTTTAAAGCCTTCTAAATGCGTATCAGCCAATAATAACGACACCCCTTTTGCTCGAGCTTGAGGATCAGTTTTTACCGCGAGCACAACAAGGTCAGCATGTTGTCCATTTGAAATAAATGTTTTTGAACCATTTAGCAAATAGTAGTCATCTTGCAGAATGGCACTTGTACGCATCGATTGTAAATCTGAACCAGCACCCGGCTCCGTCATACCGATTGCACCGACTACTTCACCTGCTACCATTTTTGGTAACCAGTATTGTTTTTGCTCTTCTGTCCCGATGTGTAAAATATACGGTGCAGCAATTTCAGAGTGACAAGAAATAGCAGTTGATAAGGCACAAAAACCAGCACGGGCAGATTCTTCTACAAGCATCAATGAATAGTATGTTGGAACGCCATAACCACCATATTCTTCAGGAACATCTACACATAAAAAGCCATTTTCGCCCAGTTGATTCCAAACTGAACGTGGCATGATTCCTTCACGTTCCCACTGGTCATAATGTGGAGCAATATGCTCATTCATAAAACGTTTAAAATTATCACGGAATAATTCTAAATCTGCATCATATGCCAACATAATATTTTTCCTTCAGCTTTATTGTTTTATCGAATCTCATTGCCTGCATGCTAATCATTTTTTTCACAGCTGTCATGGCTTAGCCGCTCATTAATACTGTACTTTTCAGTCAGCCAATAAAAAAGGAAGCTTAAGCTTCCTTTTTTATGAATATTTATTTTAGTGAGATGCTTCAGCAGTTACACTTTTCTGCTCAAGCATTTTTCTATCCACTTCTTCTGGATTATTTAACGCTTCATTTAACTTATCTTTATCTAAAGCGCCAACCCATTTAGCAACAACAATCGTTGCTAGAGAGTTACCAACAAGGTTAGTTAAAGCACGTGCTTCAGACATGAAACGGTCAATACCTAGAATCAATGCCAAACCAGCAACTGGAATATGACCAACAGCAGATAGCGTTGCAGCCATAACAATAAAGCCAGAACCCGTTACACCTGCTGCACCTTTAGACGAAATTAAAAGTACCAATAGCAAGGTAATTTGATGCTGGATATCAAGTTGTGTATTTGTGGCTTGAGCAATAAAAATTGCAGCCATAGTCAAATAGATTGACGTTCCATCAAGGTTAAATGAATAACCTGTTGGGATAACCAAACCAACAACCGATTTTTCACAGCCTGCAATCTCAAGTTTACGCAACATACGTGGTAGCACTGACTCAGAAGAAGATGTACCAAGTACAATTAAGAGTTCTTCACGAATCAAACGTACCATTTTAAGAATGCTAAAGCCACTCAAACGACTGATCGTTCCTAATACCAAGAAAATAAAGAGTAGACAGGTAATGTAGAAACAAAGGATGAGCTGACCTAACTGAACCAGTGAACCCACACCATATTTACCGATGGTAAATGCCATTGCCCCGAATGCACCAAGTGGTGCAAGTTTCATGATCATATTCACAATGTTAAAGAACACATGTGCAATTTGATCAACTAACTTTAAAACTGGACGTCCTGCATCACCTAACTTGTGCAGTGCAAAACCAAAGAGAATTGCAAAAAGAAGGACTTGTAAGATTTCACCATTTGCAAATGCACCCACAACCGTGTCAGGAATAATGTGCATTAAGAAATCAATAGTGGATTGTGACTCACCTGAAGTAACGTATTTTTGGATACCTGAAGTGTCCAAGGTTGTAGGATCAATATTCATTCCTACACCTGGCTTTGCGATATTAATTACCACAAGGCCAATCAGAAGTGCGATGGTTGAAACGATCTCAAAATATAACAACGCAACGCCACCAGTTTTTCCAACTGACTTCATGCTTTCCATACCAGCGATACCACTCACCACTGTACAGAAAATAACAGGCGCGATGATCATTTTAATCAAACGAATAAAAGCATCACCTAATGGCTTGAGTTGCTCACCTAAACCTGGAATATGGTGTTCGACACCATTAACAATTTGCGTGGTACTTGGCGAGAAATGTCCTACCAGAACACCCGCGATAATCGCAATAATCACTTGAAAATAAAGTGATTTATAAATCGGTTTTTTAGCCATAACTTTACTTCAATCTATATTTCCAAGTCCGTTGGAAATATCAAAATGAAACGTCTATTCTTTACGAATACACAGCCCTAACCTTTCACATAAACACCGCAAAAGGGAAATGGTTTTTTGGGAACAAAAAACCTTCCTACTACCTCAATGAAAACAAAAAGCTGTTTTCTAAAACAGGAGAATACCTGAAGTTTCCAACCACTTTGAGTAGCTAGAAATAACCTCTTACTTTTTCAATAAAAAGCTGAAGATATAGGAGAATCACAGAAAATTATGATATGAGTGCTCAAAAAAGCACATGAAAGTTTACTCGAATTAAATAACGATTCGGTTAATTTTTTGGCTAATACGCACAAAAAACACTCATGCAGCCTTAAGACTTTAGTAGGAGAAACACTTTTGATATTTTTTCAGCAGCTTTTTATGTCATATTGATAAGTACTTGTAGACATTTCATTTTGAGCTGCCTACCCCCTTATTTTTACTGTTTTGAATTGCCATGAATACTAAACGTAATATCTATAAAGATGCTGAACATCCCTTTGCTCAATATGTCCGTATTTTAGGTAAGGGGAAAACGGGTTCTCGCTCACTGACCTATGAAGAAGCCTATCAAGCTTTTACCATGATTTTAAAAGGTGAAGTTCTGGACGTTCAGTTGGGTGCCTTTTTAATGCTGCTTCGTGTTAAAGAAGAGTCCATTGATGAACTTGCAGGCTTTGTTCAAGCGACTAAAGACCAGCTTAACTTTCAGCCTTTAGACGTTGACTTAGACTGGTCATCGTATGCAGGTAAACGTAAACATTATCCATGGTTTTTACTGGCTGCCCTGACACTTGCTCAGCATGGTTATAAAATCGTTATGCATGGTGCATCAGGTCATACGATTAACCGAGTTTATACGGAACAAGTTTTACAATATTTGGGTTATCACATTTGTCATTCTGAACAAGATGTCCGCACCCAATTGGCAGAACAAAACTTTGCTTACTTACCATTAGATGTAATTTCACCTGTTTTAAGCGATTTAATTTCTTTAAGAAATGTGATGGGCTTACGCTCACCTATTCACACTTTGGCTCGTTTAATTAACCCGTTTAATGCTAAAGCCACCTTACAAGCAATTTTTCATCCCGCGTATAGAACCTCGCATCAGCATAGTGCGCTTCGCTTAGGCTATCAAAACAGTGCTGTCATTAAAGGTGAAGGCGGTGAGTTTGAACGCAATCCAGATGCCAAAACACTCATTTGCGGCATTAAAAATGGTGAACTCTATGAACATGAGTTACCTAAGCTCACACCAGAACGTAGCCCAATTGAGGAAGAGTTAGACTTAGCAACGTTTAAAGCTGTCTGGCTTGGTCTGCAGCATCATGAATATGGTGAAATGGCAGTAACAGAAACCATGGGTATTGCGTTATATACCATGGGTGTTGTTGCTAGTTTTGAAGAAGCAATGGATAAAGCCAAAGCGTTGTGGAATAGTCGTTTCTAAAATACGAATGACCAAGGTTATATCGGATAGCCTTGGTTTTAAGGCTCAACATAATAAAAATCTGGCCAGAATGGATATTCCTGACCTGAAGAATGAATATTTCTTAGTTTCAAGTGATCACCTATTTTGATTGTAATGTTATTAGAATCGTAGGAACCCGAAAGATAAGCATCTCGTTGTTGACCAATAAGTGTCTTACAATATAAATGATGCGCTTTGATCTTTTGAGAGCTTCGTATTGTTTGCGACTCCAGCACCTGAATCCCAATCAATAACATGGGATAACCGTCGTTCTTTATACTGGTATATTTAGCTTGAGGTGAAGTGTATTTCTGACTCGCAACAACCTTCACATTGAGTAAACATTCAATGGGTTGTTTGGCCAGTGCAACACCACTAAACATTATGAGAAATAATAGCACGCAAACAGGTTTTAAACATTTCATATGATTCTTTATTATATTTTGATAAACATAAAAAAAGCCCAGTAATCACTGAGCTTCCTAAATTAAACAAAACGAATCGGTTTAAATTCAGGTTCATGCTTGTGATGATCATCATCACACTCTTCACCCTCTTCTTTCGTTCCACGGTCAATATACCCACTGCGCTGTTCTTCTGGTAAGTTCTTTAACTCCCAAGCAATCACAGCTTGCATACAAGTCTCACGCTGCTCTTTAGTTAAAACAACGCCATTTGGCCATTTACCAATTTCTACTGCTGTTTTTAAACGCTCGACAATTTCAGGGTTTAAAACAGATAGCATTTGTTCAATATTCATGATTCATCTCTTTGAAAAGACTCAAAATCTTGGTTCCAACCCAGTTTGGTACGACAAGCCATATAGAAATCATAACCAGGTGGGTGTAATAAACTTAATTTAAATGGATGTTTACGGATGTGCAAACTATCGCCAACATTGAGGGAGACACTGTGTTGACCATCTGCGCTCACCATCGGTAACACACGATTTTCGCGAATGACGATTTTAATTTCACTTTGCCCACCCACAACAATTGGGCGAGAAGATAATGTATGGGGGTGCATAGGCACTAATGCAATAGCATCCATACTCGGATGTAAAATTGGGCCACCGCCCGATAATGCATAAGCAGTCGATCCAGTCGGCGTCGAAACAATTAAACCATCACTATGCTGACGGTAAACATATTGACCATCAATATTGAGTTCGAAGTCAATCATGTGTACTGACTTACCCGAATGCAGTACAACGTCATTTAATGCAATCGCATCATAAATGACTTCACCATTGGTACGTACTTCCATTTCTAACAAGAAACGGCGGTCAAGCTGGAAATGACCTTGTAACACCTGATCAAGCTTAAAAATGGCTTCTGAAGGCTTAATATCAGTTAAAAAGCCTAAACGACCACGGTTAATACCAATGACAGGTGTATTATAACGTACTAAAGCTCTGGCAGCATGAAGTAACGAACCGTCACCCCCTACTACAATTACCAGATCAGCAACCTCACCTAATAGATGGCGACTGACGACTTGCGCATGATCATAGGGCACTAATTCGGCAGTTTCCTGATCAAAAATGGGGTTTAGGCCTAAACTTAGCAAATGGTCATGAATTAAACAGAGTGTTTCTACAACTGATGCTTTATCTGGTCGACCAATTAACCCGACGTTTCTGAAGGACTTATGTGAAATTTGCACGAATGAGTAAGCTCCGCTGCGATTCTACGCTATCATAACATTAACCAGATTAATTTAAAAAAACATAACAACAAGATACTGTAAAATTCAATCTAAGTTTTCCATTTATTCACAGTTTTATCATTGCAAATTGATGACAAGCTATCGCATCATTAGCGTATTGTTTAGGGTTTTATCTCATTTATATGAAGTTTGAACGTGGTATCGGTTTCTTTGCACTAATTTTTTCCATTTTGGTCATTGGTGCTTTTATTGCTCTTAGTATCTATCTGATTCGTTTAGATAATATTATCCGTGAAAAATTTGAAGGACAACGCTGGGATATTCCTGCCAAGGTATTTGCTCGGCCTTTGGAAATTTATAATAATGCACCCATCACGCAAGCAAATTTCACCCAAGAATTAAAATTATTAGGTTACAAAACTTCAAGTAATTATGACAAGTCAGGAACCTATGTTGCTCAAGGTAGCAACATGTATGTACATACACGTGGTTTCGACTATGGTGATAGTGTCGAACCTGAACAAGTATTAGAACTCAGTTTTGCCAATGACCAAGTTACGGAAGTACGTACAACTAAACCTTCTTCAACTGGTGTTGCGCGTTTAGAACCCTTATTGATTGGTGGGATTTATCCTCAGCATAATGAAGACCGCGTTCTCATCAAACTCAACAGTGTTCCTAAACCACTGATTGAAGCTTTGATTTCTACAGAAGACCGCAACTTCTATCACCATCACGGTATTTCAATTCGCGGTACTGCTCGTGCATTAGTAAGTAACGTGACTGGTGGACGTCGCCAAGGTGGTTCAACCTTGACCCAGCAGTTGGTTAAAAACTTCTATTTAACACCTGAACGAACTTTAAAACGTAAAATTAATGAAGCGCTCATGGCTTTACTCATTGAGTTGCACTACAGCAAAGATGAGATTTTAGAAGCTTATTTAAATGAAGTAAATTTAGGCCAAAATGGTAACTATTCAATCAATGGTTATGGCTTGGCGTCACAGTTTTATTTTGGTTTACCACTTCGTGAATTGAGTGTTGCTCAACAAGCCTATTTAGTTGGATTAGTACAAGGACCATCGTTATATAACCCTTGGAAAAACCCTGAAGGTGCAAAAAATCGCCGTGATACGGTATTAAATAATATGCGTGTAATGGGTTATTTAACTCAAGCAGAATATGAAACTGAAATTGCACGCCCTCTAAATGTTCTAAGTAAACCAAGCTTAGGTCCTGCAAAATTCCCTGACTTTTTAGATTTGGTACGCCGTCAGTTACGTACTGAATATCAAGAAAGTGATTTAACAAATCAAGGATTACGTATTTTTACGACCTTGGACCCAATTGCTCAAACTCAAGTTCAAGATGCATTTAAAGCATCTGTAGAACGTCTTGCTCAAAGCAACCCTGCTCGCCTGAAAAACTTGCAAGGCGCTGTTCTCATTGCTCATCCTGAAAATGGTGAATTGATTGCAGCGGTCGGCTCAACTCAGGACTTTACCGGTTTTAACCGTGCCTTAGATGCAAAACGCCAAGTTGGTTCATTATTAAAACCAGTTATTTATTTAAGCGCAATGGAGTCAGGACGTTATAACTGGGCAAGCCAAATCGAAGATGCGCCAATTAGTGTCCCTGTAGATGGTGGCAAAAGCTGGACACCAAAAAACTATAGTGGTGGTGGACATGGCGTAGTGAGTTTAAGTGAAGCCTTAGCAAACTCTTATAACCTTTCTGCAGTACGCTTAGGTCAAGAGTTTGGACTGTCTACATTTACCAACAACTTAAGAAAATTTGGTGTCGATTCACCAATTCCTGCCTACCCTTCTATTTTCCTTGGTGCAGTTAATATGTCACCAATGGAAGTACTTAGCATTTATGAAAACTTTGCTACAGGCGGCTTTAAATATCCAACTCGTGCGATTCGTTCAGTCGTAGATGCCAATGGTCGTTTGCTTGATCGTTATGGCCTGAATGTTCAACAAACGATTGATCCAGCCGTGGGTTATATCATGAACTATGGTCTACAACAGGTCATGTCTTCAGGTACAGGGCGTGCGGCATACAGCAGTTTGTCTCCAGCTTTAAAATTGGCTGGTAAATCAGGTACAACTAACGATACACGTGATTCATGGTTTGCAGGTTACTCTGGTAACCATGTGGCTGTTGTGTGGTTAGGCTTGGATGACAACAAAGTGACTGGTTTGACAGGTTCATCTGGTGCATTACCTGTATGGATTAATGTGATGAAACAATTACGTCAAACACCAGTAAATCTACGTCAGCCAGACACTGTACAGTGGCAGTGGATTGACCGTGCATCAGGTGATTTATCGGCACAAGGTTGTGAAGGGGCAATGTATATTCCTATGCTAATGCACACTGTTCCTCACCGAGCTACTGCATGTGGAGCGCCTCATTATCAAGTTGACCCAACATACGCACCACAAAGTGATAACACAGCACCAGCTTCTCAGCCGGATAATAGCGACAGCTATATTCGTGAAAGTGAAAACCAGATGCAACAAGATCTGTCGAATAACTCTCACGTAATTTCAAGTGGTAGTTATAACAACTAAGCGTTAACAGGAAATAGGATATGTTAAAGAAAGGTGTTTTTTATATTGGTGCTGTACTTATGGTCGGCTGTACTACTTTACCTGATCATTCAACCCCAAAAGAGAAAACACCACCTGTTGCTGAAAAAAAGAATGTTGAGACGCCATCTGGTGTGAAAATTACACCTTATGATCATCCAGACATTCAACGAAAAAGTTTACAGGTGATTGTACCCCAGCAGAAAAAGCCTCAACGCTTTAATGAGGATGGAAGCCAATTACCTGCTTTTAAAACTTTAATGCAAAAAACTGAGCAAGCCTACAAAAACCAGCAATGGTCCGAAGCTGAACGCTATGCGCTTCAAGCACAGCGTTTAGCACCACAAGCAGCTGAAACTTATTTATTTCTTGCACTCAGTGCAAATCATAAACAGCAATATTCTAATGCTGAGTCTCTTGCAAGACGTGGTTTAAGCTTTGCTCAGAGTCAAGCGATGAAAAAACAGCTTTGGCTCACTATTTTAAAAGCTGGTCAACAACGTAATAATCCAAAAACTGTTCAAGAAGCACAGCAAGCATTAAAAGCACTCTAGCTTTTAATGCTTTTATTTTTCATTAAAAATTACGAATACCTGCTAAGCCATATGCACCATGTTGCTGTGCTATGGCTAAATCATCAGGACTCATTCCACCTAAAGCAAATACCGGAATCTGGCATTTCTCGATTAAATCGGCTAAGCGCTCCCATCCTAATGCGGTTGCTTCTGGATGAGTCTCTGTTACTTTGACAGGACTTACAAAAACGGCATCACAACCAATTTGCTGAGCATGTTGTAAAGACACCGCATCGTGACAAGCAGCAATAAAACGTACTCCTACCTCTAAATCACCTTTATGCAAGCTCATTAATTGGGACTGTTTAAGATGAACAGTCTTTATATGATTTTTTAAATCTGGTTTTAACTTTTGCCAAACATCAACATTAATGATTAATTTTGAAAGCTGATCTGTATTTAAAAGAGCTAATTTTTCTAGATCTGCCTGATCCAAACTATCTTTTTCACTTCGCCAATACAATAAAGTTTCATCATTTTCAGCTAAAGTCAGTGTGGAACTAATTTTAATAAAATGTGGCCAATACAATCTTTTTATGATGTCTTTATTGGCTTTCGGGAAGTTTAAGTGAAGTAGCTGTTCACGTGTGTACCACGTCCAAGGTTGATGAATAAGATTTAATAACTCATCTGGCACATAGCTATGAAATAGATGAAGGTTGACAATAATGTCATCATATTCATGGTGAATATAATCAAATTGATGCCATTCTTTTAAACCAATACCGACTTCTTCATAAATCTCACGGCGACATGCTTCTTCGGGTATTTCACCCTGCTCAACTTTGCCACCAGGAAATTCATGCTTTCCACTTTGATGCTGCTGTTCGCCACGCCATCCGACTAATATTTTTCCGCGATGAATTAAGATGGCTATTGCAACATCGACTACCGGTTTAGGCATTTTTCTACTCACTCAAGTTTTTCACAAGTGTAAGCAAATTTTATCAATTTATAAAATTTTTAAAATCTCATTGACAGATCTATTCGATAATGATTATCATTTAAATCGTTCAAGAATATACCACGGAGCACAACAAATGAACGCACCTTTTAGCTTATTTACTCGTAACACTGATTCAGCTCATACCTTACCAATGCTACATTCTAACAACCTATTTGCATTAGGTCGTGAAATCCGAATTATGCATGCTGGCGAGGAATACCGCTTACGCCTTACTCGCAACAACCGTCTTATTTTAACTAAATAAATACGAGCCTCGCGTTTCAATAATATTCGTGGGAAAACAAAAAATGGATAGCATGGGCAACCATGCTATTTTTGTATTTCACGATTAAAAGGCAGTGTCACTTCAACTTTTAAACCACCTTGGCTTGCATGCATAAATTTCAGTTCCCCACCATGGAGTTGAATAATTTTTTTAGTAATCGACAGCCCCAATCCTGAGCCTTGCTGCTGAGTGCCTAATACTCGAAAAAAACGCTGTCCTAGACGCATTAAAACCTCATCATCTACCCCATTTCCTGTGTCTTCTATAGAAACTTTCAGTTGTTGCTGGTCTTGACTAAGTTCAACATGAATAAATCCTAACGTAGGACTATAGCGAATAGCGTTATCAAATAAATTCCTAAAAGCAATGAACAATAATTCTTCGTTCGCAAACATTTTGGTTTCATTCGCCAAAATATTTGTCTCAATCACCATTTGTTTGGATTGAGCATCAATATCTACGGTTTCAATTGCTCTGGCCAATATATGATTTAAATCAATCACACTCTTAAAGAGTTCTGGCTGCTCAGTCTCATTAGGCTCCAAGCGAGCAAGAAGTAATAAATTTTCAAGAATTTTGGTACTTCTTGAAACATCTTCTTGTATCCGTTCAAAGTCCTGATCAAGCCCGGGAATATGCTGATATTTACGTTGCAAAACTTGAAGACGCATTTGTATGGCAGATAAAGGCGAACGTAACTCATGTGAAGCATCTGCGGTAAAGCGTTGTTCAGCAACGAGTGCCCGCTGCAGCCTTGCAAGTAACTGATTCAATGCATCTATGACCGGTTGAATCTCTGTAATAACGTCTGGGTCTTGAATAGGCTCTAAATTTGATGCAGTTTTTTGAGCAATACGTTTAGAGAGTAGATTTAGCGCAGCCAATTGTTGTTCTGTGCGCCAACTTACAATAACCCATTGTAAAAGCCAGAATAAAACCATAAGACCACTGTATCCGGCGAGCGCTTTGAGCACTTCTTCAATGCGTGTACTCATTGGCTGAAAAACTTCAACTTGTAGCTTTGAATCTTTTTGTTGTGTGGCCAGACTACGCCATAACTGGCCATCGAACCAAAAGTATGAAAAACCTGTTGATAAGTTGCCTTGTTTAAAAAGCTCATACTGATAGGTATGAGAATGGGTTAGCACTTGGCCTGAGTTTAATAATTCATACTGGATATCAAATTCATCACTGAGCTGATCAAACTGCTTCATAGAATGTTTAGAGAGATCAGAAACCAGCAAAGTATCTGAAATTTCATCCATAATTTCATCTTGCACAGACATGTTGTGATAAATCGAAAATATGGTGAGTAAGCTTAAAGCGAGCAGCCCCACCACGATACTGCTCCACATCGTGGTTTTGACTAATTGGGATTGCAAAGAGGAACGCTTGGATTTCATTTTAAATCTCCCATACGGTAGCCTAACCCCCGTATGGTTTTAATACTGCTACTTCCGATTTTTTTGCGAAGTTGATAAATAAAGACTTCTATTGCATTACTTTCAATCTCATCACCCCATGCGTAGAGTGCTTCTTCTAATTGATCACGAGTAATAATATGTTCAGGATGAACCATGAGCTTGCGTAAGATTTGAAACTCTTTTGCGGTTAACTCAATAGAGTTTCCAGCAAATAATACAACTTTCGCTTGAGTATCGAGGTGTAGATTGCCCCATGTTAAAATCGATTGCTGACTTAAAGTTTGATTGCGTAATTGAGCACGAATTCGGGCAGATAACTCTTCTAGACTAAAAGGCTTAATCAAGTAATCATTTGCACCTAAATCCAGTCCCTCTACTCGGTCATGAATGCTGTCACGTGCTGTAATAAAAATTACTGGTACATTTTTTTGTTTATAGCGTACCGTTGTTAAGACTTTTTCACCTGCTAGTTGAGGTAAACCTCGATCAAGCAAAATACAGTCATAGTCGTGCTGCTCAATTGCAGTAAGTGCATAATCACCTCTTTCAACCCAATCGACTTGATAACCATCTAATTCTAACCAAGATTGAATACTTTCCGCTTGAGAGCGATCATCTTCTGCAAGCAAAATTCTCATCTATTTTTCCTGTTATATCCTAATTTGATGTTGCCAAGCCTTTATAAAAAAAGCAAAGCCGCATGATTTAAATGCGGCCAAAAAAAGATAAATCTTAAGAAAATTTAGTTTAATGGTACTACCCGTAATACCTCTTCTAAAGTGGTAAGCCCTTCAATCACTTTATGCGCTCCAGCAATTCTCAAAGGCTCGACACTTTCTTTTTTAGTTTGGTGTCTTAGTTCATTTAATGTCGCATGACTACCAATCAAATGCTTAAGCTCAAGACTAACTGGCATAAACTCATAAATACCAATTCGGCCTTTATATCCCGTATGTCGACACTGTTCACACCCTACTGCTTGATAAACTTGTTCTGGCATTTCCATAATGTAGTCAAATGTTAGATGTTGCCATTCATCCTCATTAATATGAGTTTGTTGCTTACAGTGCGGGCACAGTTGTCGTACTAAGCGCTGTGCCAATACACCTAAAATTGTGGCTGCTGTTAAAAAGGGTTGCACGCCTAAATCATGTAAACGGGTCAAACTAGAGGGCGCATCATTGGTGTGTAAAGTTGATAACACCAAGTGACCTGTGAGTGCAGCTTGAATGGCCATATTGGCAGTATCTTGGTCACGAATTTCCCCAATCATAATAATGTCTGGGTCTTGACGCATAAGCGCACGTACGCCATCAGCAAAGCCCAGATCAATGGCATTATTAACCTGCATTTGGTTAAAACTCGGCTCTAGCATTTCAATCGGGTCTTCAATGGTACAGACATTGACCTGATCAGTTGCAAGCTGCTTTAAAGAAGAATATAGCGTGGTGGTTTTACCAGAACCCGTTGGACCAGTCACCAAAATAATGCCATGACTATTTTGCGTAATACGCTGCCATTGTTGTAATAAACACTGGTCAAAACCCAATTGCTGAAAGGAACGTACTAATACATCTGGATCGAAAATACGCATAACCAATTTTTCACCAAACGCTGTTGGTAAGGTAGATAAACGGAGTTCCGTTTCTTGTCCTTTAGGTGTACGCGTTTTTAATCGGCCGTCTTGCGGCTTACGCTTTTCCGCTACATTTAAGCGCCCTAAAATTTTAATTCGAGAAATCACGGCGGTCAGTGTATTTGAAGGCATGTTATAAATGGTGTGTAAAACGCCATCAATACGGAACCGAACTTTGCCATTATCTTTGCGCGGTTCCATATGAATGTCACTGGCGCTTTGTTCAAACGCAAACTGTAAAATCCAGTCGACCAATTTCACAATATGCTGATCATTAGCATCTGGATTTTGGCTATCTCCCAGTTGTAAAAGTGCTTCTACACCTTTGTTATCACGGTCATGAGCTGCATCTTTCTGAGCTGAGTTTACTGCACGGCTAACTTGATAGTACTCTCGTAAATAACGTTGTAACTGTTCAGGATTAAGGAGTACCCGCTCAATTTTTTTGGGTGCCAAGCTCCGTTCGAGATTGTTTAGCCAATCTGTTCGAAAAGGTTGATCTGTTCCAATCACAATTCGGTCCGCATGAACTTCTACAGCTAAAATATGATTTCGGATCGCAAACTCTTGTGACATGACTTGAGTTAAAGCACTTACATCTGCCTTTAAAGGATCAATCACAAATAATGGTAATTTTGCTCGATCGGCAAACCATTGGCATAGACGGTTTAGACTTAAATGCGCTTGTACGTGCTGTTGGTCTTTTAAATTAAAATGAGCAATCCACTGTAATGGATGCCACTTGAGCTGGTCTTTTTGTCTATTCGTCGTTTGTACCAGTAATTTATCGCGCTCAGTGATACGGCCTTCTTGTAATAATTGTTCTAGACACCAATGTGTATCTATTTCTACATGTGCATTCATGTGTTATCCCCAATATATTTTTATAATATAGCAGAGATATTTTAGATTTGAGGTTTGTGGCAATCGACAAAATCAGCTTTTAAATACCTTTTAACATCAAACAATTAAACCACTTCTCAACTTATAATTATTTTGTGTCCTACATCATATTTATAAAGATATTTATTCAGTTAGTTTGACTAAAAAAGAGACTATGATCTAGACAATAAAAAGCATAAACTGAAAAGTAATACATGGTTTCAAATTGATTTATATCCACATATAACAATAAACCCAAGAGGAAGTAATATGGAACTTCCAATGACAATGTCATTACAAACTGCATCATTTGAAGAATTTATCACTGTTATTGCTGCTGCATTGGGCTGCGGATTGTTAATTGGCTTGGAACGTGAACGCAGCAAGCTCAAACACGAATATAAAACTTTTGCAGGTTTTCGTTCTTTTGCAATTAGTTCCCTACTCGGCGCAATTTGTTTCTTATTCGGAACTGAAATTGGCATTGTAGGCGCTTTGCTTATTGGGGCAATTAGTATTGTCTCTCTTAAAAACCAGCCGAATGACCCAGGTGTAACCACTGAACTTGCCTTTATTATGACTTACTTCATAGGGGCACTTTGTATTTGGAATATTTCACTGGCTGCGGGACTAGCAGTCATCATGACCATTATTTTATTGGCAAAGCAGTCCATGCATGGGATTGCCAGTCAGTGGATTACCGAATCCGAATTACGTGACGGGATTTTTTTACTGGCCTTACTTTTAATTGCCTTACCCTTAGTACCCAATAAACTCTTTTGGGGACCTGTTTTAAACCCACATGTCATTTTAAAACTACTGACTTTAATTTTATTTGTACAAGCGCTCGCACATATTGCAAAGCGACTGCTATCCTCTAAAAATGCTTTGCTACTTTCTTCTTTAGCTTCTGGTTTTGTTTCCAGTACAGCGACCATAGCAAGCCTAGGTTTAGAAGTACGCTCTGGTCGTGCCAATGCCACCACAAATGCAGGCGCTGCATTGATGTCATGTGTTTCTACACTTATTCAAACCTTAATTATTGTAATCGGGATCAGTTTTGCTTGGTTCAAATTCATTCTATTTCCAACGCTGATTGCATTAACAGTTCTAGCCGTATGGGCATTCATTTTATTAAGAAAAGCAGAACCGAATACAACTTCAACTGAAGTCGACTCAAGGATGTTCAGCTTAAAAGAAGCAGTTATTATTGCAGGAACACTCACCCTCATTCAGGTCAGTGTTTATGGCCTAAGCCTATATTTGGGAGATGCGGGCTTAATCGCCGGAACTCTATTTGCCTCTTTATTTGAAATACATGCAGCTATTGCAGCCGTGATTGTACAAGGTGAGCCAAATAACGCACACACTTCACTCTTAATTGCTTTTATGGGTGGTTTTGCTGTCCATGCGATTGCTAAGAGCATTAACTCGGCGATTTCGGGTGGAATGCGCTATGCCCTTGCGTTTATACCTGCCCAACTTATTCATATGGCAATATTAATTAGCTTGCTATGGATGAATATAGAGGGGTTTTTAAAACTTCCCATTTAAATGAGCGAAGTATCTTCTACCATATCAACAATTGTAATTACATTATCATTCACTCTAAAATGAATATCAAAATTAGAAAACTTCATTTTATAGACTCGCTTAGGGTCTTCTTGATAGGCAGGTCTTGGGTCTAAAGCCAATACTTGTTCTAATTCATCAAGATATTGTGGAGTAATGGTTTTATGTTTTAAAAAACCTTGCTGAACATTAAGTGCATTTGCAGACCATATAACAGTTTTTCGTTCTGGTTCAGCCTGTGCATAACCACTTTGTGCATTAACAATTGCATCAGAATATTGAATGTAAGGTTTAATATCTAAAATTGGTGTGCCGTTTAGTAAATCGCTGCCTGAAACATAAACTCTTAAAGATTTTCCTACTTTTTCAACCTTCTTTAAATTTACAACTGATAAACCCACAGGGGCTGGACGATACATACTACGAGTCGCAAATACTCCAATTTTTTCATTCCCCCCTAAACGAGGTGGGCGCACCTGAGGCCGAAACTTAGCGGCCGTTTCCTGATTTTTATTGTCATGAAACTGCCAGATAAGCCAAAGATGAGTAAATTGTTCAATTCCTTCAAAAGCCAATAAGTCATTATAAGGTTCTAGCATCTCGATATAAGACTCGACATTCACCAGATTAGGCTGACGTGGAATACCAAATTTCTCTCGAAAAGGTGAGCACATGTGCCCGATCACTGGGAGGGTGATAGAATTGATCATCACTTTTTCTTATAAACACAATTAAATATATTCAGTTTATCGGGAATGAAATTAGATTAGAATAGCAATCTGTTTTCTTTTAATCGTGATCGAGACCTTTAATGGCTGCTTTTAACGTCGAACGCATTACTCATGTTCACCACTGGAACGATACTCTTTTCAGTTTTAAAACTACACGCGACACCAGCTTACGTTTTAAAAATGGTCAGTTCGTAATGATCGGACTTGAAGTGAATGGCAAACCGTTAATGCGTGCATATTCGATTGCAAGTGCAAACTATGAAGAAGAATTAGAGTTCTTCTCAATTAAAGTACAAGACGGTCCTTTAACTTCAATTTTACAAAAAGTACAAGTTGGTGATGAAATTTTAATTTCTAAAAAACCAACAGGTACTTTAGTTCATGATGACCTTTTACCGGGTAAAAACTTGTACCTTTTATCTTCTGGTACAGGTCTTGCTCCATTCTTATCAATTATTCGTGACCCAGAAACTTACGAACGCTTTGAAAAAGTAATCGTTGTTCATGGTACACGCTATATTTCTGAATTAGCTTATCAAGACCTTATCCTGAATGAATTACCAAACCATGAATTCTTTGAAGAATTAGGTATTAAAGACAAGCTTGTTTACTACCCTACTGTTACTCGTGAACCTTTCCATACTCAAGGCCGTGTAACAACTGCAATTGAAACTGGTGCTTTATTTGAAAAAATCGGTTTACCACGCTTCAACCGTGAAACTGACCGTGCCATGCTTTGCGGTAGCCCAGCATTCTTAAAAGACGTTGCTGCATTACTTGACCAACACGGTTTAGTTGAATCACCTCGTATGGGTGAAATGGGCGACTACGTAATTGAACGTGCGTTCGTAGAAAAATAAGTTTTTCTAAATAAAAAAACCGAGGCAAAGTCCTCGGTTTTTTTATATCTCTTTTATACAGCGATCATACGAACAATATAAATAATCGCGATTCTACCTACTCGGGTTTTATCTTGATGTATGAGGGAGGCTTAAAGAATTCATTTAAAATCAGCTCCTCTATTTATTATGACTATGCTAATCAGTTATTAAGTAAACGAATAAATGGCTTAGATGATATAGCTAGTGATAAAATGAATTTATCAGTTCAGTTTGATTTACTGGTATTTTTGTACCAGAAAAATTAGACAAACGTTAAAACTGCCACCCCTTTTCAACATTTCATGTAGATTGATTAAAACTCATTCTGGCGCAGCTCCCCATGTCTTATCTTTATTTAGCAATTGCGATTGCTTGTGAAGTTATTGCAACTTCAGCCTTAAAAGCATCTCAAGGTTTTACTGTTCCGATTCCTTCTATCGTTACGGTAGTAGGCTATGCAATTGCTTTTTATCTATTGTCTCTCACCCTCAAAACGATACCAATCGGGATTGCATATGCCATTTGGTCAGGTGCAGGTATTATTTTAATTTCAGCAATTGGCTGGATATTTTACAAGCAACATTTAGACTTGGCAGCCTGTATTGGTCTCACATTTATGATTGCAGGCATTATCATTATTAATGTGTTTTCTAAAAATACGCATCTATAAAATATAACTAGAAAATAACCGAGTATGGTGAAAGTCCTTTTTTGAAAATTTCACCTTACTCGGTATGAACAGCTTATTTTAAACTGCCCGTTAGAAATTGCTTTAAACGTTCACTTTTCGGGTTGTTAAGTACTTCATCAGGATGACCCTGCTCCTCAATTTTCCCTTGATGCAAGAAAATCACTTGATTAGACACATGACGTGCAAAGCCCATTTCATGTGTGACCACAATCATGGTTCGCCCTTCTTCAGCCAAGCCTTGCATTACTTTTAGGACTTCACCCACCAACTCTGGATCAAGCGCACTGGTTGGTTCATCAAACAACATCACTTCCGGTTCCATCGCCAAAGCACGAGCAATTGCTACACGTTGTTGCTGACCACCAGATAAAAATGCTGGGTATTTACTTTCAACGCTCTCAGGTAACCCAACTTTACGCAGATATTTCCTTGCGCACTCTTCTGCCTCAGCACGTTTTACCCCAAGTACATGAATTGGCCCTTCAATGACATTTTCTAGCACTGTCATATGTGACCATAAATTAAAATGCTGAAACACCATCATCAGTTGAGTACGCATTTTTTGTAGTTGCTTTGGATCAACCACTTTTAAATTGCCTTTTTTATCAAAGACTGTGCGTAGTTTTTCACCATTAAGCTTAATACTGCCATTGCTCGGTTGCTCTAAAAAGTTAATACAACGCAGCAAGGTACTTTTACCTGAACCAGATGAACCGATAATACTAATTACATCCCCAGCATTTGCATCAAGTGATATCCCTTTAAGTACTTCATGATCGCCAAATGTTTTGTGTAAATCACGAATCACTAGTTTTGCAACGTGTTCCATTTATGTCTCCTAATGATTCGATGGCTTTAAAAATGCCAACCAACGTTTTTCCAACTTACGAAATATCCAAATCAAAATAAATGCCAACACTGCATATAAAACCGCAGCAATTCCAAAAGCATTGAAAGTGTCATAAGTTGCTGCATTTACATCACGTGCAATTTTTAAAATGTCTGGAACTGTTGCTGTAAATGCAATGGTTGTCGCATGCAACATTAAAATGACTTCATTGCCGTAAAACGGTAAAGCACGGCGCAACATCGATGGAATGATAATACGTGTGTAGAGTTTCCATTTCGACATTCCAAAAGCTTGAGCTGCTTCAATCTCACCATGTGGAATGGAACGAATCGCTCCAGCGAAGATTTCAGTGGTATATGCACCAGTATTGAGCGCGAATGCCAAAATGGTGCAATTTATGCCCTCTCGAAAGAATGCATCGAGCGCCTGATGCTCATGGACATAGTCAAAGCTATAAATGCCCGAGTAAATAATTAACAGTTGGATGTACAGTGGTGTGCCACGAAAAACATAGGTAAACAGCCAAACTGGTCCACGCAACCAGATATTTTCTGATACTCGTGCAAGTGATAAAGGCACAGCAAGCACAAACCCAATACCAATAGAAAGCACCAATAACCAGGCAGTCATCGCGACACCCGTCATTTGTAAGCCATCTGTCCAAAGGTATGACTGCCAATACTGTTGAAGGATTTCAATCATAATTGTCCCTCTCTCACACCAGCAGAATAACGACGTTCAAGCCACATTAAAATCAGGTTTGACACGGTAGTAATTACCAAATAAATGGCAGCAGCGACGATGCTGAAAAAGAACAATTGCATGGTACTTCTACCCACATCTTGCGTAATTTTTACAATATCAGTGAGACCAATAATGGAAACCAGCGCAGTTGCCTTAATCAAAACTTGCCAGTTATTACCAATACCGGGCAACGCAAAACGCATCATTTGAGGGAATAATACACGGTGAAAAACCTGCCATGGTGTCATACCATAAGCCATTGCGGCTTCAATTTGTCCCGTTGGAACCGATTGAAATGCACCACGAAAGGTCTCGGTAAAATATGCACCGTAAATGAACGCTAAAGTAATCACACCAGCCACAAATGGGTTGATATCAATTTGCTCCATTTGCAGTGCTTCAGTAATTTGGTTTAGACCCAACTGCAAGCTATAAAATAACAGCAGCATAATTACCAAATCAGGTACACTACGAATAAGCGTGGTATAAGCAGTTGCAATATAACGTAAAGCTTTAATATTAGAGAGTTTTGAACTCGCACCAATTAAGCCAATAATGACAGAAAGCAAGAGTGATAACAGCGCAAGCTGTATGGTCATCCATGTTCCGCTGAGAAGGAGTGGCCCGTAGCCAGAAAAAGACATGACTCCTCTTCTCCTTAAAAACAATATCTAATATTGATGAGATGAGAAAAGATTTAAAAATGTCGGCACTCGGCCGACATTTTTCACATCATTAGTAAATGCTAAAAGAGAAGTATTTTTTCTCGAGTTTTTTGTATGTACCATCAGCAATGATTGCAGCAAGTGCTTTATCAATATTTGCTTTCAAGTCTGCATCTTCTTTGCGTAAACCAATGGCCGCACCTACACCCAATGTTTTAACATCAACGACATTGCCGCCGGCAAAAGTGAAATTTTTGCCTTTTGGTTGTTTTAAGAAAGCGCCATCAACCATGATTGCATCTTGTAAAGTTGCATCCAAACGACCAGATATCATGTCTTGGTAAATCAAGTCTTGAGTTGGATAAGGAACAACACTTACACCTTTTGGAGCCCAATAGGTTTTAGCGTAAGTTTCTTGAATTGTGCCCTGTTGTACACCTACACGCTTACCTTTTAATGAAGTAGGTGTTGGCAATAAAGGTGAGCCTTTTTTTGCGACCATACGCGTTGGCGTATTGTAGATTTTGCTACTAAATAAAATCTGTTTCGCACGTTCATCAGTGACGGTCATTGATGAAAGAATACCGTCAAATTTTTTCGCTTTAAGTGCCGGAATCATTCCGTCAAAAGAGTTTTCAACCCAAACACATTTTGCTTTGAGTTTTGCACAAATGGCATTCCCCAAATCAACATCAAAACCAGTTAACTTGCCATCTGGTGTTTTATATTCAAACGGCGCATAAGACGACTCAGTACCAAAACGAATCACCTTCCAATCCTTTGCCTGAACATTCGTTGCAACAGCAGCCAAAACTAAGGTTGTTGAAACGAACATTTTTTTCATAAAGCTTGCCATCTTGAAGCTTCTCCTTAAAATCCAAATAAGGTGATAAAAACTTGAGCAATTTCTAAATTACTCTTCTGCTGAAATAATTGCAATTTCTATACCAGTAATTTAAGGATTTATGAATGTGACTAAACAATGGATTGTATTAACGGTTTAAATGTTGAAAAATCACTCAAATTTTAAGTTAATTTTTGAGTGTATAAGCTTCTGCCATATTTTCATTTTCAACCAATGTCCGAATGGTGTATTCATGGTTATATTCTTTGGCACTGGCAAACTCACATTTTTGATCTAGTGACATAGAGCAACCACTCAACAATGGACAACCTGCAAATAATTCGGCCACCCAGTCTACAAATACACGGACTTTAGGCGATAAATGACGGTTTTGTAGATAAACGACTGATATTGGCATAGGTGCAGGTAACCATTCAGTCAACACTTCCCTAAGTGCACCAGACTCTAAGTGTTTTGCTACCATGTAATATGGACATTGAATGAGGCCAAAGCCTTGTACTGCCAAATCAATATATGAGTCGCCATCATTGACAGAAACACGTCCTTTCACACCGACACTATGAATTTCACCGTTCACCATGAAATCCCAGTCGATATTGCGTCCGGTACGGCTATTAAAATAATGCACGACCTGATGTTTTTGTAAGTCTTCAATGGTTTTCGGCTCACCATGTTCCATCAAATAACGTGGTGCAGCAACCGTCACACACTGAATTGTCCCGATACGACGTGCAACTAAACTTGAATCTTTCAATTGACCAATACGAATGACACAGTCCACTGCATCTTGAACTAAATCGACCGGGCGATCACTCATACCAATCACCAAATCAATATCAGGATACTTGGCATGAAAATCACAAAGCATCGGAATCAGGATTAACCGCCCGATTGAAGCTTTAACATCAATGCGTAGTCGGCCTCGTGGCCCACGTTCAGAATCATGAAAATTCGATTCTACGTCTTCGACATCGGCTAAAATTCGCGCAGAACGTTCATAATAAACTGCACCATCTGGTGTCAAACTCAGTTTACGTGTGGTTCGGTTCAATAACCGAACTTGTAAATGTTTCTCTAAACCCTGAATGGTAGTCGTCACAGAAGCACGCGGTAGGCCTAAACTGTCAGCCGCTAAACTGAAACTATTTGTTTCGACAACTTTGTTAAATACTTTCATCGCATGAAATAGATCCACACGCACACTCCTATCAATGCATTCAATTATTCAAACACATCAATTGTTATAAAAATACGAATAGTGTTATCGAATTTAATATATTTATTCGTGATTGACAAACTTTTATGCTCCGTCCATCCCATAAACCCTGTTTCTCCCATACGGACCAAAACTAAAAGTCTGAAAACAGGTATCCAAATAACTAGGAGCACCTCATGTCATTTTCTCGCAAACAGTTCGCACTGTCTGCCATCTTTGTCGCCATTTTGGCTACAGGGGGCAGTTTTATGTTTTTACATGAAAATGCCGATGCAAAAGCTGCACCGACCAGTGCCCAACAAGCTACAACTGTTGATATTTCTAATGTCATCAGCAAAACCATTACCGATTGGCAAGAATATTCCGGTCGCTTAGAAGCGATTGATCAAGTCGATATTCGCCCCCAAGTTTCAGGAAAACTCATTTCTGTACACTTCAAAGATGGCAGTCTTGTTAAAAAGGGCGACTTACTTTTTACAATTGACCCTCGCCCATTTGAAGCAGAACTGAATCGTGCCCAAGCTCAACTCGCTTCGGCTGAAGCACAAGTGACTTATACGGGTTCTAACCTTTCTCGTATTCAACGTTTAATTCAAAGTAATGCTGTATCCCGCCAAGAGCTAGATTTAGCTGAAAATGATGCTCGTTCGGCAAATGCCAACCTGCAAGCCGCTAGAGCCGCCGTTCAATCTGCACGTTTAAATCTTGAGTACACTCGTATTACTGCACCAGTCAGCGGTCGTATTTCACGTGCCGAAGTAACTGTTGGTAATGTCGTTTCTGCAGGTAATGGAGCACAGGTTTTAACAAGCTTAGTGTCCGTATCTCGCCTTTATGCATCTTTCGATGTTGATGAACAAACTTATCTGAAATACATCAGTAATCAACGTAATTCAGCACAAGTTCCTGTCTATATGGGGCTTGCTAATGAAACTGGTTTTTCTCGTGAAGGAACGATCAACTCAATCGACAATAACCTGAATACCACTTCCGGTACGATCCGTGTTCGTGCGACTTTTAGCAATCCAAACGGAGTTTTATTACCGGGTTTATATGCGCGAATCCGTTTAGGTGGCGGTCAACCGCGCTCAGCTATTTTGATTAGTCCAACCGCTGTTGGGGTCGATCAAGATAAACGTTTTGTTGTAGTCGTCGATGCTAAAAATCAGACTGCTTACCGTGAAGTAAAACTGGGTACACAACAAGATGGACTGCAAATCGTGAATAGCGGATTACAAGCGGGTGACCGCATTGTGGTAAATGGTTTACAACGAATTCGTCCGGGTGACCCTGTGACTCCGCATCTTGTTCCTATGCCAAATGCGCAAATCACTGCGAGCAGCACTACTCCTCAACCTCAGCCAACAGATAAAACATCAACTCCGGCAAAAGGTTAATCCGATATGAATATTTCTAAATTTTTTATTGATCGGCCGATCTTTGCTGGTGTGTTATCAGTACTGATTTTACTTGCCGGTCTACTGTCGGTATTTAAATTACCGATTTCTGAATATCCAGAAGTTGTTCCGCCATCTGTGGTGGTACGTGCTCAATATCCGGGTGCAAACCCGAAAGTGATTGCCGAAACTGTTGCCTCTCCACTTGAAGAGTCAATTAACGGCGTAGAAGACATGCTGTATATGCAATCTCAAGCAAACAGCGACGGCAACTTAACCATTACGGTGAACTTTAAGCTCGGTATAGACCCAGATAAAGCTCAGCAATTGGTTCAAAACCGTGTATCTCAAGCCCTACCTCGCTTACCAGAAGATGTGCAGCGTTTAGGTGTTACTACTTTAAAAAGCTCACCTACCTTAACCATGGTTGTACATTTGACCTCACCAGATAATCGCTATGACATGACCTATTTACGTAACTATGCGGTACTGAACGTAAAAGACCGTTTAGCGCGTTTACAAGGTGTCGGTGAAGTCGGTTTATTTGGTTCCGGTGACTACGCGATGCGTGTATGGCTCGACCCACAAAAAGTGGCACAGCGAAACCTCACAGCAACTGAAATTGTGACTGCCATCCGTGAACAAAACATTCAGGTAGCAGCGGGTACAATCGGTGCATCACCAAGTAATTCACCTTTACAGCTTTCAGTAAATGCTCAAGGTCGTTTAACCACTGAGCAAGAGTTTGCCGATATTATTTTAAAAACGGCTCCCGACGGTGCGGTCACCCGATTGGGTGATGTTGCTCGTGTTGAACTTGCAGCTTCACAATACGGCTTGCGTTCATTACTCGATAATAAACAAGCAGTCGCGATTCCAATTTTCCAAGCACCGGGTGCTAATGCTTTGCAAGTTTCTGATCAAGTGCGTAGCACAATGAAGGAGCTTTCAAAAGATTTCCCATCTTCAATTAAATACGACATTGTATACGACCCGACTCAGTTCGTACGTGCCAGTATTAAGGCAGTAGTTCATACCTTACTTGAAGCAATTGCACTGGTTGTTGTGGTTGTTATTTTATTCTTACAAACATGGCGTGCCTCAATCATTCCATTGCTTGCTGTACCGGTTTCAATTATTGGTACATTTGCACTCATGCTTGCTTTTGGTTACTCCATCAATGCACTATCACTGTTCGGGATGGTACTTGCCATCGGAATTGTGGTGGATGACGCGATTGTCGTCGTCGAAAATGTCGAGAGGAATATTGAAGCCGGCCTAAACCCAAGGGAAGCAACTTATCGTGCCATGCGAGAAGTAAGTGGACCGATTATTGCCATTGCTTTAACGCTCGTTGCCGTATTCGTACCTCTTGCCTTTATGACAGGCTTAACCGGCCAATTTTATAAACAATTTGCCATGACCATTGCCATTTCAACGGTTATTTCGGCATTTAACTCCCTTACGCTATCTCCGGCCTTAGCTGCCATGTTACTAAAAGGACATGATGCTAAGCCTGATGCATTAACACGCATTATGAACCGGGTATTCGGACGTTTCTTTGCACTGTTTAACCGCGTATTTACACGCGCGTCAGACAACTATGGTAAAGGCGTAAGTCGTGTCATCTCTCATAAAGCATCGGCAATGGGTGTCTATGCTGCACTTTTAGGTTTAACAGTAGGTATTTCTTATATTGTTCCGGGTGGTTTCGTTCCCGCACAAGACAAACAATATTTGATTAGCTTTGCTCAACTACCAAACGGTGCGTCATTAGATCGTACTGAAGCTGTCATTCGTAAAATGAGTGATACAGCACTTAAACAACCTGGTGTAGAAAGTGCGGTTGCCTTCCCTGGTCTATCAATTAACGGTTTCACCAATAGCTCAAGCGCTGGTATTGTCTTTGTGACCTTAAAACCATTTGATGAACGTAAGGCAAAAGACCTATCTGCAAATGCAATTGCAGGAGCTTTAAACCAGAAATATTCAGCCATTCAAGATGCCTATATTGCGGTTTTCCCACCACCACCAGTGATGGGCTTAGGTACCATGGGCGGCTTTAAACTCCAACTTGAAGACCGAGGTGCCTTAGGCTATTCAGCGCTGAACGATGCTGCACAAAACTTTATGAAAGCAGCAAAATCAGCTCCTGAACTTGGTCCAATGTTCTCAAGCTATCAAATTAATGTACCTCAGCTAAATGTAGATCTGGACCGTGTAAAAGCCAAACAGCAAGGTGTTGCTGTGACAGATGTTTTCAACACGATGCAGATTTATTTAGGTTCTCAGTATGTTAATGACTTTAACCGCTTTGGTCGTGTTTATCAGGTTCGAGCGCAAGCCGATGCACCTTTCCGTGCTAATCCAGAAGATATTTTGCAGCTTAAAACCCGTAACAGTGCCGGACAAATGGTGCCGTTATCTTCACTGGTCAATGTGACTCAAACTTATGGTCCAGAAATGGTAGTGCGTTATAACGGCTATACCTCAGCGGATATTAACGGCGGCCCTGCACCGGGCTATTCATCTAGCCAAGCTGAAGCTGCGGTTGAACGTATTGCTGCACAAACTCTACCGCGTGGTATCAAGTTTGAGTGGACAGATTTAACTTATCAAAAAATCTTGGCTGGTAAT
Source organism: Acinetobacter sp. XH1741 (assembly GCF_041021895.1). Lineage (NCBI taxonomy): Bacteria > Pseudomonadati > Pseudomonadota > Gammaproteobacteria > Moraxellales > Moraxellaceae > Acinetobacter > Acinetobacter chenhuanii. Next base: position 3,041,025 of record NZ_CP157428.1, read on the forward strand.
GCAGGACTTTGGGTATTCCCAATTAGCGTATTGCTCGTGTTCCTAGTCTTAGCCGCTCAATATGAAAGTCTAACTTTGCCGTTAGCTGTCATTTTAATTGTACCAATGGGAATCTTGGCTGCTCTGACAGGGGTTTGGCTCACCAGTGGAGATAACAACATCTTTACCCAAATTGGTCTGATGGTTCTAGTTGGGCTGGCCTGTAAAAACGCCATTTTGATTGTTGAATTTGCAAGGGAACTCGAAATGCAAGGTGCAACTGCCTTTAAAGCAGCTGTTGAAGCAAGTCGTCTACGTTTGCGCCCAATTTTAATGACGTCTATTGCATTTATTATGGGTGTAGTTCCATTGGTTACTTCAACGGGTGCAGGTTCTGAAATGCGTCATGCTATGGGTGTTGCCGTATTCTTCGGCATGATCGGGGTAACATTCTTTGGTTTATTCCTCACCCCTGCCTTTTATGTCCTGATTCGCACATTGAACAGCAAACATAAATTGCATTCAGCGGCAGTTCATGAAGCGCCTTTATCTACCCCACATGATCACTAAGGAGGACATTTAATGGCTACAGCAAGACAAAGCTTATTACTGTCCTCACTCATGGGAAGCCTGCTGCTTGCAGGCTGCTCTTTAGCTCCGGAATATCAACCTGCAAAAGTGATCGTTCCAGTCAAATTTAAAGAGTCAAACCCTAAACTTGAGGATAACAATTGGAAAATTGCCCAACCTGCCGATCAGCAGGTTCGAGGTGAATGGTGGCGTGTTTTTAATGATGCTCAATTAAATGAGCTAGAACAACAAGCAATTGCCGGCAACCAAAATCTTAAAGCTGTGGCAGCCAATATTCAGGCCTCACGTGCAATACGTTCAGCAGCACAAGCCGAACGCTTGCCTAGCATTAGTGCTGGCTTTGGGCCGACTCGTCAAAAACCCTCTCCTGCTTCATTGGGGTTAGATGACAATGCCCATACATCCGCACAAACCTTATGGCGTGCTCAAGCGAATGTCTCATATGAGCTGGATTTATTTGGTCGTATTACCAGTAGTGTTAATGCAGCAACAGCTGATGTACAGCAACAAGAAGCTCTATATCAGTCGGCACTTTTAGCCTTACAAGCCGATGTTGCCCAAGGCTATTTTCTCATTCGCCAGCTTGATGCTGAACAAGCAATTTATAATCGCACTATTAAGTTACTGGGCGAAACCCGAGATCTTGTTCAAACTCGATTTCGTAATGGTTTAGTCAGTGAATTAGATGTTTCTCGCGCACAGACTGAACTTGCTACAGCACAAACCAATGCATTAAATATTGCTCGTAATAGAGCAAATACCGAACATGCGCTTGCTGTATTGCTAGGAAAAACACCGGCTGATTTCGATCTAACTGTTCAACCTTTAGCAACAAACAGTATTCGTCTTCCAGCGGGTTTACCTTCGACTTTACTTGAAAGACGTCCTGATATTGCTGCTGCCGAACGTGCAATGGCAGCAGATAATGCGCGTATTGGAATTGCACGCGCTGCTTTCTTTCCAAAACTAGACCTGACAGGTGCACTCGGTTATGAATCGTCGAGTTTAAGCGAGTTAGGTAAATGGTCGAGCCGAACATTTTTACTTGGTCCAGTCGCAGGTACTATTTTATCTTTGCCATTATTTGATGGCGGACAACGTAAAGCAGGCGTTGCTCAAGCAAGAGCAGCCTATGAAGAAAGCGTTGCCAACTATAGACAAACTGTCCTAAACGCATTTCGGGAAGTTGAAAATGGTTTATCTGATCAAAGAATACTTGATCAACAAATTCAGGCTCAAAACCAAGCACTCTCATCTTCTCGTCATGCAAATCAACTGTCACACTTACGTTATCGAGAAGGTGCGATTAGCTATCTTGATGTGATCGACTCAGATCGGACTATATTGCAACAAGAGCAACTTTCCGCACAGCTGAAAGGCAGCCAAATCATTGCAAGCGTCAATTTAATCCGTGCTTTAGGTGGGGGTTGGAAGAATTAATAAAAAAAGCGCCTTACGGCGCTTTTTTTATACACACAAATTATTTTGCATATACAGGGAATTTTGCACAAACAGCTTCAACTTTCGCTTTTACATCAGCAATAACTTTTTCGTCACCTTTGCTGTCAATCACGTCAGCGATCCAACCAGCAAGTTCACGAACTTCAGCTTCACCAAAACCACGAGTTGTTACTGCTGGAGTACCGATACGGATACCAGAAGTCACGAATGGAGAACGTGGGTCATTTGGAACTGAGTTTTTGTTCACAGTAATGTGAGCAGCACCTAACCAAGCATCTGCATCTTTACCAGTTACGTCTTGCTTGATTAAAGATAACAAGAATAAGTGGTTGTCTGTACCGCCAGAAACAACGTCATAACCACGAGCGATTAATACTTCAGCCATAGCTTGAGCATTTTTCACAACTTGTTGTTGGTAAGCTTTAAAGTCATCAGACATTGCTTCTTTGAAGCAGATTGCTTTAGCAGCAATCGCATGCATTAATGGACCACCTTGGTTACCAGGGAATACAGCTGATTGAAGTTTTTTCTCGATTTCTTCATTCGCTTTCGCAAGGATTAAACCAGAACGTGGACCACGAAGTGTTTTGTGAGTCGTAGTTGTAGTTACGTCAGCAATTTGCACTGGGTTTGGATATACACCAGCAGCAACAAGACCTGCAACGTGAGCCATATCAACAAAAAGATAAGCGCCAACTTTGTCCGCGATGTCACGGAAACGTTGCCAATCTACAACACGGCTATAAGCAGAGAAACCAGCAACGATCATACGTGGCTTGTGCTCTAATGCTAAACGTTCAACTTCTTCGTAATCGATCTCGCCAGTTTCAGAGTTTAAACCGTACTGAACAGCGTTATAAGTTTTACCAGAGAAGCTTACTTTCGCACCGTGAGTCAAGTGACCACCGTGAGCCAAGCTCATACCCAAAACTGTATCGCCTGGGTTAAGAAGTGCTAAATAAACAGCAGAGTTAGCTTGTGAGCCAGCATGTGGTTGAACGTTTGCATAATCGGCACCAAAAAGTTCTTTAGCACGGTCAATCGCCATTTGCTCAATAACGTCTACATACTCGCAACCGCCATAATAGCGTTTGCCTGGATAACCTTCTGCATATTTATTCGTAAGTTTTGATCCTTGCGCTTCCATCACCGCAGGAGAGCAATAGTTTTCAGATGCAATTAACTCGATATGTGCTTCTTGACGCTCACCTTCAGAAGCAATTGCTTGAGCTAATTCTGGATCAAATTCAGAAATGGAAATATTGGCAAACATTAGCGGGGGTCCTATAAATTAGGGCTTTTAAGCCGTGCTAAGATTGCGGCATATTGTAGCATGAACTTTATAATTAAACAGAATCAAGTTAGCTCAGTTTTAAATAAAAATGGCTCAATTTTTATAAAAAATGAGCCATCAAATCTAAAATAATTTATAAACACTTTAAAAACTTTTATTTAATACTTTTCTAAAGTTAAATTTAGCTTTTTATAGCAACAAAAAAACTTTAAATATCAAATACTCTTATTGAGCTGACAATAAGTTTTGTACATTCCCAACAATGTTATCTACATTACTGCTCATCGCCGTTTCATGGTCCCAGTTACCCGTTACATAGCTATTAATTTTTGTGCCCACGACAGTGGCATTAGATATCAAAATATCAGTCGCTACTTTAGGAACTGTAGTATCTGCTTGCCCCTGATAAATGATAATCGGTGTAGATACTTTTACCTGTAGCGGTTGAGAATCTTTATCTAAGAACGTTTTTACAATGGGTACACCCATAAAGTTGGTTTGTGTACGAGTATAACCATCAAGCGTTCCGCCATGTGTTGCTGCGTAGGTTTGCATATTCCCCACAAAAGTTTGTGCTAATGGCCCAGCACAAATTGTTTCTGCCTGCTGTGCGGTACTTGCTGTTTGTGAAGTAAATACCTGTGAGTAATCAAAATTTGGCTGTGTATTTCGAATGCCAGCTGTAACTAGAGCCGTATAAGTATCAAGCTGTGCATACATTGGAATTTTTTGATCCAAGGTTGCATTAGCAACAGCCTGTTCACCTGCAAGTAAAATGAAGCCTAGATTAGAAGCAGGTGCTACTGCTACTGTACCTTTATAGTTTAGCTGTGCACGACTTGCATATTGAGCAGCGCCCAAAGCAGCATGCCCACCCTGCGAATGTCCTACAGTGACCCATTTGTTCGAAGTTAATAAATTACGTTGAGATAAATAATTGCGGGTTGCAACCACCGCATCTGTAATTGAATAAGCTTCACTTTTAACATTTAAAAATGGATGTATGCCCGGTGTTCCTAAACCTTCATAATCAGGTGCAACGACGACATAACCTGCTGCAAGTAATTTACTAATTAAATCTTTGGTACTGTCTTCTAAAGCAGATTTACTTGGTGCACATGCATCTGCAACCCCTGTTGTTCCATGTGCCCAAACGACAATTGGCCAACCACCTGCTGGCGGTGGTGTCGTTGGTGTAAATACTAAACTGGTTGCCTGTACCTCTTGTCCACTTTGCCCTAACATTTTATAAGTCAGAATACTACTTTCAGCAGCAACCGACCCTAAGTTAGTGCTTGTATAAGCATCTACTTTAACGACAGGGTTTTGAATATTATTGGCTGGAGTACCAGATGGATCAGTAGTTGCTGGGCTATCATCACTACTTCCTCCTCCACATGCCGTCAACAATAAACTTGTGCTAAGAACACTGGTCATGAACAGTTTCATTTTCATTGATATATCCCTTAAATTCAATTTTTGTTGTGCTTTAGTTTTTAATGAACATTTTAAATGTCTTACAAACAATTACGCCTAAACTTAATTTTTCGCAAGTGATATTTCATCAAAATTAACACCCAAATCTGCTAATTTTCAACATAAATTGAATTTCTTATTCACATCTAACCCTACTCCATGTTTTAAAGTAGTTAGTCAACTGTTAACATTCATCATTACTTGGGATTGTTCAAAGGGTCAGATATGCAAGCCATTATTTTAGATACAGAAACTCATACACTAAATGGTTTACCTATTGAAATTGCATATGCTCCAATTGAACTGAATGCAGGTAAACTCACATTAGATAAAAGCAAGTTGTTTGATCAGCTCTATCAGGTTCGCGCACCGATCTCTTATGCGGCTATGGCAGTACATCACATATTAGAGTCTGATTTAGAAAACCAACCCCACTATAAAACGTTTCAATTACCTGAGAGCACAACTTATATTATTGGTCATAACATTGATTATGATATTGCCGCAATTGCGCGTTGTGGTGTCGATGTATCTCATATTAAACCGATTTGTACTTTAGCTTTAGCTCGTAAAGCTTGGCCAGATGCTGAAGCACATAATATTTCGGCACTCATCTATATGATTTCTCAAGGCAGTGGTAAAGCTCGAGAAATGCTTAAAGGTGCTCACCGTGCCGATGCTGATATTATTTTAACTGCCAATATTTTGATGCATATTATCTATCATTTAAATATTCAAGATATTGAAGAGCTTTATCAAGTTTCTGAAGAAGCTCGTATTCCGCATACGATTAATTTTGGTAAGCATACAGGTACGGCAATTGCCGAATTGCCTAAAGATTATATTCAATGGCTTCTTCGCCAAGACGAGTTAGATGTCTATTTACGTAAGGCTTTAGAAAACGCATTTTAAATACTTAAATAGATGATATTCATAAATTCTTCATCATATTGTCATTTTTAGGTTTTATCTTAAACCCCATTTATATTTTATTAAGAACAGTACTGTTTGATAGAGAAAAATCAAACAGGCTGTTTCATTTTTATATTGGGGAAATACAATGTCTGGTTTTTATAGAACCAATTTGGGAAGAGTTGCACTTCAACAACGGAATATTGCTCTAAATGCAAAACAAAGACGCTTACTTTTACTCATCGATCATGAAGATTTTGTAAATCTCGATACCGAATTCAAAAAGCGTATTGCCCCACCAGAGTTGATTCAGCAACTTATTGACTTAAAACTTATTGCTCGTACTCACGAAAACGATTCAGACGTAACTGAACAAATAGCTACTTCAAAATCCTCTTCAACGGCTAAAGAAATAGATGTACCTCAAAAAAATACAATAGATGACAATAAAGGTCATGATCTTGTCGGAGAAATTCAGGTTCCTCAGCAATTATCTTCACATCCTTCAAATATTGAATCCCAGCTGCCGCTCTCACTTCCAATTGAACAACTTAGTTTCGAAGAAATACAACAATTAATGAAAAAAAGCTTGAATATGTACTGCGGACTTATGGGTAAACCACTGATTCAAAAAATAGAGCAGATCAAAACTATTCAGGAGCTTAAAATGTGCCAAATGCAATGGATTACCAGTTTACAGGAGTCACGTATTCCACCTCATGAGCTAGCACATACGCTTCATTCTATTAATTATTCAATTCAGCTCATTCAACAAAGGATCTGAAATAGATCAAGTTGCTGTTTAATTAAGCATAAAAGCCTCTTGCCACGTATTTCGTGCTTTACCTATCAGTGTTTTTTTCCTATGATGTGCCCCACACATGTGCGCTCGTAGCTCAGTTGGATAGAGTACAGGTTTCCGAAGCCTGGGGTCGTGGGTTCGATCCCCGCCGAGCGCACCAATTCATTATATTAAATCAACTACTTAACTATATTTTGGCGTAGATTTGGCGTAATGCGCTTTTTATCCACAGGTTTTTGACCTAATTTTGCTTCTTATCAAAGGTCCATCTTTTGCCATTGTAAGTCACAGTGCCATCTAAATTAATGGTCAACTCTTTTAATGAGTAGTCATAGATTTTAAGAACATTCCCGTTCTTATCTAAATCAGCGGGTAGATTGCAAGTATTTTCCATCCTGCCCGCTTCCGAAACCATGATCATGACTTGCGACATCACAAAGCCCTTACACAAATCGAGACATTCACATTACTATTAATTGTGTGAGCTGTGCAACCTGAGAATAGGAGGCACAGCAGTGTGATGATTGATGCAACTTTAGTGCGTTTACACATATAAGTTACTTCTTTAAAAAGAGTGCTCGTTCTGCTTCTCGGCGACGAACTAGGCCCTTCATAACCTTGCCACCTGCTTTGTTCCACACAAGGAATTGATCAGCAGCGCCTTGATAGTCACCTTTATTCAGTTTTTTTAATAAGGTTGAATTATTAAATGCACCTGAGCCAATGTTGTAAGTCAGCGATACCAAAGCATCAAATTGGTTTTGAGTTAAAGGCACAGTAACCGATTCATTTACAGTCTTTTCAAATTTGGCTAAGTCGTGTTTGAAGTAGGCTTTAGCTTGCTCAGGTGTACAAGTATCCCCTTTTTTTACCTTCACGCCATTAGGATAAACTGTTGTGCCAGTACCAATGGTCCAGATGCCCACACCATCGTCATAGGCTGTGAATCGTGTGCCTTCAAAACTAGAAATTAGGTCAACGCCAACATCACTTGTAGTTTTTCCACCTGGTGCAAGTTTATCGACTACTTTATTTAAATCGTCTACTTGTGCCTGTGTAAGCTTGCCGCCTGCGATCACTCGGGCAGCGTCGAAGAATGGTTTAGTTGTCATTTGATTCACCTTTCTTTTTCTCTAACTCAGAGCTACCAAAATAAAAGCCACATGCAGTTGTCATAGCCCCTGCAATGAAACCCAATGCCGTATTGATCAGATTGCTGTTTTCTCGCGGCATATCCACAAAAAATAAAGCAATCACTAAAACAAACATCAGTCCCACTAATGCGAAAGCTAGATAAGCTCTTGTGTTTTCACTATTCATCGTCCTGCTTCCTCTAACCGTGAAACCTTCTCTTTAATTAAAGATTGATCTTGGCTTAATTGAATAATTGAAGATCCAACCCAAGCGCACAGCGAAAATACGATTCCTGCAAAGATGCCAAGCAGTACACACAATACAGAAATTCCACCATCTTGCGCTGCTGTGCGGTTTTCTAAATTGGCGACTTTGATATCCAATGTATCGATATCCTTTTTGTTCTGTTCGCTAGTCTCTTTGTGTGCTTCATTAATAAAAGTCAGTCGAGTAACATGATCTGACAACATGCGAATATCACTCTGAATTGAGTCAATTTTCTTTTCAAATCTCAACCCGTATGATTCATTTTCAGTCATGCCTTCCCCCTTTCGTTTAGGCAATAAAAAAGCACCCGGTTGGGTGCTGTTACTTTTTCATTTCAATAACACTTAACGTTCTCGAAGTAATCATAAAGTTGCTTCTTGATTCCACATTTAATGGAATATTAACGCCCTCCTGTCGAGCAAATCCTGCTTTAAGTGTGTAGGTAACATTGCCAATAGTACTGTTATCATCAATAGCTGAAACGATAACCGCAGTCCCGTTGAAATTGACATTAATAGTACCAGTTTCAAGATTTGCACCTAATGAACCCCGTCCAATTAAATTTCCATTCCGATATATAGAAATATAAAAAGAAGCCATGGCCCTGTCATTTGCTGCAATTGGATTACCTCGTCCGTCACTTACACTAAAAGCGCCAAAAGTAGGTGTGCAAATATTTACTGAAGCATCAATTCTAACTTTTCCACCACTTCTATTTAACGTTACTTGTAAAAGTGTACCTATATGATTTTCCCACGCTGATAGGTGGTTGTTAAAATCATTATTAGGCTGTCCACTTGTAACTCCACCTGCAAAAGTAGTGATAGTCTTTACATCAATTGCTTTTACACCTATTGGAACTGTTACAGCTTCATCTTTAATTTTTAAAGTATCAATTGCGCCATCTTCAATATTCGCAGTTTTGACTTTAATTGTCCCCAAGTCTGCACTAATAACGCTTAAGTTTTCAGCCCAGATCCTATTCGCATTGATATATCCAAAACTACCATTGTCGACATACAATCCACGCGGAATAACAGTACCGTTTGGCAAAGTAACTGGAGTATTTTGCAGTGTCATTAATGGTTTAGGTTCTACATCATCAACACCGACAGGCGTACCAAACTGAATTGCATCATAATTGAATATGAAAGTTGAAGTCGTACCATCATTCATTGATCCATGACCAGAAACATGGCCATTTACATCGAACTTAGTAAACTGCTGAGCATAGATGCCATCAACACTTTCACTGACATTTTGAATAGACGCACTATTCTCACCGACTTTTGTTTGCAACGTTTCCGTTACTTTTATCGTTGAAGAAATAGCACTAGCATTTGCATTGATTTGTTGCTGAAACAAAGCATTATTTGCGTTCATCTGTGCAGATACTTGATCAGTAAGTTTAGCTTGCGCCAAATCACCTTCAATACGTGCTGACTGCTCAGACCATACACCAGCATAACCTCCATCACTGCCGATTAAATCAGATTCCGAGCCAATCAACGGCGGGTTTAGCTGAGCATAAACCCCATCGATTCTGGTTGTTTGGGCAATGATCTTGTTGTCAACGTCTTTAACATCAGACTTAACTTGATCAAGCGCACCTGTACTTGCTTTGCCAGACAAATCAAGTTGAATTGATTGTATTTGTTCAGCATTTGCAGCAGAGCGAGAAGCCGCAACGTTTGCAGTTGATAAAGCAGTTGCTGAGGTTGATTTCGCTTCATTTGCATTATCTGCTGCATTATTTGCAGTAGTAGTCGCTGTCGATGCCTCTGCATGTGCTTGCTGCGCCATAGAAGCTGCTGAGCCTGCTTGTGTTGCAGCAGTATCAGCTTTGCTTATTGCAGATGCAGCATTCTGTTTAGCTTCATTTGCATTTGTATCAGCAGTATTTACCCTGCTATCTAATACAGTTAAAGCCTGAGCATTACTTTCAGATTTAGACACAGCAGATTCAGCACTTTGTCGTACATTCGCAAGAGCACTATCGTTGCTTGCAATATAAGTATCAATCTTTTGAACTGTTACTTTATCGCCTTCAATACGCGCCTGCACCTCTTGTTGAGCGTAAGCCTGTAACCCATTTAACTCAGCAGTAGTCGAATCAACACGCTTACTTACTGCAAGATCACCTTCGATACGTGCTGACTGCTCAGACCAGACACCAGCATAGCCGCCATCATTGCCGATTAAGTCAGATTCCGAGCCAATCAACGGTGGGTTTAACTGAGCATAAACTCCGTCAATTCTGGTCGTTTGAGCAATGATCTTGTTATCAACATCTTTAACATCAGACTTAACTTGATCAAGCGCACCGGTACTTGCTTTGCCAGACAAATCAAGTTGAATTGACTGAATCTGTTGCGCATTTGCAGCAGATTGAGATGCCGCAACGTTTGCAGTTGATAAAGCAGTTGCTGAGGTTGATTTCGCTTCATTTGCATTATCTGCTGCATTATTTGCAGTAGTATTTGCCGTTGAAGCCTCTGCATGTGCTTGCTGCGCAAGTGATGCTGCTGAGCCTGCTTGTGTTGCAGCAGTATCAGCTTTGCTTATTGCAGATGCAGCATTCTGCTTAGCCTCATTTGCATTTGTATTAGCAGTATTTACTCTGCTATCTAATACAGTTAAAGCCTGAGCATTACTTTCAGATTTAGACACAGCAGATTCAGCACTTTGTCGTACATTTGCGAGAGCACTGTCATTACTAGCTCTATAATCAGTCAATGCTTTAGCAACAACTTTGTCACCTTCAATTCGGGCAATTTGCTCTGAATTTATGCTTGCTGCATTTTCATTTACAGAAACAACTACTTGATCTGTACGTTTTGCCTGTAATAAATCTCCTTCTTGTACAGCAGATAGAATTGACCAGACACCAGCATAGCCAGCATCATTACCTATTAAATCGGACTCAGAACCTATTAATGATGGCTTTGTAACGACTTCAACGCCCGTTACTCGTTCTGCTAAAGCCTTATCTGCATCTATTCGTGCATTACTTTCATCTGTAACTAATGCACGAGTTTGCACGTCATTATTAACCGACTCAGCTCGAACAGACTCAATCAACGTTGCACTTGCAGCATCTGCTTCAGCACGAGCTTGAGCTTCCTGTTGAATTGCTGCTTTGTTGTTACCAGTTTGTGCAACTACAGTGTCAATTCTCAGTGATAATGCACTATCAGCATCGGCACGAGCTTCGGCTTCCTGCTGAATTGCAGCTGCATTATCCGAAGAACTTGCGCTGACAGTATCAATTCTTTGAGAAAGATGATCATCACCACTAATTCTTTCTTCTTTTTCAGTAGTAATAGCTGTATCGCGTGATCTAGCTTCATTAAGAATTGCAGCTTCACGCGCTTGTTGCTCTGAAAAATCGGCATTAATACGGTTTTGCACTTCTTGATCAATTAAACGTTTTGCTGAATCAACATCACTAATTCGAGCTTCACGCTCTAATGCAAGATTACTATTTGCTTGATCTACTGCCTGTTGAACTGAGTTTTTCCGATCACTAACCTCTTGGGCAATCTGATCTTTCGTAATTCGAATATCTTGAATGATGCCCGGAATCTGAACATCAATAGCCTCAATTTGATCAATCTTAGTTTTTAAATCCTGACTAAGTTGGGTTTCACTGATTTGATCATTCAAGAGCTCAAGAACATCTGTTGCATCGGCAGAAGTTGTCGCATGAGTCCAGTCCGACCATGGTCCCACATTTCCGATACGGTCGATCAAACGAGCTTGATAAAATTGAGTTAGGTTTGGCTGCAAACCTTGAATCGTATGTGTAGTAGTTGGATAAGCAAATAAGCCCAATTGAGCAATATTGCTGGTACCATCGGGCGATACACGAATTTCAGTATAAGCAGTATCAAGCGCACCTGTGGCTGGGAAGCCCCAGTTGAGTTTTATACCGAACAAAATCCCTGTCGCTTGGATAAAAGCCAGTTTAGGCGGCAAGCCTTGCTTACCTGAGAGTTCAGTCAATACCGAATAAACTGGTAAAGAAGCTATCTCAAAAGCTGAAATTGCCGTTACACGTGCTTGATATTGACCCGCATAAATACCAGGTACTTCGACTGAGTTATTGCCAGTGATTGGTAATTTAATCCAACTCCCGTCATCTTTGCGCCATTCAACTAGATACTTAACGGCCCCTTTAGCCTGCGCCCAAGTCACAATCATTGTTGCTACATTGATGCCCTGATCAACTCGGTTTTCACTAGTAACAACGACATCAGTTACAGGATCCTGAATTGTTGGGTTCACAATCGAAATCGGAACCTCATCAAAATAAGCACCCTTGTCAATTGCATCAAACTTGGCTGGGTTATATTGAAGTGCTGTGACTGAAAATTGATGACTTTCGTCTTGAGTAATAGAGATCACCCGAAACTTCATTGTTGCCAAGTCTTGAGCATCCATTACCCACACGTTTTGTGTAGCAATAGCATCAAACTCATGAGTAACAGTAACAACACGACCTGTGATTGATTGAACAATTCGTGTTTGAGCTTTGCCATCCTCGCCATTAATAATAAGTCGGTCACCAGCAACTGCCACAACATCATCACGATCTAGCGTTATACTTTTACGATCAGCTGAGATTTTAGAAACACGACCACCATTAGCTCGTCCTGCAAATAGAGGGTCCGCAATATCAATAACTCTTCCCGGCTGCGGAATATGACCATCCAGACCAACTTTGAAACTGACGGTTCGAGTTTCTAACTGCTCAGACTTTAAAGCCCACCAGCCAGCTCGCTGCGATTGTCCACGCGAAGTGCATCCCCAAGCATCAATTTCTAAAATTCGAACTTGGCCTGCTTCAGCAATCGCCTTTTCATCACGAACAAACTCATATTCAGTTTTATAGTGATTAGCCGGGTTATCCCACGCAACTTTTACAACATTGTGCCGATCACGTGCACGAGTACCTGCATACTCAAAATTGCCACCAATGACATTGGCACGTGTATAAGTGAAATATGTATCTTGGGGAATATCCGCATCACAAATAATGCTATTACCATCCCAAAATGTGATGGCACGGAATACACCAGCTAACTTAGTTAAAATCTCAAAGGCACCTTCTGCGCCCTGAAGATAAACATTACATGTAAAACGTGGTTCTAGACCGCCCAACCCATCCGGTACCATCTGATCACAGTATTGGGCTAAACGATATAAGGACCACTTATCAACCATTAGCGGGGTTAATCGGTCGCCCAAAGCATAACGGTCTACGGTGCATATATCGTAATAGATCCATGCCGGGTTATTAGAATATGCCTCTTTGAAAGTACCGTCCCACATCCCAACATATTGTCGTGTTGCTGGATTGTAGTTAGTAGGAACCTTTAGAATTCTTCCCTTTGTATCTGCAGCAACTTTAGCAACGTTTCCGAAAGTCTCAGCATCGTATTGAAGGCCCAATAATGCTGTATTTGGGTAACGTAATTTTGCATCAATGACTTCAGTCACTGCTTCAATATACATCTTGTCACTAATATACTCAGATGAAGAATTCGGAGAAAGACGACGTATGCGAATAAGCCAACCTGAGTCAGCTCGAGGTAAATCAATACGATGAGCACGCTCATAATTAGCAGAAGTTTTATCTGAAATCTTTGTTTTTAGTACTTCAGTCCAGATACCCCCATCTGTTTGAACATCTATGGCGTATTCGATTGTTATACCGGACACATCACCATTTGTGGCGTTTTGACTTCGTAATGGCCCCCATTTTAAGCGTAAACGTACAGCATCAAGGTCTAGATTACTAAATGCACGAACCCATGGTGTTTCCGACTTTAATTCAACATTGATGGCAGTTTCACTTTCGACTGCCGGAAAGCCCTCAATGTATTCCTGATCATTGGTGCCTTTCCTAAAATCAACTTTTACATTTTCAAAATTAAAACCTCCATCTGCGTTTTGCAGTGGGGTTTCTTCTAAAAACACTGATTGAAACCCATTTGCCAACCCTTCAATTTCACCTTCAGCTAATCCATAAAGAACTTTAATAAATGTCTTAGATTGAGCTGAATCTTGTGAAATAACTGGCTGTCTTGGTTGGTTGTTTCCTTTTTTTGCGCCCACTACTGCATTCATTAGAAATCTCACGCAATAAAAAAGGCGCCAAAAAGCGCCTGTTCAATAATTAAAATTTACATCTGATCTTCAGGATATTGACCTGCGCTGACAATGAAACCACCGATTTCACGTTGTCCATATAAAATGGGTACTGGGTTGCCCTGAGCAACTGTGGTAACCGCTCCGCCAAAGCCTTTATTGGCACGGTTACCGTCTTGGTTTTGGTCTTGAGTATTATCAATTTTTGGCATTAGCATTTGGGCAATACCCCCGACCATCATCCCAACACCTGCTCCAATCAAGCCTTGTGCAGCGACAGCGCCTGCTCCCGTCCAGCCTGCTACGACCCCCACAATTACCCCGACTACAACCATGACCGCACCGAGAATAGTCTGTAGACCTCCATTACCACCAGCCCCCACAACTCGTGGAACAATGTGTATAGTGTCAGCTTCAGTAGACATATCAAGCTGTTCTTCACCAATGTTATCGCCGGTAATGAGCCGCTTAGTTTCATGGTCATAAATTGCAGGCCGTTTCTTTCCTCGCTTTTTACTCAAATTCTTACCCTTTAAAAACACAGCAAAACGTAGGCCTTGCTCATGAGCATGCAACATAAATTGTTCAAAGCCAGCGATCTGGACGGATAATGCGCGCATAGCTTCGCGGGTATTTGCGACATCGAGCTTAAATTCACGACCAAATTTTTGCCCCAAGATGCCGTACAACTTAATTGTTTTTAACATCTCTATGCCTCAAGATTTTTACCGTTCTTGTTGACCATTGCTGTCCGAAGATTTCACGAATAGATTTACGGTCGTGAAGTTGATGCAAAATTAAGGTATTGCCAATACAAGGTTCAGTTTCTTCTGACTTTAAATTTGCATTATCTCCCAGCCAAATGATGCAATGATTTGGGTGTTCTGTTCGTGGTACTCGACAAATCAACATATCTCCATATTGCGGAGTGTCCACTTCATAGAAACCGGCTTTCGGATAGTTATCAATCAATATTGACGGATGATCTTTGTCCTCCCACCAAACATCTTTTCGTTCAAAGTCTGGCAATTTAATACCAAGTTCGCGGTCATAAAAATCACGAACCAATGCATAACAATCCTGAAAATGATGAATATAGTTTCTTCCGACCAAAGGGGCGCGATAACCACAAGGTTCATAAACTTGAAAATCCAGATCGGGATATGAACAAATTACCCATGGCTTTTTATGGAGTTCAATTTGGATACGATCTAAATCAGTAGCTCGGGTCGTGCCATCTGGATGCGAATGAACATAAGCTTGAATTTCACCCTGATTTTCTGCAGACACGAGATCTTCAGGGTCGATTTCAAAATTAGTTGTTTTATCCTGTTTAATGATGCCATTTTGATCATAAATTGTTGGGGCAATATTAGTGCATGGTAAATATTTACCACCGACAATTAACCCACAACATTCTTCCGGATAACATTTTTCAGCATGGGCCATGATCGCTTTTTTAATTTTTGCTGTCAGTTTCATAAGACCTCACAATAAGCTTGAAGCAGGGAACCCGCCGAAAGGCAATGGTTTATTTTCACCAAATCGCAAGCGGCAAGAACGCAAACGTCCACCACAACGATCAAGTGCCGGATTATCTGTTGGCTCATCTTTATCGGTGAACATTGCAATACCTGTGTAACCACATTCCTCACCGCGATACTTGCCAACCATGCACCAATGACAAAGTGAAGTAATTTGTCGAACTGGGATTTTCAAACCTTCAAAATCGATTGGATTAGAGAGCTCAAAAGTTACCTGTTGGGCGTTTTCAGATGTCTTTTGCTCGATGTACCAAATTTGCTCTTTTGATTCATTCGATGCCGTTGGGTTACCTGAAGTGAAGTTTTCAGCATCAATGTATTTAGCAAGTGTGGTAATGACTTTAAGTTTTGCGCCAGCAAAGTCTTTAAACTGCAAACAGTAAGCAGATACTGCATTCTGGATGCCGTTAATATTGTTCGCCATGTTCAAAGTTGGTGCTGAGGCTTTACCATCTGATCGCATTTCAAGCCCCGAAACCTCCAAAGCCATTGGCTCAAAAACTTGACCCTGCCAGACAATATTTCGGTTCCATACTTTTTGATCACCAGTATCGAATATCTTTCCAATGCTGCCTGTGTCGGCACCAATCAAGCCATCAGATCCTATTGAAGAGTAGATCTTCTCCCAGTCTTGAAAAGCTATATGCCCGTGGAAACGTAAAATGCCAGCTCCAAGTGAGCTGGCATCTAGTTCATACAAATGGATTAATCCATCAACATATAGCTTCTGAAAATCACTATTCAGACTCATGTGTTACCTCGTCATAAATCTGATTTCCGTCTTTATCAAGAACCAGCACATCGTCAAATACGGGTTTGCCTTCACCGTCAACAGCTTGAACCCACTCAAAAACTGGTTCACCATTTTCATTAATGATCGGTTGCTTTGTTAGTGTTGCCATTCCAGCAGAATCAGTAACAAGATAAGTTTCTTTTTTCTGGAATGGTTTTCCGTCCACCATTACAACTCTACCTTCATCATCAATGAGTTCAGTTAAACGGGTCATGAAAGTTGGTTGCATTGAATACTTGATTTGCTGGACCATACGTGGTTGTTTTTCTGTTCTCGGAACTTTTCTTACAATTGTCTTCTTAATGCTGTTTAAACGAATATCGATCCAACGCGGCTCGCCATTCGCATTTTTTGGTATCTCAATTTGTGCATCAAGATTTGCAACAATATCGCCTTCATCATTCATTTTTTTCTTGAATGTTTTAATTTCAAGATCACCGTTTTCTAAGGTTTTATATTCAACCGCACAAATCTTATTACCATGGGTGTCAGTTGGAATTTCAATCCACCATCCATCTTTAGCAAAACCGGATGATCCTTTAACAAGGTAATGACCAATGCCTAATTTCTCAAAAGAGAGGGGTTGTTCAGCAGCTTCATCGTTAGGTTCAATTTTATCTGCAAAAAGCTTAATTACTGGAGACGCTGCTTTAATAAATCCATTGCCATCGATCGTTGCATTTTTATTTAAAACGACAAAGGCCCCATGGGTAGACCATGGATCGCCATTGATAGATGAAGAGATATGAGGGACCGCATTCCCAAGCGCTGGAAAGAAAAGTCTGTGAACCCACCCGGTTTGATTTAAGACAAGCATTTCACCGTAACCATACGGAAAACCTTCTAAAGCATTTGCACCATAAAATCCATTATTTAATGTCTTCTGGCTCTCAATGGCGGGTGTACCAGCTTGATTTACACCCAGCCCACAGAACCCTACCTCCATTAAATTACCAGCATTACCACCAACGTAACGACTCGCTGCATGGGACGGGTTGGTAAAGTTTTCATTCATTTTTGCGCCAGTAGAGCGGAATGTATCACCGCCTGCGCCTGTTGGTGCTGTGCCAAGATTTACAGTTTGATATGTCATTTTCTTACTCGCATAAAAAAAGCCCCAGCGAGTGGGGCATAAAAATTAGGTGACGGGCACAACTCCGTCTTATGTGCATGTCGCAGTTTCTTGCATGAGGTCACGACATTAGGAGAAAATTGTATACCAATAGGCTTTTGTTTTTGATCGGGTCAGGAAGTAGTAGAGCCCCCACTTTTTAGCAAGATCTTGCTTGCTTTTACCAGTATATTTTACACATAGCTTAATGAATAAATCGTTTGAAAAATTCTTCATTTTGATTTCCTTTGGATGATAAAAAAGGACGCAAATGCGTCCTTCTGTTGAGAATGGATAATTTAAGCTAATTGATCACCAATAAATTTAGCTTTTACTTGAATAATTACACCTGGTATTGATTCAGTATTACCAACTAAATCATAGCCAGTATCAGTAGGTTTAACCTCTAAAATTAATTCGTAATCACTGATATCACCAAATACAGATACGACATTCCGATCATGTTGTTTTGCATTTAATTTGAGAAGATTGTTTTCAACCCTGCCACGGTATGTAAATCCATAATCTCCGCCATTGACCACTCCATCTTTTACCACCACCGTACCCTCGCCAAAATCTTTGATATTGCTTTTGAATTTCACAAAGTAAATTCCGTCTTTCATTTTAACCTCATGCATTAATCGCTGAAAATTCAGCCATTTGATAGTAGGGCATTGATGGTCAAAAGTTAAGAGTCCTCAGGGTAAAAGACTTGGGTGAAAGTCGTTGAGATTTGCCAAATATCACCACCAACTTGGCGCGGTTGGTATTCAGGACTAGTTTTTACACAGACTTCACCATCTAACGGAGAATCCCAAAGAAATGAATCCGCGCCTTTGTGTTGATCAAAGAAAGCTTTAATCTGCATAATTTCAGCTTTATAGGCCGTTCTTTGATATGTCCATTCACCAGATCGGTTATTAATACCTACCGCGATATTTTGTTCGTAGCCGTCACCAAATTTGCTGGATAACGTATTAAAGCGTTGAGTATTACTATTGCCATCTAAGTCACATTCGAAGGTGAATTTAAGATCACTCATTTAGAAAGTAAGCCTCCTTGTCGTTTATCTTTTAGAATTATTTTCTTTACGGCTTCACCAATTTGCATACCTAAAGTCATTTCTGATTTTTGGTGCTCTTTCAAAGTAAATCGACGTTTTTGCTTTCTAAGAGATTTCATTTCTAGACTCCAAATAAAAACCCACTCATTGAGTGGGTTACTTTGATAACAAACCGCCTTGTCTTTGCTCTTGCCTGATAATCGTTCTAACTGCATTACCGATCATTTGACCAAGCTGCTTCTGATCCTGAGTATTGGCACCATTAGTATTTACACCTGAATCAGTTACATACACTTGAATAGTGACAGGCTGTTCAGAAGATGAAACTGTTCTCTCCAAACTACCGCCTGAGTTAATCGCGTTCAATGTACCAACACCAACACGCTTAGTAGCAGCGGCATTCAATACATATTCTTGACCATGTACTACACCAGCAACATCACCTCGCCCCATATCACCTGTGTAGCCGCCTGATGAGAAGCCAGCAATAGTTTGAGCTGCAATTAAACCTACATTGGCATAACCCAAACCAGTAATCATTGCCGCATAACTTGTCTTTTGTGCCAAAGTCAAAGCCGATGGGTCAGCCATAACTTGCGCAGCAGCTAAATGTGTAGAAACAAGTGCAGAAGCAATTGACATTGCCTGCTGCATCAAAAACATTGTTTTGTAAGCAGCAGACTGTTCACCAGCACTATCTTTAATTAGCTGTGTAAACCCGCCCCAAACATTAGAT
The DNA here is from genome assembly GCF_041021895.1 of Acinetobacter sp. XH1741. Lineage (NCBI taxonomy): Bacteria > Pseudomonadati > Pseudomonadota > Gammaproteobacteria > Moraxellales > Moraxellaceae > Acinetobacter > Acinetobacter chenhuanii. The sequence continues at coordinate 3,060,341 of NZ_CP157428.1, forward strand.
GCTTGAGAAAGAAGATTGTTGTACATACCCAATTCAGCTTGGTATTGAGTATTTTGCAAGTCCCGATACTTTTCAGCATATTCCTCTCGAATCTTGTGCTTAGTCTCCTCATGAAGCCTAACAGCATCTTCAATCCGCATGTTGTATTGAAGCTCATCGATTTCCTTCTGCTTGAGCTTCATTTGAGCTTCTCTACCCTTATTAATAAGAGTAGTGTCATTCTCAGACAATGCGTTTCTTTCATCAAATTGCAATGATAGGCCTGCTCTTTGACCAAGAGGAGCTGCTAAAAGGTCTCTTTGCTGTTTAAGCTCTTGCAGGGCTTTTAAGTTTGACTGATCATAAGCCGCCTGTTGAGCCTGCTTGGTAAGCTTAATAAGCTCCAGTTCATGCTGATATTGCTCATCAAGACCTTGTTTTGCAATCTTTATTTGCTCATCAGATAGTTTGCCTTCTGCAATTAATCTTAAAGAATTAGTTTCTTTAGTGTACTCAAGCTTTTTTTCTTCAGTCCACTTAAAACCGTTTGTTTCAAAATCAAATTGCTTTTTAGCCAGTTCATCCTCAGCATCAAAACGCTGCTTAATTTTAGGAATTAGATCAGTCTGCCCCAAAATTGTAGCTTTGCTGATTTCCTCTTCCCTTTTTTTACCTCTTTCGATTGCTTCTGTGTCGTAGGTTGCTTGAAGTTGTTTAATTTCCTCTAGAGTTTTAGCCCGTGCCTTATAAGCTTCATCTTCGAATCTAGAAAGATCTCCGATTGCTTTAGAGGCTGCATCAGGACTAGAACCTAGAATTTTATTAAGTTGATTAAAGTAAGAGTCTTGTTTGGCTAAATGCTTTGAGGCCTTGTCTTTGCCAAGCTTTTTACCCTCATAATCCCAACCAATGAAGTTTTTCCCAATAATTTTCTCTAAACTGCGATAGTCTAAATCATCATTAAGAAGAGCACTTTTAGATTTACTATAGTTTTTATTGGTCATAACCTCTTGCAATAAAAACTTTGCTTGTGCATCTAGGGCATCTTGAGTTTGTTGAATCTGCCCTTTTTTATCTAAAACACCCTGCCCCTGTAAGGCCTGCATTAATTTGGTTGAGCGACCCTTTTGCCAAGAAATAAACCCAGTATTCGTATAGCCGTTATTTGCATCTTTATGGCTACCAAACATCGATTCACTTCTAAAATCATTCTCCCGTCCAACTTGCGCTGTTAATACACGTGCCTGCTTGTCTCCTACTCCAGCGTTCCGGAAAGCCTGATATACGCGAAGCATATTGCGAGTTTGCTCACTATTACCTGCCAATAATACTGCTTGTTTTGCTAACTCCTTAGTTTGCTTGCGTTCGGCATCATTTAAAGCATCTTTTTTGTCCTTAAGTAAGTCTAAAGTTTTTACAGCTTGAGCGACTACATCCATCTCCTCTTTAGTGACAATTGCAGTAGTACCAGGAGGAGCAACTGCTTGTTTTGCCTTTTGCAACTCATTAATCTTTTTAATAGTTTCTTCACTATATCCAAGATTCAACAAAGCAAGATCTTCATTGGACTTAAGAACTTCAGTACGAAGGCTATCAAAGTACCCTTTCTGTGCTTTGGTGGCCTTTTGTGCTGCACTCTCGTTACCAATTAAGGCTTTTGAGTTGTCATCAATACCCGCAACTGCTGTCTGAGCTTTTCGACCAGATAATTCAACTTCAATACCAAAAAGCTTCAAGGAATCTCGTGTCGTTTTTGCTTCCTTAGCATTCTTTTCAAACTCAGCAGTGTTTTCTTTGATTGCGTTATAAATATCCTTACTTATACGCAACTCATTAAAGCGCTTAACAGCATCATTCATGCTAATAGTGCCATCTCTAGCATCATTGACCACCTGAACAATATCTTTGTTGCCTTTGTATAGTTGAGCTATCGCATTTAATTGGATATTAATTTTCGTACTAGAATCAGAGAGCGCTTGATTCTGGCGCTCAAATGATGATGTCATATCATTAATAGCTGAATCTTTTTCTATACCTTTAAGTGCAAGCAACTCTTCCTTAGCTTTTTTCGCTACAGCTGCCTGTTCTTCTAGTCTTTTATTTGCCTTAGCTGCCCTCTCCTGAAAATACATATAGCCAGCAGCTAAAGCAGTAATTCCAAGTGTAATAGCGCCAATTGGCCCTCCAACTAAATCTAGAGCCCTACTGCCAATTGTTGTTGCTTTATTTAAACTATCTTGGGCCGCTTTATACGCTAGTGTAGCTGCAGTTGCCTCTTTGATTGCAACACTATGAGCAATCTCAGCAGAAGTCTTCCGTTGTATTGCTGATGCTCTTTGTTTAGAGGTAGTAGCAGCGTTATACTCAGCTCTAGCCAAACCTATTTCTGTTAAAGCTAATGCAGCTGCTTGCCTTGTTCTAGCTGCTTCAACGCCAAGTAACTGTGCTTGAGCTTGAGCCTCTGCAATGCTTGCAGCTCTTTGCTGTGCCGAGGCAATAATACTTGCTTGAACAGCAATAGTTTTCGTTACTATTGCTTTAGTTAATAATCCAATTCCCGCTACAATTGCTCCATCGATAATTAGATCTAAATTGTTGCCTAAAGTTCGAATAGACTCTGCCAATACCTGAGCTGCACCAGTACCTTTTCCTGCTTCACCTACAAACTTCGTAATTTCATTATTTAGAAGTGTTAGTGATTGGCCGATTGTAATATCGGTTTTCGCAAATAATTCATCAACATTAGATTGAACGTTTTTAAGAGCGCGAACCAACTCTTGTGAGGTGATTTTTCCTTCTGCTGCAACTGATCTTAGTTCACCTACAGTAATTCCCATACCTTGTGCAATGGCTTTAGCTAAAGCAGGGGTTTGCTCCATTACAGAATTTAGCTCTTCCCCGCGCAATGTTCCACTTGCTAGAGCCTGTCCGAACTGAACCAATGCGGCATCAGCTGCTGACGCACTTGCTCCACTAATTGCTACAGCTTTTGACACTGTTTCTGTTAATCGTGCAGTATCATCCATTGTTAGATTTAAAGTTTTAGCATTGTCACTAAAACGTTGGTAAACCTGTAATACAGAATCCCAAGCAGAATAGGTTTTTTGAGCAATTCGAAAGGTATCTTCAGTTGCCTTGTTAAGTTCTATTTGGTTATTGGTAACTAACTTGAGGCGGTTTTGAAGTCCTGTGTATGTATCCATTTTAGAAATGGCAGCACTTACAGTAACTAAACCAGCCATGTATCCTGCAAGTTGGCGCGTAGCGACAGACAAACTATCCATAGACTTAGTTGCAAAGTCACCTTTACGCTCAATGCTATCTAATTCATTGCCTAGATTACGCGCATTACGCTCTGCATTTTTAGCATCAATTACAATGACGAGACGTGATTCTTGTGCCATCTTACTTTCCTCTAGGCAATAAAAAACCCGACACTTGGTCGGGCTGTTGGTTTGGTTGAATCTATATTTCTTTAGCGCATTTAAGTGATGCTGCTTTTAGGTCACTATCTTTTTTGTAAACCATATCAATATTAAATGCAGATAATGTTGTTTTTGCTTCTAAAACTTCTTGGTTAAGGGCAATAACTTTTAAGACCATTCCATTTTGAGAATAAAGTTGACCATTTGAATACTTGATCTTATTCGAAGTTATGTTGCCACTTGTGTCTTCACAAAGAATCCCATTGCCATCTTCATTCAACTTAATCGTAGAAAGTCCCGGGCCAACAGAAGTTGTCCAAATGCCCGTAGCCTGCGGCTTTGTTGGTACAATATCACTAAATTTATTATTTATCATTTGAGTTACTGGAGTAACACAGCCACTTAATGAAATCGCAAGACCAATTAAAATTATCTTTTTCATAATAATGCCTTATTTAGAAATCATACCGAATACAACTAACAACAACCATCCAAAAGCTAATACCCGCTCTATGTTTGTATATTTTTTTTGTAGAGTGAACCAAGCGAAAAGAAATGGAAAAGCAAGGATTCCAATCCATAAAAGAATAGACCTTAATATGCTTCTTTGTCCTTTAGAAGCCTGTTCCTGACTTAATAGGTAGTTTGGCTCTTGATCAAACTTTTTCGATTTTTTGTAGGGACTGTGCGCTGTGTAGGAAAGACCTGTACCAGGTAGTCCTGCTGTAGTTCGCACACCTTTTTTTCCTACGCTGACTCTAGCACCATTTTTTCCAACAGAAACACTAGATACTCCTTTTTTACTTATATTTACACGAACTCCCGGAGCAATTTTTATACTTTTTCTAAAATTCAATCCCATCACATCACCTATCTAGAGCAGATCTTTTTAGAAGCACTGATGGAACCATCATTACAAACAAACTTACTACCATCGCAATGACTTACCCCACCTTTCTTACCAGAGCACGGTTGTCTGCCTCTACCTGCTTCCGCAACACTTAATGAGCTTAAAACTAATAAAAGACTCAAAATGACTTGTTTCATGATTTTCACCGTTTGTTATAAAGTTTACCTAATTTAACAATTGGCTATTTAGGAAGCAATAATAAACCGCTATCTCTAGCGGTTTTGTATCTGTTTTGCTGGAAAATATTTCAAGACCTCTAAGCAGCCTCCTCATCTTCCAATTCTTCATTATTTTCTTTTTTCTGGTTGGGTATTTTTTGAAGAAAAAGCACACTGGCCATTGCTACCATAATAGCTACACATGCACCAGCTCATAGCAAGTGACCAAGTAAGGCAAATAGGACAACTGCTGAAAGAATTAATATGGATATGATGAACGCAAAAATTTGCCCTCTAGACTTAATATCTATTTCTCGATTACGGGCAGCTCTTGTCGCCTCTTGTTCTCTAATATTTGCTTCATTAACCTTGACTGATTCATCGAAGCTCCTTTCATTAAGAGCCATCTCTGTCCGCTTAACTTCCATTTGGAACTTTTGATGCTCAATGATTACCCCAATTAACTCTTTACCAAGCCCAGGTTGTATTCTTTCATAACTTTCAAGATATTCAGGTGGTAAAAAAGATGTCTCAACTCTACTTTGAGACACCTTTAAAGAGTAATGTTCAGACTTTCCCATCTTCTCTGCTTTTGGATGTATTACATCCGCAATTTCTCCCGGTTCGTATTCAGCTTCTGGAACGACGGTGGAATTGTAATGGGGATCTACTGTCTCATCTTCATTAACATGTTGGTTCATATTTTATTTTAACTTGGTGCTGGTCAGCTTTATTAATTAGTTTTTTAAAAGTACTTTCTTGAACAGACGCAATCACCTCCCAACTTTTACTTAGATCTTTTTCAGCACTAAAGTTAAATATCTTAACTTCCTTGCGATCAATAAAATTTGGGTTGTGCTTTGTTTGTTCAGGCAACAAATCAAATGCTGAACGCATACCAATCAAGAACTTGGTTAATTCTGCATTCTTCATAAGTTTCTCCCTAGACGCGAAAACCCTCTTATCATTTGATAACAGGGTCTCTATACCGCCAAGCGTACTCACTAATGACAAAAGTGTCAATACAGAATCGTCTAGTCAATGTCAACCACTTGACCGTATTATGTAACATCAAGTGCGCTATATCACGTCGTGCGTTCGCATTTAAAGTCTGTTTATCGCACCTAAGTCTTCGTCGCTCGTTGCGTCGTCTTCTTATGCGCCTCATCCAAGAACAAGTTATCCAGCGTAAAGATGCAGTCGTTAAAGATGAATCGTTCAACTGGCAAGTCGTACTGCTCCACATAAGAATTGATCGCAGCTATATCGATTGCTAAAGGAACACCCTGCTCGTATCGTCTAGAACGAGCAATGGTATTATAGGCTGAGAGAATGGCGTTTGCAGTGTAAGAATATTCAGGAGCCTCAGGCAGTTTTACACCGAGCGCTTCTCTTTGCTTTTTTTCGTGGTCCGTGAGCCCCGCGAACTTGTTGGCGTAGTTGTAGAGGGTTGAGACTTTCCCACAACTTCATCCTTATATGCGTCAGCTTCTTTCTGCATCTTCTCAGATTCTTTGCGTATGAAGGACCAGATAGAAATACCTAAATCACCCATGTTAAGTAGCTTTGTCGCATTTTCAGCATTGTAAGGCGGTTCGGTTTTTACTTGCTCTTCATCAGCATTCATTTCAACGAATACCACGCCTTTCCAGTCTTCAATGAGATGGCATGCAGCGGCTTCCAGTAAAAGCTCATGGTAAAGTTTATCTTCTTTAGAAGCTAAGGCCACATCAAAACCTTTAGAAGTGATTTGATTATTTACCCGCTCTAATGCGACTTGGTAAGGCTTATAGCTAATTCCACGAATTTTGAACTCAGCTAATACATTTCCTTCTGCATCTTTATATTCACGCCACAAACTGACGTCTTTATTTCTTTGAATATTGACTTCAAGAGCCATTTTATTTCTCCAAAAATAAGGCAGCAATTAAGCTGCCAAATCAGAATTAAGGCGTTACAGGGGCAATCACACGGGTAATGATTGGTGAAACACGGATATGGTTGTAATTGATGTCGATTGTGATGGTATCTTCCCCACCACCATCTGGATGATTGGCTTCGGCCACTTCTAACTGAGGAAACTCAAACGCATAGCCATTGCCGTCTTTATCTTCGATCGAGAAGTTAATTGGCATTGTGTCACGGGTCTTAATGAAGTCGATATAGGCTGCTGATTGCCCTGAGAACATGTACTGAGTGTTGACGGTGATATCAACAATCTTTTCAAGATATAACGTTGCAGTGAGCTTTTTAGAGCCAATACAGCGAATTGCTTCCATGTTGTTGTTAATTGTCAGTTCAAGAGACTGCATACAAGCAGTGCCCACCACTGTTTCACCATTAACTTTAAGATCACCAACGTTAAGAGCTGAAACAAGGACTAATTCAGGGACTGGTAAAGGCGAAATAACAGGGTTTGTAGTAGTGCGCTCAAACAGAGTGCCCATCAAGCCAAATGTAGCTGTGATTTTGCCAGTAGTAGCAATAGACATCGTAGCTTCATTTATACGTACACCGCGGTAAATAAATACCTGGTTAATATCTTCAAACACTTTGACGAAGGTAAATGTCTTTCGCACATTACCGCCAAAGTTAAGAACATCACTGGCCCAGTTATTCATTGCAACTGCTGACCAGAAGTCATCAAACAAGCCAATAGATAATTCAACTTCTAAAGAACCTGTGATTTCTGCTTCGGTAGCCATGCCACCTTGACGGAATCGCGAATCGACCACACTGTTTGATGATTCAGTGGTGACGCTTTCAGTTAAGCCATCAGTAACTCGGCGTACGGTTTTCCAAACTGGTGTGGTAGGTAATACTTCGGGGGTTTGCTCTTCAGCATAGTAAAGTCGGATCTTTGCACCACTCGACATGGCTTTTACTCCTTATAGGCATAAAAAAACCACCTCGAAAGGTGGTAGATAAATTATTTAGGCATAAAAAACCTGCCGCTATGGACAGGTTCGTTTAAAACTTAATTAGGTCTGTTGTGCGATTACGGCTTGTAATCGAGGTCCACAGATGCGCCAGTGACAATGTTTTGCTTTGGCCCACCTAAAGAGTGAATGCTCGCAAGGCGAATATTCACATCAGAGATGCAAACTTTATTTTCTCTTTGCCATTTTTGAAGCTCACTACCCATCATGTCATGTAGATGGCGTTCAAGTTCTTGACGTTTAATTTCAATTTCTTCTAGTGTAAGCATGCAAGACATTCAATTCACTCCTTGTGCTTAAACATGGATTTAATAAACTTTGGAATAATCGCATTTGCAAATTCAATTAAGATTAATTTTACTTTTAATTTGGCTTCTTCTTGATTACATAGTTGGTGATAGCGAAGGGCCTTCCAATCATCCTCATCCATAAAGCCTTTAGCTTTGATTTGTTTTTTAATTAGTTTGATTTGTTGTTCATGATTCATATCAGTTCACCAAATATCCGACCCTTACATTGTACTGTACAAAGTTGCCATCATCACCTAAGTTCTGAACATCACCTTGTTTAATCTCCAACTGACCGGTTGTGAAGTATTCAAAATGAGCTAACCAAGCATCTGCAAGCTTTGTTATTGATACTTCATGGGTATTTAAACGAGCCATACAGTTGATTGAGATAATTCCCGTTCGTCTTGTGCAAGGCTTATCACCAATTGCGGCAATGATCGAACCACCCCATAACACGTTAATGTCACACCAAAGGCCATCAACGGGGACAGTAAAGTCTTTATTGGGATATTTAATTCGGCTCTGCTCAATACCAGTAAATGCCATTGCTCTGGTAATAATGGCTTGTCTTGCTTGATCTAAAGTCATTGCCATTCTAACCACCGTATTTCTGAGCAATATAGTTGAAGGTTGTGGAATAAACGCCTTGGGGTGCCTGTTGCGAAAAACCTCCCACGCTTTTAATCACGTATTTTTTGGCCTTTTTGTCGTATGAGCCTTTTTTGACTGGATTTGGATATTGTCCAAACTCAATAGCAGTGGCGTATGGAGCATTCGTTTGGATATAGACAATACTGAAAGGAACTAGACGGGATAAAGCGCTTGTACCTTTGCTAATGGTTGAGCCACCACCTTTGTCTTTCTCAGCTTCATTAAAAGATTGGTCAGTCTGGTTTATGCTGACTCTATGTGATGCTCTAAAAGCCCCTGTATCAACTGGGCTTTGAAGGACAACCCCTTGCAATGCATCAATGACAATATCTTTCTGTTTTTTGGTAAGGTCGGCTTCAATTGTTTTAGTGAAGGCACTCGGTTTGCTTGTCCAGCCCATGATGTTATACCTTTCTTAACTGACAGGTCCACACACTTGATGAGGGGTCCTGACCATAGCTAACAACCCGATAATTACCACCTTCAATCAACCAAATGTCATTAACATCTGGCTCAACTAAAGTGCCTGCCGCATCCTTCACTTCATTTTGCAGTAGCACGGCTTTAGAGTCTGTGACGCGGTAATCTATAGGCTTAATCAAATCTTTTAAATAAGAGCCAAATAGAACGCCTCTACCGCTATATACATATTCGGTGTAAGTATCTTCACCTGTAGCGGGATTAGATCCAGTTAGCTTCTTTCGAGTACAAGTGAAAGTGTCTACAGCGTCTGCAAGCTCATCCTCAGCATCAAAAGCACCACCAAGTTCTTGCTGAATCTCATCACGCATTCCCATGGCTTACTCCGTAATGACATAAGTGTTGATGTGATACTTCTCGCTAAAGAACGGTTCTAGAAGGTCAAGGATAAATTGCATATCACCACTGACTGACTCTTCTTTTCCAGCAACGTATGTCTTGCTTACCGATGTTCCAGATTGTGCAGAAACGGTCTTAGATGCAACCACACCTTCTTTAGTTGTATATAGTTGCCCAGCTGCTGCAAGTTTTGCGAGATACGCTCCAGCTGTAAGAATTGCATCTGGCACTTCACCCTCTGGATAATCTGGTAAATTCTTAGCATTAAGCCACGCGTTTGCCTGCATTACTGCAATGACAGGGTCACCATTACCCCACCAGTTAGGCCCTAGCTTTTGAGTCACACTTTCGACTGTCACATAGTTCATAGCTTAATCCTAAAAATCTAAGTAAGAAGGACGGCTCTTGGGCCGTCCTGCTTTAATTAACCGCCATTTGCTGGCGCTTCTGGCACAGGAACTGCTACTTCAGGATCCTTAATGCCATAGTCACCCGCTGTTTTGGCAGGGTCAAACATCGTACCCGCTGCTAATGTGTCTGCTGCATCATCAGCATATCGGCGGTCTGTTGGGTATTGGTATTTGTAGTCTGGTTGCTTCTCAGCCATGACTGCTCTCCTTAAAGATTGGTAATTAAGAAACGAATTGAAGTGTCTTCAACAGACGAAACAAGATTCCAGTTTTCAGCTTTCTGTAAATCTGCCCAAGAAGCACTTAAAGCCTCACGCTCAGTACCGCCAGTTAAACTGTCTTTAGGAGCAATGAAACTAAATCCTTGTGGATGTATCAGCATGTTGCGACGAGTCCATAAGCAACGATGACCAGCACCGTTACCAGTTGCAGCAGTACGTTCAATTTCTAAATCTTCTGGACCCGGCACAGAGTCGTATGCAAATGCTCGTGGACCTGCAAGAATAGAAATAAACTTCGCATTTGCACCCGTACCAATTTGCGTGTTTCGGTCTGTTTCAATGACCGCTCGGCCGTTGTAAACCTTAATAGGAGGCAAATTATCACTTGTGGTTACTTCTTCAAGTAATTGTTGTTTACGCATCTTCGCTGCAATACGTGAATGCACAAACATCACACCACGTCCACGCAAACTTGCATTCATTGTGCTTTCCGCATCAATGTACGCATCTACGGACCAACGCGATGCCTCTGTTGCTGTTGAAGCAGAGATATCAGTAGTGAATCGCTTGCCGTTTGCTTGGTCGTAGTTTCGTAAACCGATAACAGTAGCTAAAGCCCGATTTTCCGCGGCTTGTTGCCAATATTTATTTAGCATTCCGCCAATAAGCTCAAGTGAATTGACCTTAGATAAATACTGCCCAAGAACTGATTCAAGAAAGCCTTCATTCAAGAATGCAACACGACCCTGCATCTCACCTGCATCGATTTGTCGAGGCATTGCAATGTCAGTCAGAATGGTGTTGCCATAGTTCTGCTCAACATTACCATCCACACCATTAATGTATGGAACAACAAATGTTGAAGAACCACTTGTTAGTAATGGACGTAATGATTCATCAGAAACAAATGCACCAGATTGTACAAGTGGCGAAACTGCCACAGGGTTGGGACGCAGATACGATAAAACAACGTCACGGTTAAATACTTCTACTAAAGAAGGCATGGAGTTACTCCCAATAATTAATTATTAAATTCGCCATTCGCCATTGCTGTTTGGAATCCTTGAGGATCATTCTTTTGGAAATCCAAACGCTCTTGCGTGGTCATTTCACTTGGTTTCTTGGCAGCTCCACCACCTGAACCACCGCCAGAAGCCCCACTTCCTGACGCATTTGAAGCAACAATTAATGGCTTAAATGCCACATTGCTGCGGAACTCTTTTTTAAGATCATCAATGTTCATTGCACTAGGTTTGCCCTGCGAATCTAGTACCCGAACTTTGACCTCACCGTTTTCATCCGTTTCAACTTGAAGACGGTTAGTAATGTGTGGAAGCAATACTGCCTCCGAGCCTTTGATAGAAAGCTCACTTGCTAATGATTGTGCTGTTTGCCCGACAGTTAATTTGTAGACTTGGTCTTGCAATGCTTTGTTTGCTTCAGCATGTTTAGCTTCTGCTTGATCAAGCTTGGCTTTCCAAGATGCTTCGATTGCAGCAACGTCACCTTTTTTACGGGCCGCTTCTTCAGCTTCTTTTTGTGCCTTTTCTTCAGCTTCACGTTGTTTTTGTTGAGCTGTTTTCTTTTCACCAAGAAGCTCATCGACTTTCTTTTTAAGTCCATCAAGCTCTGAATTATCTTGCTGCGGCAGACCTTCAACTTTTAAATAAAATGCACCGTCTTTTTCTTCATAAAGTGCCTTCATTTCATCAGATAAGCCCTCTAGGCTATCGAGTTTGTATTTCATGTTTTGCTCCCTGAGCGGTTTTGCAGTCACAAACTGCGGGCAATAAAAAGCACCCGAAGGTGCTAAGGTTTGAATTTGATTTAAGTTTGAATATGTGCTTTTGGCTGTTTAAAGCCATAACCAAAAATTGCTATGTATCTTGGAATTATCTTTCGTACGAATGGCAATAGAATAAGGTTGGTGCTGAGGATGTATTGAGCCTCACTCATGGTTATTTGCTTCATAATCCCAACCTCTTAAACATTTCTTCATCAAGCTTTTTGAGCTCAGCAAGTGTGAATGGCTGACCTGTTAAAGGGTCAACAAACTTATCAAGAGAATATTTACCCTCTTTAAATAACTTGTATCGAGATGGACCAAGCCAAGACTTTTGGAAAGCTGCATCCTGTTTATCAAACCAACCTTTGAAGGTTGTGTTCGAATCAACTACGCCGATTTCACCTTCACCATTTAACTTGTTATTGAATGGTCGCTTGCCAATGGTTTTACCCTGTTCATCTGTGACAGGAATAAGAATAGATCGGCAGTTTGGGTGAAGTGGTGGTACTGGATGAGGTTCATCTTTTTTATAGACCTTATCTGAAAAGCCCATACAGATTTTAGAAGTACGACTATCTAGTGTCGCAATGAACTTCACATACTCAACACCAATAGCAGTGTATGTTTCATTCAAAGCCACATTAGATACATGGCTTCGCGCAGTACGGACCATGGTAGATATCTGTGATCGACTTTGATCTAGCAAACCATCCTGATAATTGAGGACCTTCTTACCCTTAATTCGCTGAATGATCTGTTGGTTAGTCTGATCTTTTGATAAGCCATCCCGAATGACTTGCTCAACTCTAAGGCGGGTGTCATCGGCAATTCGAGCAAAGATAGAATCAAGCAGCACACCACCACTTAACGGGGCTTTCTTTGCTTTATTAAGCAATGTATTGCCATTTGGCTCTATTCGCTTCTCAGCAAGAGTTTTAGCTTGATATGAAGCTTCATATACCGCCAATGCCGTTGCGCTTACAGAGAAGCTCTCAATAAGCGTTGACGCTACCGTACTTTGCCATGATTGGATAACTGTCCGAATCTCTTTTAAAGCAGGTGTTGTGTATTGTCCTGCCATCAAAGCCGATCTTTCAGCATCGCTTAACTCATCTAGCAAATCTCTAAGCTGTGACAGCATATCGCCCGATATTGAATCAAACTGAGAAACAAGCTTTGTGATTTCACTAGATGACAAGCGATAAAGATAAGCTTGATGAGAGACTAAAGCATCAAGTAGTGCTTGTTGTGACAACTGGCTGTTCATTTGTCACTCCTGCGATTTAAACCACCATAGGTCTATTGACTGACTCGCTTTCTATGCGTGTTTGCTCATCTTCATAGCTAATTTCTGGAACTTTCCCAGTAGTAAGCAATTCATGGAATGTTTCCATACTCATGCGACTAGCAAGAACCATTTCCCAATAGAACTTAAGCGTATCAAGGTCAATCTTGCCTTTAGCGAAATCTTGTTTAATTGTGAGTTTCGCTTTAGATCCACTTCCGTAGTATGCAGCACACCATTTAAGTGCATATTCCATCGCCTCATTGGTATTCGCCACACACAAAGAAAGGACACTATACTGAGCCAGCTTTTCATTATTTGATTGGGTAGCAGTCTTATTGACTTGTTCAGTCTCAAGAATCTTTGCTCCCATCGCCTGCATGTACTTTTCTTTAGCATCCATAGCCTGTTTTGCTAAGGTGCTTTCAGTGACTTGCTTGTAGTCAAATGATGAGCCTTTCGGAAGCATTAAAGGATTCTTAGAACCTAAGCGAACACCATTTTTCTGCAACCAGTCGCGCCAACCTTCATCAAGTTCATTAATAACTGGTTGGGCTTGACCACAAATGAAAACCATCTCTTCATAGCTTGCGCTGTTCTGATAGTGGGCCAAGTTCATAGTGACAATTGGTTCTAATGGGATCGGGTCAATATTCCAATCATTAGCCAAAGACCCCAAAGGAATAAAAGGAATTTCATTCCATCTTTGGCCTAATGAATTCGTTGGATAGAAGGCATCCCCGCCCTGTAGTTCTCCTGACTTATCTGTATAAACTTGAACGTTATATTCATTCTTTTCATCAAGGCGAAGTACGCGGTAGATATTGATTTCTTTCTTAGAGAATTCGTCTTCTGGATCTTTTTCTGTGGACTTCTCATGCAAGACAATGAGTTCAGGCTTATAGACCGAACCAACTCGCTTTAGACTCCAATTGATAATACTCAACGATTCATAAAAAACGATCGTTGGCCGAATCCCTAAGCTCTCTGCCTGCTGCACAGACACATTGCCGTCAGTAGTTGGATAATCAACAAATAAACCACCACGTGCATGTTTAAGCTGACCTTGCAAGGCAGATTGTGCAACTTGGTAAATTGACTTACCTGTACCATCTGCATCGTATTTAAGAAAATCCATTCCATCTGGTTCGAATGTTGGATCCTCTGCAAATACCACGCCCACCATCTTGTTTAATGTGTCTTTAGAAATCTCATAGAACACAGCACGGGTTAAATAAGCCAAATAATATTGATCATTCTGCGTTAAATCAGACGATACATTGGGTTTTGGTAAATAAAGTTCGCCACGCTTCTTAACCGTGGCAGAACCATCACAGACATCGTCGATAGTTTCCCAACGCTTTTTCATGTCTGCATAAGCTTGATGTTCAGTATTAACTGGCATTAGTAAACCATTCCTATATCTAGTGTTTTTGCAACTACCTTTTTACCCATAGCGACAGCAAACATACGGAACCCATCTGCACCATGAGAGTGAATGTCATGAAGTGGGTTGTCCTTCCAACATCCAAGTTTGTCATTCCACTCTTTTCGATAGTTCTCAAGATGAGTAATGCCCTCAGCACATTTGTATTCATCAAATTCGCATAAAGGCAGAATCTCACGGACCTGCTCGATACCATCCATTACGGTGATACTTGGCACCACTTCGAAATTGACTGAGTACTTCTCCCCGTCATCGAGCACATAGCCCTCTTTGGCAATGTCAAGACGAGACTTACCATCATTCATAAGAGAACGGTTTTTGATGTCGTGTGGAGCGTAATGCTTGCTGTACTTGTAGCCTTTGTCTTTAAGCACTTTGAAATAGTGCCGCATACCTTCGCCTGAGTTTTCGTAGTAATCAATTACCTGATAGCAAGTATCTGATAGCTTTCGAATAAACCAGATCACCATAGAATCTGAGACACCCAAGTCCCAGAACGTCATCACAGGCAAGTGATCATTAGCTGGCAATGCACCAATACGTTTATTGGCATACAAGAACTTAAATTGATTCTTGTAGTAAGCGCCTTCAACAGACTGAGCAAAAGCTTCACTAGGAATACTTGGATATTCCCGCTTCATATCCTCGCCAAGAGTTTTCTCTTTTGAGTGATACCAAGCCCTTTGCTTTGGCGTTGTTTTAATCTTGTGCTTAACTTCCAGTTCTTCAAAGTATTGAACTAGGCGCTGTGGGAGTTCTTCAGTTGGTTCAATTTCATAATCAGCATTCTTCCACCAAGAAAAGAAAAAGAACTTCCAATCAAGTGGGCTTAGTTTTTTGCTGAGTAGTAATAACTTTTCTGCCAATTGGCAGAATTCGTAGAAGTAACCGCTTTTACCCTCTGCTGTACTTTCGAGTGTGATACGACCTTTAAGGCTTACTGCTTCAAATGCACCAGTAACAATCTCACGTGCTTTATCTGGGAACTTCGCACAAATCTTACCGAACTCAGACACATGTAATCGGTCTAAAGTTCCACCACGAAATGAAGTTGAAACGGTAATTGAGCCACCTTTGCTAAAAACAAGCTCATCTTTAGTTTGAATCTCTAAAGGATTGGCTGCTTTGATAAGGTGTGGCAAGCGATCGTAAGCGTACTTAACCTTTTCACGGAACAGACGCTTAGCATCATGTAATGTATGGGCAATCAAAGCACACTTATCAGACATGAACAATGCAGCATCTAACTGAATCATGCACATCTCAGTGGTAAAACCTAACTGACGTGCCTTTAAGATGATGTTACGTGTCCATTCGTTTTCGAAGTATTCAAGCTGTTCAAGTGTCATCTTGAACTTAACTTGTTTGCCTTCCTTATTCGTAATGTAGTAAAGATTATTTAAGCGCCAGTGCTGATCAATAAGTTTTGCTCTATGCTCAGGTTTAAGCATACGCCCTCCTCATTAATCCTCTTTGCTTAATTCATCCATCAAGCTTGAAAGTGACTCAATTTCCAATTTGCCCGAATGCTCCACCTTGTCTTTAAATGCACCTACAGAGATGTGCTTACCCAATAACTCAAGATTCTTAACCTTATCAGGCCACTTGATCTTTTTAAGCCAACCTTCGCCATCATCCATACTGATTGTTTCGATGTTTGATATGTATTGACGCCAAATCTTAGGCCAATCGCGCAACGGCTTAACATTGCTATCATCGTCCATGATGTCTAATACATCCATCTGGTCAATTTCGACTAGGCGCTTTAAGACATAATCAGCATCAATCTGGACGCGCTCAGAACGCTCTTTTAGTGCGTCTTGGATAGCTTTTGCGATACTAGGTTTTGCTAGGTTTTCAGCACCAATCTCATTAGCAGTCTTTTCGCTATAACCTGCTCGAATTGCTGCTTGGGTTGCATTCAGGTCTATCAGATATTCTTCGACAAACCTTTGCTGTTTAGGCGTTAGGTTCGCCATGAATTATTCCTCAATCTCAATATATTTATAGAAAGGTTTTTTTAGTTCACCGGTAGCAATGTGCCTATATGCTGGAGTGTAATTTCTATTGAAAATACCAATAGTATTTATGAATATAATGTAAATACGTTCAAGCAAAATAAACAACCAGTTAAACCCATATCTGCCCACCCGATACGGACAACCAAACTCATCACGGCCATAAATCATGGGGCAAACAAAAAACCAACCGTAGTGCTTAAACTCTACTTTTATTTTGTTTTTCATACGCACCCCTTACTGTTCTCTCAAATACTTCAAATCATCTGGACAAGTCAGCTTCACACCGTCTTTCAAGCACCACACCTCAATATCAGTTAAGAATTCAGCCATCTGCTTTGTTGTGGCTTCTGTGATGCTCATTCGATTTGATACAAACTGTCTTAATGGTTCGTAGCCTGTGCTACCCGATTCTTTAAGCTCTCGCATTACTTTGAATGTTTCTGGATACTCACCAACATTGTCACGGTTATAAATAATCGAAAGGTATTTATATTTAAAGAATGCAGACGCTTCCTCTTTATCTAGTCCGCGCTGTTTGCCGTACTCAGTCATCCAAAGCCAATATAATCTTCGTTGTGCTGCTGAAAGGCTTTCTTGCTTACATGTGATAGTAACAACTAAAGGCTTCCCTTCGTTCGCAGCCTTTGCATGATTATTATTCAGATAGCCAATTACATAGTTGATGTCAGAATGGTTTTTGATGACGAATCGTGGTTCCATTTAAAACACCTCATCATCTTTAAGATTAAGCATCCGCTCTGTTTTTTCTAACCACTGATCGAATAGAGCTTCAGATTCTTGTCTCGTGCCTAATTGGTAGGTATCGAATAGGAAATGGCATTTGTAGCAGAGAGGCACTGTAAACTCATCTGAGGCTTTTATTCCTTTTCCCTTCCCATGCTTACCAGAATTAGAATGTGCGGCTTGGCTTGGTGCTGGTGCACCACATCTCATGCATGGCAGCTTGCGTACTTCGGCTAATCGTTTGGAGTCACGCACTCAACATAGACCGTAAATTATTAATCTTGTTTTTCAATCGCATTATGATGCGGTCTATAACAAGCATTTCTTCGCGGCTTAACCCAGTGCGAGACAAGTTCTGGTAGCGGCTTAATTCATCCGAATATTTGTTAAGATTTCTCTTAGCTTCGCTTGTATCCATGTTCACCCCAAAAAAGAAAGCCCCTCAACATCCAGAATGCGAGGGGCTTTGTTTGCCGTAATACGTTCGGCTAATTCGCGTAATTGTCTCGACGCTTTCCACACTTACGACACTCAACCTGAACGAAAATATCAGACTCATAATCGTAGTGATGAAAGCAGAATAGGCGCTTTAGGAACTGGAGCATGCGGATCTCCTGAATTTTGGTGGGCCCGATCAGATTCGAACTGATTATCTCCCCGTTATGAGCGGGACGCTTATACCACTTAAGCTTAAGACCCATTGGCACGCCATGTAGGACTCGAACCCACACCACCGATTTTGGAGACCGATGCTCTACCAGTTGAGCTAATGACGCATTAAAAAAGGGCATGGCGAATTGCCACACCCTTGCCTTAGATTACGATATTGACCAGCTCGGCAACTGATCTACCGCTACTCACAATCACACACACCTAACATGCACGGTCTGCTTTACTTGCTTTCAATCCTCTTTAGGTCGGGGCGCTACTCCCTAGTCTGAATTCCCGAAGGAGGTTTACTCGAAGGCATGTTCCACTGGTCAGCACTCCAGCAGGGTAATTGTCTTTTTATAGACAACAAAAAAGCCCACCGTTTGGCGAGCTTCTTTAAGATCAGTGACACTTACTTACACTTCGCACCACTCTAACATAAATATGCCATATAACTTGCGCAAGGTCAACCTGATTACTTGTCTCTATTCTTTAAGTCAAAACGAATGAATGGGTATCTACAATGCATAGCTGCTAAACCACAGCGAACATCTTCACGAGCATCGTGTTGGGTACGGAGAATGGTTGGGTTATCTACACGCCCTACTTTAATCACCATGTCTGACCATGAGTTACCATAAAGATAGCGATCAATCACAGCATCAAGCCACTCATCAAGGATTTCTGACTGTCCTTGCATATCCAGGATAAGACGCTGAACTGCACGCGCTTCATTGTCCGTAATTTCACATGTAATCCCCTTGCCTCGCACTTTGGGCATAGGCGTATCATCATCAGAACACAACCAATCTGCTATGATCTGCTCTTTGCCTTTCACTTCTTGCTTACGCTTCTTAGCAGCCTGATCCATAGCGACAGCAATCGGATTTATGCTCTTACCACAAGTTCCAGAGTTTGAGTACATCCAAGCCCCAAACTGATAAAGCCATTCTTCTAGACTGTATTTAGTCCAGTCTGTTGTTTGCATAATGTGATTCACTGTCGCATTCATACCCTTACCCCTACTTAAATACCGAACAACTGAATTGAGTGCCTCTTACCCAAAATACTTCTTGGTTCTTGCATACCGACTTAGCATTTAAGACAGTCCCACCTATCCCAATCACCAACAAAAGCACGCAAAATACAACCCAAAGTAGTTCATAGTTAATATTCTTTTTCATCACGCCACCTTCGCCCTTTCCATTGCTAGTTCAATCCACTTGAGCACTAGACCTTCTTTCACTTGATTTGTAGTGCCACGAATTACAGTCCAACCCATTGCAGCTGCTGTAGAGTATTTCTCGCAGTCATCTGTGTAGCCTTGACCACGCGTATGACGACCATTGCAAAATGCTCCACCCTCTACTTCGACTAGGATTTGATAACCCTCAATTCGAAAATCTGCCTTCCAACGTCTATCTGGGTTAAAACGAAACTCTTGCTCGTAACCAATCTTCATGATGTCTAGTTGGCTGCAAAGCATTTGCTCGCCTTTACTGACAGGTTTCTTAAACTTAGGTGGCACGCGAGAACGCGCCACCGGTTGTGAATTTCTTCTTTGATCCTCTTTGAATGTGGTCATTGGTCACCCCCAGACAAACCAACCAACAAGCAGACCTAGTGAAAACACTAGGCTTACTATGATGAAAAGCCATAAGTAAACTGCACCCATAATGTCAGGCATTTTCTTCCCCTTTGAGCGCTTGCTCTAACTCATCCCGTGCTTCTTTAGCTTTTCCTACCCACAACATTGACTCCAAGCCTGTTTCACCCATGTACTTCTGATCAAACCAGGCTAGAGCTTTTAATGATGCTGCTTCTAAAGAATCCACCCGCTTTTGCAGCTCGTCACGTTCAAGTCTCAAATCCGAAATCTTTGTGTATCCTTTGATTGTTTCTTCTCTTTGAGCTTCTAGATCTTGTTGCAGCTCCTCCACTTTCGCTTGCTGTGACTGTCTGCCTGCTTCAAAATAATATTCATAATCTGCTTGGTTCTGCTCTATATCCCATTCAGCTAAATCTACTTGTCTATTTTTACCAAGCTTGATTAATTCTTTAGCTAAGCTATCTTTATGGTGTTGTAGCGCTTCTTCAAACTTATCCATCTCAAACATCCCTCGATTGGCAGTTAGGCGAAATGTGGTTTTCTATGGGGAAGTCGTCGCCGAGGTCGTTTCGCTCAACTCGATCGCCATTGCATTCTGGACATACGAATGACTCAAGCATGTTTCCAACTTCGCCATGTCCATTACAGCATTTGCATGGGTTATCAATACGGTAACCAACTTTGCTTTCAGCCAAGGTTGCAGGCCGGATTGACCTGTAACTTACTCGTCTAGTCTTGCCCTTATCATTGAGCACATATTCATCATTAAAAATTCCAGCAATCGTTTGCCCTATAACTTCGTACACTCCACCAAAGAACTCTGGCAGTGAATGCCCACCTAAAAAGCAAACCTTATCCCCGACTTTAAACTCACTCATGGCTGGCTCCTTCTGGTCTCATTTCTAATGACTGCTCAAATGGACCCGCATCAATTGATTCGTTCCAAAAGGCATCACATGGAGATGATTTGCCGCTTACTGAATACCACTCACCACAGACATCGTTCTCATGTTCTTTGTACAGTTCAGCCTTATTCTCAAACCAATGAGCAAAGCCATTAAAGTCACGTGCAGCACATGTCGCCCAAGAAGGTGCATTATTCCAATCGTACTTATGCATTTTCACCGCCTCCGTATATTGATTCGTGGTCAGCAATTGCTTGAAGCAACTTGTATCCAGCCGATTCAGGCCTGTTTTTGCAATGAGACAAGTCATATAGCTTTACATCATCAATGCCGCCCCATGATTCGACCAAATCAACCGACTCCGCTAGACGTTTTAGTTCTGAAATGTCGACAATCTCCCCAGCATCATTAATCTTGTTGTAAGTAGATTGACATGCTTCTCTAAACCCACTTCTCCATGAGTAACGCCAATAATTTCCATCAGCCACTTTTAAGTAAGTTGGAATCTCTTCAATCCCACCCACTCTAAATAGTGCTGCGCCATTGGGGGCATCAGAGACCACTTCTCTCGCCTTCTCTACCCCGTACTCACGAATAAACTGTTCTGGTTTCATTGTTGTTCTCCGTCATGTTTAGTAATGGCTTCCTGCTTAAGCTGGTCTAGCATTTTCAGCTTTCTTAATTTCTCGTAGAGGTTCGCTGCTGCTCTTGTTTCTTCATTACGAGTACCGAGGTTGTATGCTCTACGCAGCTTCATCATTGAGTTGTAATCTGCAAATTCGATCATGCTTTCAGCTCCCCTTTAACATTCAGGATGTCTTTTGCGTATTGAGTTGCCTTGTAAGTTGCGTATGAGTCCTTTTCCAAATAGCCGCTTTTAATTAATTCCTGCACATAGCACTGAATCGTATTGTTGGGCGCATCTAGCACATAGTCATGCAAATCCTTCATCGTGAAAGGTTGTGTTGCATGTGTAGCGAATAACAAAATGTCAAAAATGTTTTGGAATGCTTTAACTCGTTTTATTGCTTTCACGCTGCTTCTCCAAAAACTTGTAGCAAACGTTCTCCAATCCACCGCATTACTGGAACTGCCATAGAGTTACCTAGCGCTGCGTAACGCGGGCTATCTTTAGCATTTGGAATGTTTGTATATTGGTCAGGAAATCCTTGTAGGCGCTCACACTCTACTGGTGTAAGTCTTCTCACCCCTTTAAATTGAATAGCGCAATTACCATTAGTGATTTGATCAGCATCAATTCCTCGATCACCAAATCCTCGAGTAAGCGTCGCAGCGGTTTTATTCACAGTGAAAACTGCATTCTCTTGACCTCTGTTTCTACCTAAACAATGAGCTGTTTCTTCATTCACTAGCGGGTCTTGAGTACCATGTATTACAAAGGTTGCTGTTTCTGCATCTAGGTTTTGTCCACCTGCGCCACGTCTTGTAAGGCACTTTGCAACAGCTTCGGTATTATTTTTTTTCGCTTCTCTGATCTCAGTAGTATTCCCAGACATGCCTGTTTGCTCAAAAAGTACTTTGGCAACACTTCCTTCTCTAGCACTTGCGACAACAAAGACTCTTTTGCGTCGTTGGGCAACTCCGAAATATTGAGCATCAAGGACTCTCCAAGCGACTTGTCGAGATGGTCCAAACACACAACCAGCGTTTGTCCACTTTTTCCCTGCCGGTTGTAATTCACACCCCGAACCTGACAATGCTCCCAAAAAGCAACCGAATGCATTGTCTTTTGTGTTGAGCACTCCTGGAACGTTTTCCCAAACAATGATGGCTGGCTTAAGTCCGCAAATAGTTCTTGCTGAATCAATTTCATCTGCTAGTCTCACAAACTCAAGTGTCAACTGACCTCGATCATCATTAAGTGAATTTTTCAAACCTGCTATTGAAAACGCCTGACATGGTGTACCACCAACCAAAACATCTGGTGCTTCAACTTCACCTGATTTCACTTTGTCGCGAATAAGCGTCATATCACCCAAATTTAGAATTTCTGGATAATGGTGCTGTAATACTTGGCTTGGAAATTTCTCAATCTCAGAAAACCATGAAGCACTTAACCCAAGGTCATGCCAAGCAACAGTTGCAGCTTCAATTCCTGAACAAACTGATCCGTATTTCACGCTGCACCTCTCTCTTCTTCCCAGACAAGAGAATTAAGCTTCTGAGATATCAACTCGTACAAAGCTTTGTCATATGCAAAAATATTGTTTCTATCCTGATGCTCTTTGACTTCTGCTCTAGTAATCGAGAAGAATTGTTCTTTAGCGATTCCTGCTGCACTTGCAGAATATGCATGCACTCCATCTGTGCTGTTTAAGTAATCTTGGGCATAACTAACCATTCGTTTTACTTTGGAACTAATTGCTTTTGGTGCTGTCCAGATGCCTTGCTGTTCTCCTTTTGCGACTAGTTCTTTAACCACTTCCACATAATTTTCTTTAAATGCGTCATATGCTAAAAATGCGGCTTTATCAGAGTTGTAAGCCCACTCAATTGCATTGAACATCTCATAACAACGGTCATATGCTTCTTTTTCAGCGTTTGTGATTGGTGCTGATTGATCTGCACGCCATCTAAGAATGTTTGCTAGTGCTGCGTTCTTACCCTTGTATGAGTCAATCGCTCTTTGTTGCTCAGATCCAAAGCCCTCAATCCCTAAGCACCATTTGCGAAACATTGCAGGATCTGGACAGTAGCCGTTATCACGGACCATTGATAAGCCTTTGTTCACTTGCTCATGAGTAAGGCCATCAAGACAGATTTTCATTGCATGATTGATTTGTTCTGTTTTAATTCCTTCAAACGTTTTCTCAAATGAACGTGGGGCAATTGCTTTGAAGATACCGACAACTTTTGCAGAGTTGATATGTTCTACAGCGTTTTGATTGCTAGAAACCATACTGTTCATAGCCAGCCTCCTCTTTTGCGATTAACTCTTGAATTTCATCCCAGCGAGATGGTTTGTTTTGTTGTCCATGGACTGTGCTCTGATTCTTGATCCACTCCGCCTTAAATCCTTTCCAAGAGTTCACAACACAGTGTTCAAGGACCTGATTTAAAGTGAGACCAGATTTTTGTTGTTCAGAGATAAGTGACTTGAATGCTGTTTCTGAATTAACGGCTTTCTTTGCTTTACGAACTTCCATGTATTCAGAGATAAGTTTTTGATCTGCCCCTTGAGAAACTAGAGCGTTTGCAAAGTTGAATTTCCCTTTATATATATTGGTAGATTCATTGGTAGATTCTATTGATAGATTCTGTGTACCGTTTTTGGTACTGGTCGCAGTACCAATTTTGGTACTGGTTGAAGTACCGTTTTTGGTACTAGTACCAATTTTGGTACTGGTTCCTTTTTTGGTACTGGTTAAGTCATCTTCGCGGCCACGTACACCAACCAATTGATAAACTTTCACCCCATTGCCACGCGTTTCTTCAGTAAAGCGAATAAGGTTTATCTCTTGCAGACGCTCCAAAACTTTCATAATGGTTTTGCGGTCGCATTTGGTATCAACCTCAAGGCGTTTGATGCTTGGCCATGCCTTATGATCCTCTCCTGCGCGGTCAGCCAGCGAAAGTAAGATGGTGCGCTGAGGGCAGCTTTCTACAGGTGCAGTCCACGCCCAGCGAGTTGCATCTAAGCTCATTGCACCACCCCTTCACTCACAAGCTGCTCAATTACCCACTGTTCGCCTTTATTGGTGAATTTGGATTGCGGGTAGCCTTGCTCTGTCTGTTTGACTTCGCCATAACCTTTGTCAATAAACCATTGGGCAAAGGTGCGTCCGGCAATACGACGGTCATATACGCCCATATCAGCAAGGTATTGATTGAGTTTTACCGCTGACATGCCGACCTTTTTACCTACCTGGGAGGCGTTTAAAAGGTTTTTGGTGTCGGCAACACGGTCGAAGTACTGGACTTTGGGTGCTGCGAGTTCTAATTGACGCGCCTGATCTGCTGCCAGCTGGAGGGCTTCAGCAAATGTTTGAGGGAGTTGTACAGCGTTTTGGTTTTCTAGTTCATACCAGCGTTTTACTAATGCTGCGGTGAATTCCGGGCAAAGTTGGGCGACTACAGTGATTGAGTTTAATTTGCCTTGTTCGCCAGTAAAGACATACACCTCAACATTGTAGGCGCGACTATTGGCTTCTTTTTGCACAACCTCAATTTGAGGACATGCTATTACCTGTTGATTAATGAGGTTTTCGATAAGGCGCTTAACATTATCGTGGCGTTTTTGACAAAGCTCTGAAATATCAAGGCTTGTCATGCTCTGTTGATTATGATTAAATTGTGTCATCATATTCATGTTTACTTTCCTGTCAGTTAGTGAACAACCGGAAAAGCCTGAGGTCGTAACTCAGGCTTTTTCTGTTTCTGGGTTATCAATACAAGCTTGGATTTGTTTATCCAGCTCAGCCAAAGCAACATGCATCTGGTGAATCACCTTTGACATGTCTTGCACTTCACCTTTCGTGATACGGCCATCCGCCATGATCTCGCGGAACAGGCTCATCACATCACCGCCATTCATACCAATGCACAGCACTTTGTCAGTCAGTGACATGTCTCGGCATTCAGGAATTTCAGGTAGATCAATTGCAACTTTTTCATGTTCAGCAGATAGAGCATGCAAAATGCGGAAATCACCAGTTAAAGCCATAAGCTTTGAGGCCTCGACCAGTGTTAAGTGGTGAGTTTCAGTATTTGGATTTACTTTGCTGTTAAGCACAGCCGGGCTTTTGATTCCCATACGTGCGGCTAGAGCTGAAGCGCCACCCGGGTAATCATGAACTGTGTTGTACGCTGCATCCGTTATGTTCATTTAAGGTTCCTTTGAACGTGGTTGTTTAAATTCAAATGCTTAATAATTGGTTTAAGCAATTAAGGCTTCTAGATTTGCCTTTAACTTGCCTTTACTTTGAATCTGAAGAATTGCTTGGGTTGAAGCTGGAATTCCATATGAGCGCCATTTACTAATAGCTCCGCGTGTCTTTTTTAAGATTCGCGCTAGGTCAGCATCAGTTTCAGCTCTGTAATGCTCCTTTACGTCATCGACAGTCATAATGTTTACCTTGATAAACTTTTAGTTTCCCTAAGTAAACCATAAGTTTCTCTTTATATCAATACATTTGTTTACTATTGGAAACATCTGAATAGGATTTTTTATATGAGCGAGATCAACGACCGCATAATTGAAAGAATGCGAGAGCTCAAATTGAGACAGGTAGACTTGATTGATGCTACAGGCGCTAAGAAAGGTACTGTTTCTAAGTGGATATCTGGTATTAACACGCCTAGTGTTGAATACATGCCAGCTCTCGCTCAGGTGCTTAAGACAACTGAAAGCTGGTTGTTAACAGGTAAAGAACCAAGCAGATTTAGTAATTTAAATGTTCAAGAGTTCATGGATAAGCATGGGCTTAATAAAAAAGAAGATGCATCATTTGATACCGACGACATCATGGAGGCCGATGTTGTTGAGTATGAAGTGGCTAACGGTTATGTATGGATTGATGTCGTGGAAGCTAGTTTTTCATGTGGTACCGGGGAATCTATTGAGTTCCATTTTGATGTAATTAATGGGAAATACCCTTTCCCGCCTTCATTCTTTCAACGCAAGATGATTGATCCTAAATGCCTAAAACTTATAAAAGCTAAAGGCGATAGCATGGAGGAGTATATTTATCATGATGATTTGGTAGGGATTGATATTTCCCAAACTGAAATCATTGATGGTGAAATCTATGCCGTTTACTTTGAGGGCGAAGGCATGATCAAGAAGATCTTCAAAGAAGAAGGAGGTACTTTAATTCTCCATAGCCTTAATGAAAAATACAGAGACCGTAAGGTGACTGAGCAAAACGGAATTAACTTTAAGGTAATTGGGCGCCAGGTATGGCGAGCTGGATAATAAATCAAATATTTCAATACCCGCTTAGGCGGGTTTTTTATTGCCTTTAAGAAACATTAGTTTCCAAAGAATAAAAATAAGTTTCCTAAAATAAACTTTTCTGTTGACAAAAAAGTTTCCTTAAGTAAACTATGAATCATACACAAACAAAAACCGCCATAGGGTTCGAAGACTAGGCGGTTTGCATCTAATGCGGAGATAAGTATGAATCAAAGAATTGAAAAGTACAAGTTTAGCCAAGCCTTTAGGGATGGCTCGAAAGCATTCATAGCTTTCTGGATTATCACCTTCATTGTATTTGCATTCCTAAAAGGCTGTGCCGACGAGCAATACGCCAACGAACTCAAAGCAAAACAGAACATGTATGTCCGCGTTCAGGTTGAGGGGGTGGAGTGATGAATAATTTCAGAGAAGTTATTGATAAAGCTGTAGAAGAAAGCCGTTTGCAAATTGCGCATTCTGCTGGTCACCTTGCGGTTGCTCATGAGTCTTTCGCAAATGACTACCTACTTAATGTAGCAAACCATGCACTTTATATGCTTGGAACAACCATTAGTGCAGAAGATTTTGAAAAGGAAATTGAGGGCTTAAAAGCACATTTAACTGAATCGTTGAAGAGCTTCAAGGGTGGCAATGACAAGGAGCCCTCTCATGGATAACTACAAAATCAAAGTTAAAGATGAAGCTGAGAGCAAAGAGGCTCAGGAGTTGTTTTTTGAGTTGGGTTATAGCTGGCAAGGTTGCGGAAAATACTATAACCGCATTGGAAACTATGCATTTATTACAGCCTACCCAGATGAAATGTTATTAAGAATGGGCTGGGGTGGAGATACTGATAAAGAACTCACCCTCCCTCAACTACGCGACCTTGTTGTTTTGAAGCGTAATGATGTGAAGGATGCGACTCATCGCGACAAGCAGCAAAATTCTATTTATTTAACTAGCGACAAGGTTATTTATTACTGGCAGGGTGAATGGTGTAAATCAGCTATTAATAAATCAAATGACTATGAAAACTATATTGCGAATAGCCTGACGCCAATTGCAAAACCCCAAGCCCCAGCCTTGATTAGCGGTGCGGATGCGTTGCGAGCATTAATTGATGGACATGAAGTTCAAGGGCGTTTAGAAAATCAAGTCCAATGGACTGATATTAATCCAAAAAGTGATGACACTCTTGTTAAGTCATTTTTAACTGAGAAAAACCGAATTGGAATTAGATGTTATTTCAGATTCAAACCCCAAACCATCAAGGTTGAACTTGAGCTGCCGAAGCCTTTTGAGCCGAAGGTGGGTGATATTTACTGGTTCCTCTCACCCTTCTATAGCACTGGATATGACCACTGCACTTTTGCAAATGATTCATCAGATAAACTGCATGTCCAATATGGCGCATATCGCTCAGAAGACGACGTTAAAAAGGCAGTTGAGCAACTCAGAAAGATGCGAGGTACTAACTCATGAATATGTTAGTTAACAAGCCTGAGTTGCTATGCCCTTCTTTCCCTTACTTAGATATGTCTACAGACATTCAAGTTGAAGGTGAAACGGTTTATTTCGACTTAACTTACGGCTGCAATGTTCTTAACTGCCAGATCAAAGCTGAAACGACTTATGACACTCGTGAAGTAACTGATCAGTCCAGTGGCTGTGCCCGTGACCAAGAATATGAAGTGCTTGTGGTAGACACAAAAACTCATGCTGTAGTGACTGATAAAGACGGCATTGAGTCACCAATTGGCTTACGTTTCAAGCTAACAGACGCACAAGTGAACAGCTTAAACGAGCAGCTTAAATACTACGCCGAAGAATTGGCAGATGAAGAAGCGGGAGTGGTGTGATGGAAGTTAAAAGCGTACATGCACACCACATTCCAGCAAACAACGGTGTAGATCCAATTGATGTATTTGTTGTGTGGTATGGCGAACAAGCATTTCAAGTAACTATCCGCTGTTGGGATTGTGCTTGGACTGCTTATCGCGGCAGTTGCGGGTTCAAGACAATTGAAGAGTACTTTTTGGAGCAATGGTACAACCAAGAATGTCATGAACATGTGGTTCAACTCTTCACTACCACATCAAGACATACAACCCAAAGAGAAGAAAAGTGGTTGTTTAAAATTGTCAGAAATATGTGCCAACACTTCAAAAAGATAGCAGAAAAGAATTAGGAGAAGATTATGAATGCGCCAGTACAACACTCAGGACAGAACCCTTTTGCAGTAGCTGCTCCTACTACTCAAGCAATGTCTACAGTTCAATCTGATAGTCAACGTGCAATTGCAGAGGTTCAAGCTGCTTTAGTTATTGCTAAGCAGTTCCCACGTAACCCAATTGAAGCTTATGACCGGATTATGAACGCTTGCCAGCGTCCCGGTTTAGCTCAATCGGCTGTTTATTCTTATGCTCGTGGTGGTACTTCAGTTACTGGTCCATCAATTCGACTTGCGGAAATGCTTGCTCAGAATTGGGGAAATATTCAGTACGGTATCCGCGAATTATCTTCTGAAAATGGCGAATCAACGGTTGAAGCATTTGCTTGGGATGTGGAGACAAACACCCGTCAAACAAAGGTTTTTCAGGTTCCACATATTCGTTATACACGCAATGGATCTAAAAAATTAACAGATCCACGCGATATTTATGAATTGGTTGCAAATAATGGCGCTCGTCGTCTACGTGCATGCATCTTAGGTGTAATACCGGGTGATGTGATTGATGATGCTGTTAATCAGTGCGAAAAGACAATCCATGCAAGTGCTGATACTTCACCAGAAGCTGTGCAAAAACTTGTTGTAGCCTTTGAGCAATTCAATGTCACGAAGAAAGACATTGAAGACTACATTCAGCGTCGTCTTGATGCTATCACGGCAGCCAATATCGTTGCGCTTCGCAAGATTTTCACTAGCTTACGTGATGGAATGAGCTCACCTAAAGACTGGTTTAAAAATGTCACCGTGAAGGAAGTTGGAGAAGTTCAGGAAGTTAAACCAACTGTACCAGACAACGAGTTCCCGGTTCTCTTAGAGCAGATCAAAGCTGATGCAGTTACTAAAGAGTATGTATTAGAAGGCTATGCACTTACTAATGCACAAATAGCTGAGGTAAATGCACTATGAAGCTATTCCGATGCTCAAGCCTACATAAGCTTGTAGGCGACTCTAAAACTAAAGGCTCAGTTCTTAGCGATACAGCTAAGACTGAGATCAGAACAATCGTTAAGGAGGACTTGACCACGTTCAAGTCTTTCAAAGGCAACCAGTACACGGCTAAAGGTAATGCGCTTGAAGAAATTGCAATTAGCCTGTCTGGCAAGGTTCGTTTTCGTCAGTATTTGAAACATGAAGGACGTTTGGAAAATGAGTTCATCACTGGTGAATGCGACATTCTTGATCTGAATAACAAGTTGATCATCGACACTAAATGCACTTGGGATATTGGCACTCACCCTTTCTTTAAAGATGAGGCAGAAGAAAAGGCAAAGAAGGCTGGTTACGACTGGCAGATGCAAGGCTACATGTGGCTTTACGACTGTGAGCAAGCAATGGTCGATTTCTGGCTACTACCTTGCCCTATCGAGCTTACAAATGATTGGGATGATAGAGAACAGCTTATTGATTTAGTTGAGCGTATCGACCTTAGAGAACGCTTAACAACTGTCACCTACAAACGTGACGAAGCAATGATCCAAAAGATCAAAGACAAAATTCCACATGCTCAAGAGTACTACGCAAAGTTATATCAAGAGCGCATTAAAGCGAAGGTGGCAGCATGAAACAAATCGAATTAAACACAATTAGCGGTACTTCTGACCAGATCGCAGAAGAGATTTTTAAGAAAATTATTGGGCCTATGGTTGATGAAATGAATAGCCAAGATAAAGACTCAGCAAAGGTTTTCACATTCTCAGTAATGTGGCTTGGTATGGCTTTATATGCTGCTCAATTTGAACCGCACAATGCCAAGAAAACAATTCAATTCAGTGTTGATCAGTTCATGGCAACGTTTGACAAATTCAGCAAAAGACCGAGCTAAGGAGCAGCAGCATGACAGATTTGAATAAAGAAGGCAAAGTCAATCTAAGCTTTGAGCAAGACAATGGTGCTGTTTGGGTATTTGCAGGTGATAGTCAATTTGGCACCGAAATCAGCCATTTAATGATGATGCATGCAGATGAATATAGCGAAGATGAATTACGTGTTATTTGTCACCATGCAGCATGTGAAATTGACAGACTTAGAGCAGAGCTAGAAAAAGCCAAAGCTCAGGCGGTGCCAGAATGGATCTCAGTTGAAGTTCAAATGCCTGAATCATTACGAAATGTGCTTGTTTTGTTAGATGCAAACCCAGCTAAAAACCAAAACCAAATGGTTGCTCATTTTATTCCTAAGTTCACTGAAGAGTATCACGGTGATAATGATTGGTATGACTATGACGAAGATCGCGGCTGCGGTTATGTCAAAGAAGGA
The DNA here is from genome assembly GCF_041021895.1 of Acinetobacter sp. XH1741. Classification (NCBI taxonomy): domain Bacteria; kingdom Pseudomonadati; phylum Pseudomonadota; class Gammaproteobacteria; order Moraxellales; family Moraxellaceae; genus Acinetobacter; species Acinetobacter chenhuanii. The sequence continues at coordinate 3,090,994 of NZ_CP157428.1, forward strand.
TGGTATGCAAATACAGCTTACATTGGTGATGAGTATTCTAGTTATTTTATTGAGGAAAAAGTAACTCATTGGAAGCCACTAAAAGAAGCAAGTGAATCTGGAGCTGAGGGATGAAATATCAAATACAACCAATCGAAGTGCCAGATGATTTAAATAGCTATTGGTTCCATCCAGATATAGAAATACACGACACTATTGGTGAAAACGCTGAATTTTATACTACGGAACAATGGGCACAGCTTCAACTTAATCTTGGTGTAGAAATTCTTGTTGAGCGTTTGGAATATTTGGATATTCCAGAAATTCCTGAAGACGACTGTGCAGATTGGTCAAACTGGAAACCACAACCACCTATAAAAGATGCCTTTCTTATTGCAGGTTTTGATACAGAAGATGGGCCTTGTTTGTGGTGGGCAAAGCCTAAAGCGGAAAGTAAGGAGGGGTGAAATGACAGCAATTGCGAATATAGGTAGTAACTTTGTTGTAGCGTTACCACCTTCGGACATCTGGCTTAATGACTCCCAAGCTGCTGAGTTCTTGGGATATCGAGATGTACATTTTAAGGCAGCAGTTTGCTGCCTGCCAACCTTCCCTAAACCGCGCTATGTTATTAAGTGCGGTCAAGGAAGACGCTGGAACTTGGCAGAGCTATCAAACTGGTTGAATGAACAATCGGATGATGAGCCAAAGAAAGGAAGACCACGTAAACGGGGCTAATCAAGCCTCGTTGCAATTTCGCTTGCAGTAGCATTGTAATAGACCATCAAGCTTCTTAAGTCTTTATGCCCAATCATACGGGCCAAGTCTAAAACTTCTAATTTTCTTGCAAGACGTGTACAAGCTTCATGGCGTGTGTCATGAAAGTGCAAGTCAGTGATTTGACATCTATCTCTCAATTTACGCCAAAGCGTATCAAAGCTTTGGGAATTACAAGTAAAGACCTGCTTTTTATCAAGACCTTTTAATAAAGTAAGCAACTCAACTGCACGCTTAGATAAAGGCACATTTCGCTTTGTGCCATTCTTTGTTTCGTTCAAAACAAGATATCGATCTTTTAAGTAAACTCGATCCCAAGTTAAGCCGACAATCTCTCCAGCACGCATTGCAGTCTCAATTGCAAAAAGGAAAGCAATAATAATTTGCTGAGTAGAATTTACCGGGACATTGTTATCCCAATTTGCTGCAAGACATAATCTATCAATTTCATCTTGGGTAATTCGTCTATCACGGTGCTTTGATGGTGGGGGTAAAGTCAAGTCGGCCATTGGGGACTCTTTAATCCACTTCCATTCTTTTCGGGCAACAGTAAATAAAGAAGCTAAAATATTTGCTTCACGTCTGACAGTAGCGCCCTGCACTTCTTTTAAACGAGAATCACGCCATTGCACTAAATCGTCAGTTGTGACTTTGGCTAATTGTTTTTGACATAGCTTTTTATACTCACGCTTAAAGAAAGCCATTCGCTTGACTTCATTCTCATGAGTTTTCTTTTTAATACTCACTTCACTTAAGTAGCGTTCAATAGCTTCTAGAAAAGAGTGATCTGGTAATTTGCCATGCGATTGTTCGCGTAACTGAGTCTCGCGTTTAGATGCCCAAGCCCTAGCTTGAGCTTTTGTATCAAAGGTTGAACTTTCGCGAATTCCGTTTACACTTATCTCGGCTCGCCATGTATTGTTGCGTTGTCTAAATGAAGCCATAATTTTGTGGCGTAATCTTGGCGTAATTGTGATAACCGAAATAATAGGAAAAAATAAGAAATAATAGAAGTACAGATTATTGGCTAGTTTGGCATTTGTTTGTTTTGTATGAAATAATAAGAAAAGATAGAAAAACCTAAGAAGTTGTTGTTTTTAAACAAGTGCCCGCCGAGCGCACCAAATTTTCGTTTCATATGGTTTCAATTCTTCCCAAAACCATTGATATAACTACTATAACAAACTCTAACTAGTTTCATAAAGTTTCAATTCGTTCCACCTGTTACCGCAATCTTTACGGTATTTTTTACAGTACCGTTTAATACCGCAATAATTCCTACCGTAAAAAACCATCCCTTTTGTTACTCAATAAGCTTTGTTTAATAAGTATTTAACTAAAATTATTGAACATTTTTAGTACAAACTTTTGTTCTAGAAGGATTTATGTTGATTAAAATATGTCCTGTTGGTTAAGAATATGTGTGCTAATTACGAACCAATATCAAAAGACCGCGTACACCTTTTAGATTTATTCGAACCTACTTTCGACTATAAAGCCGATATTTATCCGGGTTATGACTGCCCTCTTATTTTTTCTAAAGATGGCCATATAGAATGGCGAGAAGTTAAGTTCGGCATGATTCCACCTTGGAACCATGATTTAAAGTTTTCAAAGTACACATACAATGCCCGAACTGAAACTGTAGATAAAAAGCCGAGCTTTCGACATGCATGGGCTAAAAGCCAATTTGCTTTAATACCTGTAGAAAAGATTTATGAACCACGTTATGTGAATGGCAAAGCAGAACGCTGGGGAATTTATAGAGAAGATGGCCTACCTTTTACGGTAGCTGCTATTTATGATTCAACTGTTATTGATGGGGAGCAAATTAGATCCATGTCTATGCTGACTATCAATGCAGATAATCACCCTTTCATGAGTCAGTTCCATAAACCTGAAGATGAAAAAAGATCGATTATTGTTATCCCTGAAGAGTATCGAGAAGATTGGCTGAACTGCAAAAAAGAAGATGCAGATCAATTTTTCTTTGAAATGCCCTTAGGTGAATTTACTGCTAACTATTTCCCTAAACCTAAGAAAACTGCAAATTAGCGCCGTTGATTTTCCGACCAAATGCACCAATGTCGGCGACAAGTTACGACTAGTCATTATTTATCCACAACTTTTTAAATTTGAAAATTAACTAAGCTCTAGCATATCATCTTGAATATGTTACAAATTCAAGTTAGGGGATATTATATGAGCGAAATTGCACCATCCATCATCCAGATAAAACCATATCTACAAAGTAATATTGTTTTATCTGAGGCTTTAACATTTAAGCAAGTTGTACCGTCAACTCACATGCTTATCCCCTACGCACTCGAAAAGATTTCCGCTGGTTTCCCCAGCCCCGCACAAGATTACATAGATAAAGTGCTCGATATGAATGAGCATTTAATTAAGAATGAAACTTCAACGTTTATTGTAAAAGTTGCTTCGCTTTCGATGCTTAACGCTGGCATTGATATTGATGACGAATTGATTGTGGATCGTAGTCTTGATGCAAAGCACGGCGATATTGTTGTTGCGCTAATCGATAATGAATTTACCGTAAAGCGATTAATGATCGATGAAACAGGCCAATGGCTGAAAGCTGAAAATCCAGATTATAAAGATATTCACCTTCTTGATGGCCAAGAGTTACTTATCTGGGGTGTTGTCACTTGCATTATTAAAATGACAAGAAGAACTTCATGAAGCATGAGAACAAGGTCTTTTTTCTTATAGACGTTAATAATATGTACGTCTCATGTGAAAGAGTCTTTGATCCAAGTTTGAATGATAGACCCGTTATTGTACTCAGCAATAATGACGGATGCGCCGTTGCTCGCAGCAATGAATCAAAAGCTTTAGGCATTAAAATGGGCGTTCCATTATTTCAAATTAAAGATATAGTTCAAAAACATAATGTCCTCGTCCTTTCAAGCAACTATGCTCTATACGCCGAAATGTCGAGACGTTTTCATAAGATCCTTGCTTCGTATGTTACAGATGAAGAAGTTGAACCGTACTCGATTGATGAGTGCTTTGTTGATTTCTCAGCTTATGAGAAGAACTTTGATTTAGAAAAAGTCGGGCAACAAATGCGCCAGCAAATATGGAAGTGGCTAGGTTTGCCTGTCTGTGTGGGTATTGGTAGAAGCAAAACAGAAGCAAAGATTGCGAATCATATTGCAAAGAAAAACCCCGGCTTTAACAGCGTTTGTGATTTAGTGAATATGGATCCGTGCAATAAAGAATACTACTTTGCTCAAATAGATGTGAGTGAAGTCTGGGGTGTTGGACGTAAGCACTCAAAAAAGTTGCAAAGCATGGGTGTCAACACTGTTTTAGATCTCGCATGTGCTGAACCACGCGAGATGCAAAAACGCTTTTCAATCGTTATGGCACGCACGATCTACGAATTACAAGGCATATCATGCATAGAGATCGAGCATACTCCCCCATCCAAAAAGCAAATAGTTGCAAGCCGGTCTTTTGGTGGTCGCGTAACTGAATTAACGGATCTAAAAGAAGCTATCTCAATGTATGCTCAAGATGCTTGTAAAAGATTACGTGATGAAGAGCTTTTATGCGGCTGTATGATTGCTTTCGTACAGTCAAATCCTTTTGATCCAAATGTTCCTTTTTACAATAAATCAATTACTGGTTCATTTTCAGAGCCTACTGATTGTGCAATTGATTTTGTTAAAGCAGCAACTCGTATGGTCAGCGATATATATAAAGAAGGAATTAAATATAAGAAGTGCGGTGTTGTGCTGACAGCCTTAGAGCCGAAGTCTGGCCATACTTATGACTTATTAACTGACTTTGAACATATAGAGAAAAAGGAATGTTTGATGCAAGCAATGGATGGTATTCACAGCAAGTTTGGAAAGAAAAAATTAGGTGTCGGACCATGTTTTGTTCCTGGTCGAAACTGGTCAATGTCGCGAGATAGATTAAGTAGAAATCCATTTCGGTGGGAAGAGTTATTAACTATTAATAATTAATTAACTTTATTGAAAGCTATTTAGAATCTGCTAAACATTTATAATGTACTAAAGTTATATCACAAAGCTAAACCAAAAAAATACTTAGACATTTGTTTTTATTTAATAAATTCCTTAAAGGTGCATCAAAATATGTTTCCAATTCTTAATGCTATTCCTGGTATACATGCAACGATTGTAGGTGTTTTAGCGGCCTTTTTTTCTGCATTTTTAATTTTTGCATATCAAAAAGTTACTGAAGCTCAAAAGAAACTAGAAAAAGTCTTAAAAGTAGCTGATGCCGTTTCCACTCCATCCTCATTTGTTATTAATATATCTCAAACCTTGATCAAAGAGGATGGGGATTTAGATTGGGATGCAAAATGCCAGCCATTAATTCAAAAAGCTGCTTCAGTCTTTTATTATTTAAATGCAGTTAAACATGGAATCGATTTAAAACCCTTTGATGATGATATTAATCCTAAGGAAATAGTGAATATTGTAGATGAACTAATGTCCTTTTTTACTTTATTTTTTACATCTTATCCTATGAATGGGAAATCAATAGTTACGACTGATCAAACAAAATCTAGAGATTCAGATAACCAATTATTTGACTATAACCGTTATTTGGAAATTCAGGGAAGGATTAATTATTTAATATGGGTTTGGAGTTCAAGCCAAGAATCTTTGATTCATTTATTTAATGTTTATGACCAAATTAAAGAAAAAAAAATTAAAGAAGAAAAAAATGCTGAAATTTTGAGAGTTATTGGTGAAGCAGAAAAAAGATTTGAGGTTGATCAAGAAGTACGTCAAAGACTAACTTCAGATGTCGAACGGCATTTTCAGTCGAGATTAAGACAAAAGCACCTCCCCTTATTAATAGAATTTTTTCAAAAGATCCAAACTTATCAAACTCAAGTTATGCCATTTTTAGATGAATCAATCCTTGAATTTGAATCATATAACAATGAATTTAAATTAAAAAAATTAACGAAAATTGGCTTAGGATCAACTATATATATCATGGTTTCCGGAATTGTATTGCCATTATTAATTTTAGAAATAATGAAGTGTTCTGATGATTCTTATAAAAATTTAATTTCATTTTTGGAATACTCTCTTCTCATTGCAAGCTTTTCCCCATATTTTTATATTTGTTATTATTTTTGGAAAAAAATAGAAAATACTATATTTAAATAGGTCTAAGTTATTCTAACCATAAATCCTTTCTTAAACAGATATATAACACACATAAAAGGCCCTCATTTGAGGGCTTTTACAATTCCCAAATGACGGGCTTTACAATCATTATATTTAGCAACTGTATCCACAGACCAAAGCATCAATTCTTTGCCTGTTGTACCAGTTAGCTCATTTAAATTAGGACAAGACTGGATCAGGTTAGCTGGTATTACCGGCCTTGATAAGATCGTTGATTTGGTACACCCCAGCATCGTCAACACAGCTATACTTATAAATAGGACGCTCAATGATCTTTTGCACTTCACGTGTAACTGTTTCGACTTTTGTATTTTGCTCTGACCTGAGTTTTTCATAATCGGCACTCACCTGGTTAAACTGATTCTGCTTTTCAGTAAGCACCTTCAAGTTCTTTTTCTCAATTTCTTGGATTTGAGATAAGCACTTCTGATCTGCTTTTTTAAGCTCACCAATTTTGTAATTAAGAACAGCCATTGTTATGGCCAATAAAAAATCGAGAATCAGAATAGTTATGATCGCCAGTATTTAGCAGCAAATACAATCCACATCATTGAGCCCCTATACATTTTGTGTGTCGTTCAACCTGGCGCAACCACACGCCATAACAGCCATTAGAGCGTATGGAGCAATCACGCTTTGCAACAAATTTCCATTTAAGTAGTGCATCGCATGCTTGCCGTGGCTTGTTTTGGAGTAAGAGACGGCGCATTGAAGAGCCACCCCATGCGGATTGACCGAACTGATACATGAAATCCAGATAAACGTCATATTCAGTTTGCGTTAATTTCACATCTGGTAAAGACTTACGAAATGCAACTTCGTCTTTAGAAATATGGGCTTTAGAGATCTGAATCGCTCGTTCTTTTGTAATAGGTTTATCAGTCATTTTGACTGAAGTACCATTTTCATATTTAGTCGAGCCAATCCCAATGGTAGGCTCATTGCCACTATCTAAATAAGGCTTTGAGCTATACCCCTCATGCCCAATTAAAGACGTAAAAAAAGCAGCCGAAGCTGCTAAAATAGTTACCGCAAATTTAGTCTTGTTTGACATTACAGTTACCTTTGTTGTTTAGGCTTTCTAAGTAAGCCTTATGTGCGATTTCATCACGTTTATTTTTTTGTCTAGCGTAGTACCAGTTCATAACAAAACCACCAATAGCAATTATGATACTGACCCAAAATGCTAGATCGATTGAACCCACCCATGCTGAAACAGCACTCACTGCACTACCCCCGTATGTTGCAGCTTTACTTGTCGCCAAAGCTGTTGACGTATCTATAATTTGCTGATTATCTGACATACAGCGCCCCTTAATCGGACATAAAAAAGCACCCGATTAGGGTGCCATAGTGGATTTAATTAAAAGTTAACTGACAAATTGTATTGCTCAACTTGTAGTAACAGGCTTTAGAACTACTTGTAATCGCAAATCAATCCAGCGACCACTAGGGATATCAACTGGATTATCCAAATCGGCAACAATAGAAGCACTCTCGAAATCAAACTTTTTCTTAAAAGTTTTAATTTCAATATCATTATTTTCTAATTGCTGATATTGAACAGCAAAAAGAATATTGCCGTTTGCATCTTTAGGAGTTTCGATATACCAACCCTCTTTTGCAAACCCTGAGGATCCTTTCACCAAATAGCTTCCCAAGGAAACTTTCTCAAAAGTAATATTCTGTTCTGCAGCTTCATCATTTAGTGAAACATGATCTGCAAAAAGCTTTACAATCGGAGATGCAGCTTTAATAAAACCGTTGCCGTCAACTGTTGAATTTCCAGAATGCCAAAAAGCAAACCATGGATTAAACCCCTCTCCCCATCCAGCACGTCTCCAATAAATGTCATTACTATTAATCGAAGCGGCAATCTGATTACTATGATTGCTAGATAAATCTGTATTACCGAAGCTCATATTTATAACGTGACCAACAAAGTTTGGTTTTGGTGCATTAGAAAATGAGTCTGAAGCTGCAAAGCAGAATTTAATATCTTTATTGCGTAAGGTATTTAAGTCAGTATTAGCAACATCTGAGTATTTAAAAGCAAACTGTTTATTGGTTTTACTGGCGCTTCTTGAATCTGATTGCGGGAATCTATTATCAAGTACGATTTCTTGGCCTTTAGCCTTGAAACTAGTAACGTGAGCTCCTCTAAGATTAAAGCCCCAGTTAATGTCCTCAATTGATGAAATGTCCTTATAAAAAACCACATTATCAAAATCGGAAATAGAACCATCCGTTGAATACGGCCTAACACCTTTAATAGTGGTTTCATCGTTGTAATTCAGTACAATTTCACCGCCAGATATCTTAAAAACCGTATCTGGATTGGTTGCACATAAAACACCTTGCCGAGCTAGATCCTGATGAAAGTACTTATTATGCACATCAAACATATGGGGATTAATAATTGATAACCAGGAGTAATCAGCATGGATCAAATTATACGCATGGGTCTGTTCACAACCACAACTTACTAAGCTCAAATGAGAGTTCGATATTTTAAAAACCGCATCTGCAGGAGTTCCATCAGCACCAGTATAATCTGCACCGGAATTCAACATTGTGGAATAAGTTAGATTATGAATTTTCCAGGCATATGTTTTACCAATACGTGCCCAGCAATCAACAAAAGTATTGGATGTGCCTGTATCAAAATCGAATGGAATATCAGCCATTGATTCAACGCGAGTCCAATTAACCATCCAACCGTCAACTACTTTTACGCCAGTTTCACCACCGTAAAAATAAATACTACTAAAGCTTGATCTCATTAAAAATTTAAATAAAGCACAAGATCCCGACTCGACACCTAGAACTTTATCTTTCTTAAATGATATTGAATCAATATTTAGATTACCGATATAACCATCTCTATCACCTTCAACTAAAACACAGCAATCATATGTGCCTGTATTGGTTGTAATAGGTGTACCTGTTGTTTTTCTAACAGTGGTTTTATTAACCCCGGCACCGATCAACTTAATATTTGCAGGAATTACTAGAGGTTTACTTGTTAAATATTCCTTAGCAAGCATGCTAACAGGAAGATTACTATTCAACGTTTTCTGTATGCTTATAGCACCATCGGTATTGTCATATCCGAACATTTCTGGAGTAACTCTATCGTAGTTAATACGTACCCAGAAGATGTCCTGAACAGGACTTGCAATAATTGTCCCTCCATCATCAACTAAACCATTCTTTTTAGTAGCTACAAACTCACCTCCACCTTCCTGCTGCCCTTCATTTGCAGAAATCAAAGTAACTTTGTGACCTTTATAAAAAGGGGTGGTTAACCGTAGGGCATCGATTGAAGCAACACCGAGCAAACTAAGATTATTAATTAATTGTTGATTCTGTCCACTAGCATCAGCAACTAGAGTTGCCGTCCAACCATTAGCCCCAGCGCCAGCCGCCGCCGCTGCTTCAATAGCATCATTAAAAGCATTAGTTTTTTCATCAATCTTTTGTTCAAGAAAGTTAATGGTTTCTAATGCTTCATCAATAGTAATTTGGCCATCTTCAGCAATTTTATTCAGTTGAGCAATAACTTCATCAATAGTTGTTGAGTCAACCTTACCATCTAGCAATGGAAGGATTTTTTTCAAGATGGCTAAAATATCATTTGAGTTATTGATATTTGCTAAAACCGCATTCCAGTTTGTTGCCATATCACTTTCTCCACGCAACAAAAAACCGCTTTTAGACGGTTTGAGTTTCAATATCTTTATTTGGCTTTTATTGCAAAAATTACGGATGTATTTTTCATGCGGGTTTCGTCAGAACCAGTACTACCAGTCTTGCTATACTGTGTCATACGTACAGCAGAACCCTGAATATCACCTGCATTCGTTCCGCCATTTGAAAGCACAGCTGACTCACCTTTACCATCAGGATTTCGATCATGATTATGGCTTTTAAGGGTATCTACTTGATAAGACCCTAATGTTCGTCCAACATCTAATCCACGCCCTGAGTCAAGACCACGTAATACAACACCACGATAATCGGGAACTGCGAAAGTGGTAGTGCCATTGCCGCCATAAAAAGATCCAATCTTTGCAAATAGTTTTGGATAGTCGGCAATATTGTAAAGCGTCCCATCACACACAAGCCGATTTGCCGGAATGGCGCTAAAAGGATAAATTGCAACATTTCCGATTTCAGAATCTGACTTATCATTAATTGCATTGACTGCATCGATTAGTTCATTGATCTTTAAAGTGAACCAGTTAAATAACCAGTTCATCCATTGGCGGGCAGGCTTATCCTTTTTTATAAAACCTATAACAATATTTAGCCCTTCAGTATTTTTGACATCTTCATTACCATCTCTACAAAATACTTCTAACTTATCCATTAATTATCATCCGCAAAAATTAGCTCTACACCGCTAGGCAATGGAAATAGCAAGCGAACCAGCTCTTTATCAAAGGTTTGGAAATCTGCTAGAAACTCGAAAGTAACCGTCATATTTCGGTTGTCCTTTAATTTAAAAGGTACATCAGTTAGTAACTTGCAAATTTCAAATGCGTCATCAAGTGTGCAATCACAATTGTTAAGTAGAATTTTGGCTTTAATGACACTGGGTAGTTTTTGAGGTGAAATTGTTTCCCCCCTAAAGCTATTCATACCCGTTTCTCGAAAATAACCACCTACTTCAGGATCGTCAGTTTCACCAAAAGTTAAGGATTCTGGTTGATCTCTAAAGCCAAAAAAAGGAAGAGCAACAGAATCAGGTACCACAGTTGGAGCACCTACCCATTCAGCTATAATTCGAAGCTGGTCACCTGATGCTGTATCTAAATCAAATTTTTCATGAAGGGTCTTAAGTACTTCAATGCAATCAAGAATGGGTTCAATTGAGACTTGCACTGTATTTTTGAATTTTGGCTTAGTTCTATGCTGATTGATGATCAAATTTAGGTAATCTTCAGTCTGCATTAAGTACCTCCAACTACGCTAATATCAATATCATCAGAGTCACAATAGGCCACTTCATTAAAGGCTAATGTGTAATTACCATTTTTGGATGATCCATTAATAATTAATTGGATGCTTTCAATCTCGTAAGTACGCCCCTCTAAAGCACCATAAAGTCCACCTGGTACAAACAATTTATTAATACTAATTCGATCACCGATATCGAGCTGATTAATATAGTCAGCAATTGCACTTTTAACCTGTTCACCAATCTCAACTGTGTAATCTGTGGTTGTCTGTAGTTCAATTTTCAAACCTACCACTACCTGATTTGGACGCCAGTATTGAATCTCTACAGGATCACCATAAACAGTAGGACGGATAATTGTGGTATTTCCATAAAGGTCACAACCAGGGGCTTTTTTTACTCGAATCGTTTCGGCAACTTGTTGATCATCCCCACCTGCAACAACCACAGCTAAAGAATTAGGTGGCAAGCCATTAGTATCCTCGGTTGCTTTTTTATTTTCATAAACTTTACAGCGACTAACTCCATCTAAACTAAACAGAGCTCCTAAAATACCCTCTGTATAAGATCTGGATGGAATAGCAGTAGATAGAGCTTGTCGTTGGCGTAATTTAGTGTCGCTTTCAACTGGTGCCCCCAAGGTAGAGGCTTGAAGATTATTTACAGATTGCCAGCCACGTGTAGGCGTTGAGATAGTGATTACTGAATTTGGCAAAGCTAGAATTGCACCAGCCTTTTCCGCAGTAGCAGTTACAATTATTTCTCCTTCAGGGGGGATAACTATCTGAGCAGGTAAAAGCCAACGATTGCTATTCTTGTCACTGACAATTCCATTATTGATGATGGTTCCAGCAACACCAACTAATACAACCGAGACACTGGACTTGGTAGCAACTGCTCGGCGAATACCGTTTATTTTTACATTTCGTGATAGAGCATCTTTTTCAGAAGTACTTGGCGACATGGAGTTATAAGCATTAATAACTTCAGTATTACAGTCCGCGATTACACGGGCAATAACTCCTATCCACTGACCGTCTTGACTATCATTTTCTAAGTAAACATCTTGCCCATAAATACCTCGATACTTATCCTTGAGATACTCAACCACTTCGCTATAAGTTGCTGCTGTAGCACCATACTGATTAATTACTGGGGCTATGCTTGTTATTGCCATATTTAAATATCCCCTTGTAAATTGGCAGATCCGTAAATGGTGTTAATAGTCGATTGAATAGATAACTTCCGTGTATCTCCATCAAATTGGCTATCAAACGAATCAACACTAAGAACGCCTTGAGTACCAAGAATCCGCCGGCGAATCATGAGCTCAAATAAGTGGTCTGTGTACTTTCCTAATACATCAGTAGTCCACCCCGTACCGTCTGAAGTATCAGCAAACCATTCAGCTACCCAAAACTTAAGACGGGTCATAACTGCTTGCGCTACACCCTCAGGTGTATCTACATGGAAATTGTTTTGACCTTGGCCAAAGCTATAATCTCCATCCTCATCTAGTTTTCTATAGCGCATAAAAAAAGCCGCCTTTCAGCGACCCCTCATATATTTATGGTTTTGGTGGACCAGATTCACCACTACCAGGTTGTACTTTCGTATGTCCATGTCCAGAACCAACATCAACATCGTTATTTTTTAATGATCCCAATACACCTAAACCATCTTTCATTTGTACTGGACAATTAAAAGTTGCCTTGGTACCAAAAAACTCTAACTCACCCGCCGAATTAATTCGAAATTTAGCAGTTCCAGCATCATTTCTAAGCTCTACCGCATCAGTGGCAACATTCTTCAAACGTTTAGGCTGAGATTGAGGGGCAAAGCTTGCAAAGCCATCAGATAAGTCATGCTTTCGATTTTCAAATGGCGGCTGAATTCCACCGTTTTGCCACCATAAATCAATACAGCGTGATGAAAAATGTACTAGGCACTCATCACCCTTATTAATTGGAAAGGTTAAGGCAAATCCCCCAGCTTTGGGCCAACATACTGGCACATCCGGTATTAATGGTAAGTTAACTAAATCAATCGAGCCATCTTCACGCATTACAGGAACTTGAATAGCAGGATTAACTGAAACTGTTTGAGCATCATCATCGTAAGATTCAACGATACAAGGTAGATTGGTCCACAGTACTGCTAGTGCAGATTTAATCGCATCATTCATAGTATTCAATAAATGAGGTGATCTTTCATTGTTAGTTAATGCCATATCAATCTACCGCCATAATTGTGATACCTGATTTAGGTACTACCGCACCTTGACCCACTGAAACAGTACTTGTATACCAATCATCACCTCGTGTATCACCGTAATGCTCGACCGCTTTAATGATGTAAATACCATTAATGCCACCCGCTTTTTTAAGATCTTTCTGCGGCTGGTCAACTCCTTGGCTCTGATAATCAATATCAAAGGCCTGAGTTTGAATGCTTGTAGTATCAACATGGATGCGTCCACCACGGCGTAGTTGAGGATTAAGCAAACAATTAACCATAAGCCCCTCAGTAGTGAGCTGAGGCATTCCAATCATCCCCGAATTAGCATCCATTTCATAAACAGAATCTAATAAGTAGCTACTGATACCAACCATGTATAAATACTCATCGTCAATGAAGTATTCTGTGTTTGTATCTTTGCAAAACTGGCGGATCTGATCGTCTAATGACCCAAACATCACTTTGCCACGAACATATTTTTGGTCGCTAAGTTCAGGCAGTTCGCCAGTTTCCACGCCATTGGCTTGAAACTCTTTTGCAAGTTCATTTTTGACCTGGTCAACTGTAGTGCCAGCTGCAATAGTTTTATTGACCAACGCATAATTTTTAGCTTTATCACCCGACTGAGCCAAAATACATAAAAAAGTATCTGTTGGACTTTCACGGCCACGGCGATATTGAAAAGTTGAACCTTTAAAAATTGTGGCCAACTCTTCACCGTAACCAGCCTCGAAAGTGACTATTGCACCGACGTTGGAATTATCCTCGCCGGCAAGTCGATTCATTGTATCGACTGATAAGTTATAGATATAAAACTCTGCTGCTTTTGGCGTTTCAGCTGTAGGTTGACTGATACGAAATACAATCCGCATTTCTGATAAATCTAATGCCTCGGGCTCACCATATTTAAGCTGAACGGTTAGCCGGCAATTACGCTTCCATTGCTCACTCATTTAAGGATCCTGCCAATAAAGTTTTATGTTGGTACCTAAGTCATTAAATGATTGGCTCTCATCTTCATTAAGATTTTGAACATACATAGAACCGTTAATCACATGATTAAATGGGCTTAAAATATCGATTCCAGATACGAGAGGAATACCAAGTGCTATTGGCTCAGAATTTGTCTGATATATATCTAAGAACCATCGTTTGCGAAAAACCAATTTGAGCTGATAGTTCACTTTATTTAATTTGATAAAAAACTTTTGGTTCCGATTTAAAACAGGGATTTCAAATAAAGCCATTTTAGAGACCTACTGTATAAGCGCCACCAACCTGCCCCAAACCAGTAATTTGCGACAACATGGACTGTTCAACTTGTTTGGGTTGTTTGGTCCCTGAATCAATTACATCAGAAGTAATTTCAGGATTATTTTGATCGGCTATTGAAACAAGTGTTTCCTTTGTAGAGGTAATAACAACCTTCTTAAAGACAACATCGACCATTAAAGAGTTCTCAGAAGTTAAATCCGTCACCACTTTAAGGGACTTTATTAACATATCTGTATACAGCCGCTTGCCAGTTGAGATGATCAGTCTTTGTCCCTGCATTGCCTGTAAACCTTGATAAATCCCTAATAAGGATAAATCCGCGCCAATGAAGGAATTACCTATCAAGCTATTTAATTTTCCAGCACTTTCAGACCATCCTATTTTCATAGTGACTTCGGGAGGTACTTTGTAATAGTGATCTGAGATTGGAGAGCCCTTTTCTACTGGATGCTCAGTAATGACAAGCTCATCTGTATGGTTTTCTTCAATTACTACATCTGCAAATAAACCCATAATTGAACGATGGCCACCAAACAATAGTGAACCAACAGTTTCGGTGATAGCCATGCTTTTCTCCGGGAATTAAAAAACCCACTAAAAAGTGAGTTTGCACTATTGAAGGTAAGCTACTTCGCAAAACTTTAATTAAACCTATATAATTTTGATTAAACATAAATCACTTTAAAATAAAGGCTTAAAATTGTGAGTCAAACAACACGACCTAATTGCCCATACTGCAATAGTAAACAGACTCGATACAAATCAACTGAATCCGGTTTACTGACATCTACTTACACGTGTAAAAATTGCGGACAGAGTTTTTCAGTAAATAATCCTGTCTTTGAACAATCATCTAATAAGCCTAAAGGCGGTTGTCTCAAATGGATGTTTAAATTTATTCTATATTTAATCATTGGATTAATCATTTTTGCAGCTTACGTAGCTATAACTGATGACCATCCGAAAAAAGATAAAGCGAAAACCACTTTACAAGAAAATTCAAAGCCAAACTCACCTAAAGAGGAATTTAGTGAAGAAGCAGAAAAAGCTGCTCATGAATATATTCCTACTGAAGAAGACTATAAAAAACATGAAAGTATTGCTGATAGCAAAAATCAAAGCGATACTTTACATATCTCGACTACTATTCGGAATAAAGATTAATGAAGAAAATCATATTGTTTATTACTACATCTTTATTAAGTTTGGGCGCATTAGCAAACTGTGAAGTTTACTTTAATGATCCGGCAGATATTGCCAAATGTTATGAAGATGAATCATTTGCTAAAGTAACTGCCAATTTTAAAAAGTTAACCGAGCTTTCAAAAGGACAAATAAGTTACAACCCTAATGTTATAAAAGAACTTAGCAAGTCTCAAAAAGATTGGTTAACTTACCGAAATAGTTACTGTGATACATACAGTAACTATCATGGGGAAAAGAACAACCATTCAAATTGCATAGTTAAGTTAAACCAAGACCGAGCTCAACAATTGCAGACTGATATAAACGCTAATTAACCAATTAAACTTTTAGTGTTGTGGGCCATAAGAATCATTGTATTTTCATGTTGTTTTTTTACAGCATTAGCAGATTCAATTGGCTCTCTAACACCATTAAGAACCATATCGGTTTTATATGATTGATGTATAACTACTGATCTAGCAGACATATTGGATGAGTTGTTGATTTGTGCTTTATCTGGATTTCCACTTGGTGGGCCATAATTATTAATCTTTGTATTACCACTATTAATAATATTTTCACCAGCATTGGCTACATTATATTGTTTGCTAAACCTTCCCTTTTGAAACTTCACAAACTGACTTGGGGACATACCTTTTTTCATACCATTTTGACGCATAGCTTCAAGTGTCTTTGCTGATACTTTATTAGAACCTTTTAGAGCTGGTATAACACCAGGCCCTATATTATGGAGCATGTAAAGATTCTCCCCAGTTATAGGCAACCCATTTTTAGTGAGAATATCTGCATTTTGTTTAGCAAGAAGACCAGTGGCTAAAGTATTGATGTACTTATCAAATCTTGGATCATTTTTTGTACGAAACCTTTTACCAATTTTTGTCATTCCAATTTCCTTGCCTTCGGCGGTTTTTGCTAAACCATCCCAAGTAGATTGAATAAACTGACCTGTACCAATTGCACCAGTAGGTGACATTTTTCCAGTCCAACCATCCTCCATTTTGACGAATCCACGTAATACCTTCTCATCAAGACCATACTTTGTAGCAGCCTCATGGATATAGCGATCAACATCTTTACCAAAGCTAAAACCATAACTCTGGGTAACAGTTTTTTTAATGGTACTTACGGTTGATTTAGCCACACTCGCTACAACTGCTGCACCAGTTTTAGCAGCTTGTGTAGCTGCCTCTGCTGTTTGTTTTGCGGTGCCTGCTGGATCATCGATTGCCTTAGTCACAAACTCTACAGTTTTATCTTTTAGACTTTTGATTAAATCAGCTAATTGCTTGATACGTTTAATTGCCGTCTCTATTCCACTTTCCCACTTGGACCAATCAATAAGGCTCTCGCCACCATTTTTCCAAGTTTGGTAGTCACCCCACAAGGCAGCGATTGCAGCAGCCAACGCCAAAACAATACCAATTGGTGAAGCCAAGAATGCTAATCGCAAGGACTTAATTAAAAATAGTAGACCTTTGAGCATTGGCAGTACTGAGGCCAATTTAGCAATTGAACCTATAAAACCGCCGAAAATAACTGTGAGTAAAGCAAACTTTAGACCTGTGGCAAGAAGTGTTTTAAATCTTGGATCTAATTCAGAGAACCAAGCTATAGCACTTTGCAAAGTCTTATTGATCAACTTAAGCACTGGAATAAGAGCTTGACCTGCTGTCATTACTACTACTTCCGTAAAAGCTTTGGTCGTCATGGTGATGTCACGGAACTGGACCATGAATTCGGTACCAGATTTAGTGAGATCATCTGTTAAGCCAACATTCTTGCGTAGCTTCTGATACTTCTCCATGTTGCCAATGAACTTATCATCACGCATGGCCATAAGAGTATTTTCATCAATACCCAATGAGCTGGCATAAGCATTTGCTTGGTAGTAATCCATTCCTTTCATTGTTTTAGAAAGGTCTTTCATCACTTCCACACGGTCACGCAATTGGCCGTTTCCATCACGGGTAGCAACTCCCATGCCAGTAAGCATGCCTTCATAACCTGGTGAGTTACGCATCTTTTGCGCTACATTTTCAAGCGATTGTAATGCGTTTTGAGCATTACCCCCCATCTGTGAGATTGCATCACCATACGCACGAATATTTGAAGCTGATGCGCCAATACGTTGAGAAGAGTAATACAACTTATCTAATTCACTAGCTGTCTTAGCCACAGCAACAACGGCGCCAGTTGCAAGAAGCAATAATGTTTTATGCAATAGTGCTGCTTTTAGTTCGACCCCTTTAAGGGCATCGCCCATTTTTCTAGCGCCTTCGTTATCTGTAGAAAAACCAAGGGACACTAAGAAATCACGAATAACTGTATCACTCATGTTTATCTCAACTTTTTTTCTGTTCGCTATATTGTTCGAGTAAAAGCTGGTTATCTGCCTGCACATCCAATGCATCATTCATTAATGCAATATCTGCTAGATCTACTGTTCCATCTTTTAATGACTCATAACGACAAAGACCACGAATCACCGGCCGTAACAGCCAATCCTCGTGGTCTGGTAAATGCTTGAATTTTAAATGGGCTGTTTCTTGCTCAATGCCTTCGTAAGCAGCCCTTGAATAAAATTTCCCAAGTTAATGCGAATCACTGCAATTGTTAAAGGAAGAATATGTTCAACACCCAAGTTATCGAACATTAAAGTATCTTTAACTACTAATTTGGCACCATCACGAGTAACGACTGAAAGGCATTTTTTCATGATGTAGTTAGCATCTTCCTCCGACATCTCTGCAAATGCATCGATAAAAGGCTGAATCGCTTCACCAAAACTATTTAAGTCAAAATCTTCTAAAGCACTTAAATCTGGGTTATCTGGATCATCCCCAAACTTATCTAAGAGATCCATTACATTGCTTTTTAGAATCTCGGTCATGAAGGGAACAATTGTAGGAACAATAGGTGCAATTTTTCGTGATACGTGAAATTGATCAAAAGCATCTAAGCGACCAATTTCGTAATTATGATTACCAATTTGCATTAGTCATAAGCTCCTAACTTCTGGTCGATCTTGATTGCATCAAATGTCCAATCATTAAAGTTACCGACTTTTGCATAAACCATATCAGGATGCTTTTTGAATGCACACTTAGTTGCTGAGACGTTATCACCAGAACCTGTATGATTTAGGGTAATAGTATTTTTACCCCATTTTTTCGAACTTTTGGCCTGAAGTTGATACAAGTTAGAA
This sequence comes from Acinetobacter sp. XH1741, assembly GCF_041021895.1. Classification (NCBI taxonomy): domain Bacteria; kingdom Pseudomonadati; phylum Pseudomonadota; class Gammaproteobacteria; order Moraxellales; family Moraxellaceae; genus Acinetobacter; species Acinetobacter chenhuanii. Next base: position 3,109,841 of record NZ_CP157428.1, read on the forward strand.
AGCTTGGCATTTACTGGTGAAGTTTTTAAAACGCGGATTGTCACTGTACCCGACTTGTCTGCATGCAATGAATGCATCCCCTCACCATCTGCACCAATGGTCATGGTGTTCTTATCACCTCCCATTGAGAAGGTAATTCCTTCTTCTGCAATAGCAGCCCCATAACCAAGATCAAATACACCATCATCACTGGCAAGGGAGCACTGAGTATCCATAAAAGAATATGTAGACATATTTCTTATCCTTATTAACGGTTAACAGAAACAAGCACGTCAGAGAAATGAGTTGCACCTGTTAATTTGATGGCGATCTGGAAGACAGGAGATTTACGGTTTTCACGTTCAGATTGAGATTGATCATCCAAACTATTTGCATAAACGTAATAACCTTTTGAAAGGTAATCACCTGTATTTAATGCGCCGAAAGAATCACCATTCCATTGTCCAGGACCAATAAGACCATTTGAAACAGCTTGCTCTAATGCGCGCTCTAATACTGTAGATTGGCGATTTACACCGCCTTCAGTTTGCGGGACTTTAGTCGTTGTAGTGTAAAAAAGATTCCACAAAGCAGTTTCTAAATGGTTTTGTAACCAATCTAAACCATGGCACTCATCAATAAATGAGCCATCACACATAACACCTTCTTGCAGAATTGCGGTGTCATTGTTGTAACCTGCATATACATTACAGTTTTTACTCTTGAGTGCTTTAGCTTGAGAAACTTGTAAGTCTTCAGCTTGAATACCCGGAAGCTGCTTAAACTTCAAAGTAATGGTTGTATTGGTACCATTAAAATTGACACTAAAAGCACGACCAAATACAGAAGCAGCCGCATGTGGTGTATCACCTGAAAAGATAGCAAATACACGACCATTATTCATTTTACTTAGCTTATAAGCTAAATCAGTTGTACTGGTGCCATCTAAAGCAAGCGCATTAGTAATAGTTTGTCCATAAATACGAGATGGCGATGTGGCATTAATAAATGCAGCAACATCGAGTACTTCTTTATCAGAAATTGGCTCAGCAATATCTAATCCATACCATTTGAGAGACTTATCTGCTAAATGAGTAATCGCATCCATTAAAGTTTCTGCTGCATAACCATTGACTGGTACCGAAGCATGACCAACTGTTAAACCCATTAAAGAAGAAACATCTGTGCCGGTTGCATTAGCTATTGCGTATGAAATGGTTGAAGAGATACCAGTTGTTAATGATGTGATTTCAAAGCGGTTATATACATCATTCCACGTTACTGAGGCGGTACCAAGCTTGGTAGTCAATGCAGATGCAACGCCATTTAAGTTAGTTGCAGCTGATAAATCCAAAGCGGTAACAACCTTTTCAACATCATCAATCATAATCTTCATTGAGCCATCTGAAATAGATGTGAAGTTCGTAATATCCCGCTGAACCGAAGATAGAACCGCACCCTTTAAAACGGCTGAACTTGCAGATTTTACCCAACGTCCAATAAAACCGGTACGGGGCTTTGGTTTTTGACCAAAGTACTTCTCAGCAGCTTTGTATTCTGGAGAATCAAAACCAAAATCTAATGCTACTGCTGTTGGTTCTGAATATTCACGCAATCGTTCTTGAGGGTCAATTACTCCATCAGTAGCGCCGACAATCAGTAAATTGCCAAAACTACGAGGCCCTGCGGCTAATGCCGCCAAACTAATGGAGACATTAACAACATCTGAAGCAGGCAATGTCATGGATTACTCCTGATTAAATTTTATTGTTCCAGCATCTACAAACGACTTAACAGCAAACGTGCGTGATGTTTTACGCTTAAATACAGCGGTTAAGTCATATCGATGTACATACTGATTATTGAGAAAATCAGGCGCAGTGATGATCTCACCGGTACTGATAAATTTGATTTTCTGCGCGTTGAGTTGCGCGATATTTTGCGGAATGCCTAGACCATCTTTTAGGACGTTTGCGAGCGATTGGCCGTGGTCGCCATAAAACGATAAGAATAGCGTCAATTCTTCATGTCGAATTGAATCCATTGTTTCGTCTTTCTGGTCGAAGTAAGGCCCATCATCTGGCTTTATATTCTTTATAGCGAAGGCGCACCAATCCTCACCAATGGCGGGGAATGGCGGTGGATCTCGTTGAAAACGAGGCCGAACCATATCACCGGGTAAAGAAGTAATCCCGACAATGAAAGCTTGGAAAATGTCTTCAAGATCTTGGTCATAAGCAGATCCGCTGCTAGGGGTGATATATCCCCCTGAAGCAGAATCACCCATGATTTACCCCAGTGGCTTGAGCTCGCAAATTGCTTTTATGAAACCTTGGCCATAATGCAAGTTGTCCAAAACCTGAGAAACGATGTAGGTTTTACCTTTCCATGTAATCTCATCGGCTTTGTTTTTTGCATCGCCTGAAGTTAAAGCAAACTGTGTATGAATATTGATAGCACCTTTGATTAAGGTGCCATCTGGTCGGCGGTCCATGTTGAGGCCGTTATTTGTAGTAACGACACCATTAAAAGGTGTTGAAGTGGTCGTCTCTTGCGATCGGCCATTATTCCCCACGATGATTACTGTACGCTTGCAAATAATGCCGATCGACATAAAGTCGGGGTCTAAAAGAACGTCTGAGACATCAAGTTGAGGCACGTTTAACCTCCTGATCCTTTTTCATGATGATGTAAGTAACCGACTTTCTAAGCTCACCTGTATCAATCAACGGTCTAACTAGTCCAGACTCAGCGGGACCAGTTTCAAGCTGTTTAAGATACTTTTTAGCACCCTTACGTCCACGCCGTGCTCGAGCACGGATAGTGTCCAAAGATAAGGGAGCAAACTCACCATTTACGAAATAAGCACGAACCGAGTTCATAGCAATCATTCCAGCAGATTCCAGTAACTTCATCATTTTTTGACGGTTACCATCCATTGCGGCATCGACCGCTTGAATAAGTTTATCGCCGACCGGTTCTTGAACTTCTTCAACACCCGGTACAAGAAAAGGTCGCTCAGGAATGTTTTGAGAAGGTGAACCAGTTTCCTGAAGGTAACCAATTTGCGCATTAGTGAGACCATCACCATCGGTTCGAGCCTCACCATGAGGAATGCCAACCAACACATTCATTTGCGACAATTCAGTGAAAGCTTGAAAGATATCGGCTAGACCATTGCCACTCGCCTTAACACCGCTGCTCATAGCTGGATGCCTCCTGCGCCTGCCATCATCATTAACTGATAAAACTGAACGCCGAAGGTAGTTTGATTCCAGTGCCCAGCCTCAGCAATAAGGACACCTGAAACATCCATGGATTTAGAAACGCTATCCACTGCTTTAGAAGTCTCATTACCTACGATCTTCCCAGCATCGCCACCAATGCTTGCGGCATTCATGGTGCGTCTGTAAAGCGTAAGATAATGAGCAATGAATAAGGTCAATCCATAATCCAGCATATCCCCCCAACGTTCCTCACGAAGCAACTTCTTCCCAAGGTTTAAATAGAAATTAAACTGAAATGTCGGATATTGCGTTGTATCAGCAAAAGCCGGCATTTCTTCACGAAAAGAGGATTCGCTAATCATGTGTTAGGTTTCCTTTGGTGCGTCTTTAGCCTTAGCTGGTTCTTTTGCCTTTACTTCAGCAGCTTGCGTTTGAAGGGCCTTATCCAACTGGATTTTTAAGTTTGCGATTTCTGTGTCTCGCTCTTTTAAATCACCTTCAAGTTGCCCGATTTTCTTAGTAGCTTCATCTGATTGCGTTTGAAGGGCCTTTAAAGCTTCATTAGCTTCATCTAGTTGCTTCTGAAGCTCACCTGTCTGGATGTCATTAGATGAAATCTCTTGACAGTGAGCCTTTACGAACCAGTTATCTGCAATTTCAGGCTCAACATACTGCAAACCAGGTGATAACTTTACCGATATAGGTTGTCCATGTTCATCGGTACCAAGGTTCACTGTTAATGGCCGAGAGAGAAGAATTTGTACTTGTTTACTCATGTTTTAATTCCCCCTTATAGACCATCGGCATAAAACGCAGTTTCTGGGTAAACCCATTCAACCGCACCCAAGCGACCGTAATAGGTAGTCAATTGACGTAAATCACGGTATTCAACTGGTGTGCGTTGTAACGGCACCATTGGGAAGCGAACACGGTTTTCACTTTGTGTGTAGCACATCATGCGGTCAGTACCAGCGGTACCACGGCCAACGCACCACTTAGAAGGTTGAATATCTAAAGGCTTGCCGTTTTTAGCATAGGAAATACAGTTGATCTTGACGTATTCAAGAATAGAGATATTCCCTGCATCAGATACTTTACGGGTAACCATAGAGCCAAATTGCTCAGGAGGTAGTAGAAGCTTTGTTGGGCATACAGCGAAACCTGAAGCCACCCATGCGTTGTACAAGATCATGTTTACATCTGCCAAAATTTCATCAGCAGTTGCAAGCTTCCAGCTCTTATTAACGTTGGTAGCACCGACTTTGTCAGAGTTCAAAAGACCTTGAACCCCAATTACATCATCGCCGATATAGACTTGCTCATCGGTATCCATGTTGTGCTTAAGGATTAAGCCACTGTGTTTAAGAGCATCTACAGGACGACCTGCTTGACGTGCCGATTCTAGCTCAGGAATGGTCCAGCCAATCTGGTTAGCCCATAGTGTTAATGGCTGTGCTGTTTTACCAATATCTAACGCGATACCTTGGATTGCATCAGCGTTTTTACCTACCCAAGATTTACCTTGAGGGGATGCACCACCAGCCGCAGCAAATGAAGCGTTAGAAAAACTCGAAACTTCATCAGCAATAGATACGTCTGACCGTAGATCGATATCACGAGACCAAGTTACATCGACCAATGGCTCATGCATTGTTTGATCTAAACGTTCCAATTCACCAACTAGGAAAATACCTGTGCTATCTACAGTCTGGGCGTCAAACGTCATCATGTGGTCACGTGTACGCGCTCGTACAGGCGTTGCTGTCCCCATGGCCACAGCTTGTGCAATAGTGTTTGCAACTAATAGCTTGCTCATAATGTCTTTTCTCCAAGCACAAAAAAACCACCTAATCGGTGGCTGTGCTATTCAATAATTATTTAAATGTTGAAAGAAATTTCTACGTTGCCCTGAGCATCAGCATCATGCATAAAAAATGCATTTGGTAAGATAATGCTATTAGCTCCATCTGCTGCGGCTTCAATTCCACCCACAGGTTTTGCTTCAGTAGGAGCAGCAATACGCACATAAACGGCACCCGTTTTTTTAGCTGTACCCGCATTACATTTAACTGTCATATAGCCACGGCGTAAAACATCTTGTATGCCAGTTGATTGCGGTGTGGCTTTGCCAAGCTCGTTTTGAGCTGTTTGTGTTGGATAGGCACGAACAAATAAGCCGTAAATATCGGCTACAGTGTCAGCGGCTTCTAAAGGAACAAACTTTCCATTTACTTTGCTGATCTTGCCAAAAAGACCAAAAGTAGAGAATTGGCCACCGATTGGATGCGATTCAATAGTAGATTGACTTTTACGAGAGACATCACCAGGGATACCACTCGGCATGCGATATAAAAATGCATTAGACATAATTCTTATCCTTGCTTGTTCCAAAATTCACGGTTGCGTTGGTTGATTTCAGCAGGGGTTGGAGCAGCTCGACCGAAATCACGTGTAGTAATGCCAGAACGAACACCTTTAGCATTGTTCTGTTGTTTGATTAGCTCAGATGCTCCAGCGAATGCAGCATCGATCGTGTACGTTGGCAACTTGTCAAAATCAGGATTTGGACCAACGAAAGGAGCAATAGCCTTTTGACCGTCTTGTGTAGAGTATGCAGTTTTAAGAACAGCACGCTTTGTGTTTAAAACTGCTTTGCCGTTATTCGCACTATCAAATGTCGGCATGCGATAACCTGGTGAAAGAATTTCAGCACGTGAAAGGACTTCTTTTAAAGAGTCGCCTGTATATGTCTGAACACCAGCATCAGAAAGTTTTTCAGCACCGTCAGGCTCTGTCAGATCGCCATCATCCTTTGTTTTATCTTTCGGATCTTCTTCACCGTCATCATCTTCAGTTTTCTTTTCAGGCTCGTCTGAATCTTTGGTTTTTTTCTTTTCCAAACGAGACAATCGCGAATCCATGGTTTTGAGCATTTTAAGAATTTGACGATTTACAACGGCATCTTTAGTTTTGCTGTCGTCATCTTCATCATTATCTTGTGTTTTTTCACCGTCATCATCCGAATCCGCAGTTTTGTCTGCTTCTTCGAGAGCTTGGTCGACTGTGCGTTTTAATCCAAGTAAATTTTGATACCAAGGTTCTTTCTTTTGTGTCTTTTTGGCAGACATAAAACTATCTCCTATTGAGCAGCGGGAACCGCAACGCCCTTTTTCAACCAATGCAATATGGTTTACCCGAATATTGCTCTGTAACCCTTTGCCCTTGCTGGTCTCTGTATAGTCAGCATCGTAACCAAGAGAAATTTCTACTTTTCCATCCAAAACAGCTTGAATGGTTTTTTTATCCATAATTAATAAGTCAGCAATTAAATAATCTGACTCACTACCCACACCACGGCGAATATCCTTTGCTATACCCTTCGCTAAGATCGACCAGTTATCAGGTGTCACCCAATCTTCAGGATGATTATCTGTAATTGGCTTTCCTTCTGTACTAGCAATAGTTATAGGATCAAATAAAACATCCTCTCCACGATAAATAAGGATTAAACCTGTGTTATCTGGAGTAACTGGAATTCCTTCACCATCCGCATACATCAATGTCCCAATACGTGCGATTGGGACGTCTCGACAAAGTAAGTAACCTTCAGGAGTTGTTTCGCGCGTACGACCTAGCTGACCAGTGGTGTAGATCTCCGATCGATCAACTGTTTTATGATCTTTGGTCTTTTTGCTTTTAAACATGGTTCACCTTTTTTCAGGCATTAAAAAACCACCCGAAGGTGGTCTTGTTTTTTATAAACTGGATTGAAGTATTGCCGGAAAGCTCTTAGTGCTTCTTTGAAATCATACTCATCAAAAGCATACACATCTTTAAAAAAGACTCTTCCATATTTTTGAACAAACATTCTTCGTTTTTCATACTGAACGGTTTTTATCCGCTCTGGATAAAGTGGCTTTTCTGGGCGCCATTTAGCAGCTATTGGTGAATCTTCAATTAAATGAATGCAATCCATTGGTATACCAAGTGAAAACTTATACCCATCATGTGGACCACCAAAAATGGTAAAGAAAATTTGCATTTAAATATCCTCTGGAATTACTGGTTCGGCATAACAGCGACAGTTAGGCAAACACCCAGCATGACCTTTTAAATTATCCAAAGTTGGTGGATTATCCCAAGCAACGAATTTGCCATTCATAGCCTTATGGCTAGGCCGTACGTCACCATCTTCACTAGTGCGCCAGATATAACCCTCTGAACCAAGATTTTCGGCTCTTGCTTGAGTAAATACACATGAAGCACGGCTTACTTCCGTACGTGCAATTGTGTTTGCTCTTGACCTAGTCACATGGCCAGTAGCCATGATTAAGCCAGCAATTTCGCTAGACCGGTTTCCTTCAATTAGCGATCGTGTAGAAAGATCATGAATCCGCTGGGCGGCATCTAGCGGTAATGACTTAATTAGCCTTACTTGATTATTTAAAAGTTGCTGGTATACAGCACCTGTATCAGTATTACGGATTTGTTCACGTACACCGCGCGAAAGGTCCTTAGCGTAAATAAGCCAAGTTTTCTCATCACGCAATGCCACATCTGTAATGATTCGACCTGCTGCATTTTGTGCCCAATGCTGAAGTGTATTTGCATACTCATTGAGTGATGCCACCATGAGTGGGTAGGTCGCTGGATCGTTTACATCAAAGCCCTTAACGATAGTATCGACATAACCAGCAATCTTTCTAAGCTGCTGGCTGTAACGTATCTCGGTCTTTCTCGCTAGGTTCGGAGTTATCCGACTTATTTGGCTCTTCATCGTCTACCTTCTCACCTGGTGGTGGCGGATCTTCATCATCAGCTTCATTAATTTCTTCATCAGTGATGTGAGAGAAAACTCCCGTAACTTCGCTTGATTGACGCAATTCTTTTAACGCCGTTGAGCGCTTAATAAGTCCACCCTCTTCGGCAGAGATAACAGCTTCTGTTACGCCTTTGGCTACGTTAGCTTTCTTCTCATCATCTAATTGCCACAATGATGCGAATTTAAAGCTAAAAGAATCAGGTAAAGGTTTACCAAGTACTGACATGTGCAATACAGCATAGAGAATCTGCAAAGGAGTTCTTAGTCGACCTTCTTGCTGTTGGTTGATATTGTCGTAATAGTTAGATAGATCGGAATCACCCGTCGAATTTAAACCCGCAGGAGACTGACCAAATAAACGTACCAGTGGGATACCTGTTGCACCTGAAATCTGTTGCCCAAATTGCAGTAGGATATTATCTAAACCAGAAAAGTTATATTGATGAGCTTCATAAGTATCATCGGCATCCATCAAGGTTAAACCTTCGTTAGACTGCCACTGACGGATCATATTGATCTGCTTAACTAGTGCCTCATATATCTGACCACCAGCCGCAATAAGACTTCGCAACCCCTTGACCTTGTAGGTCCGTAGATGTGCCTTATAGACCAATTGACCAGCGCCTAGTGTTGCACTATCAAAAATAGTTAATCGGTCCTCCAAGCGCTCTATAACTGATTGCCCCCATAGGTTTTCAGCTATTGATTGGTTGTATGGAAGCTCTACACCATCCATACGGATGACGCGCGAATAGTGGACTTTTTGGTTACACAAGCCAACTGAATCGGTAATCACGTCGTAATAGCGTGGAGTACCATAATCTGGCCCTAACTCTGTGACCAGATCTTGCAAAGTGGGTTGAATCATCCATCGATCAAGAACAAGTAATCCCTTAAATTGATCTTTGGCGATAGTATTTGGATTTAACGGCGTGGATACGTTTTGACCATCGATCATCATGACCGCAATAGCGCCACCATATAGACGTGACCATTTGATTGTTTTATTAAGCCGCCCCCATACCTGAAGGCGATCCATCTCCTGATCTATTTTTTCCGATTCTTTTGGATCTGCAAGGCCACTTAATTTGACACCTTTACGTGTCATATCATCAGCCACAACATCAATCACTTGACCGACGACCCAAGAGGATCGATACATGGCTTCAAGTTTTAAGCGATTACGGCTTAAAAAGTTAAAACCATATTCAGATTGATCATGCTGATTTCCAGTACCTAAGCCAACACGAGCCGCAAAGTTCTGGAATGAATCTTTCGTAAATTTAATTAAGCCCATAACCTTCTCTTTTACAGCTTGCCCCAGACATTGAGTTCAGCAATTTGCGGGTTAAAACAGATCATGACGCTGTCCGCGCGGTTAGGCGAAGCAGTACCATCAGGCTGTTTATTGACTAGGATTTTCCCAACACCATTTTTTGTATATGTTGGTTGTGATAGTTCAGTAGTGAGCAATGCCAATTCTTTGGCATCGATGTCTTCAGTAGAGAGTGAAATGATCATGTCTGGATCATAATCACGCCCCTCAATGGCTCTAAAAGTTTCCTGAAAGCGCAAACGTAATGACCACCAAGACTGAGCTTTAAGATTTGCGAAAAAGTCTTTATTAAGACGCTTTTCAACCATTTCACCCTCAGGATCATGAACTGAACCAGAACCGCGGAATGATTCGACATTAACCTCAGACAAGCCCAACTCACGGCGCTTTTCATTAATCACTCTAGCATCACCACGACACCCAGCCCCAAGGCCATCGGCATCGTAGAACAAGGTGCCGATGTTCTTCTCTATGCAAATATCCATAGCTTTTTGAGTGGTTCCGAAAATGTCATCACCTTTACCAGACCACGTGGACAAGTAATTCATGACAACGCCGTGGCGTCCCGTAAATGAGTTTTTATCCTTACCTTCATCAGCAACGTCTAGGCCACCGATACGATCACCTGTTGGCTGGATGTTTAGCTTGATGTGAGCATCTAACGAAGCTTGAACCCAAGCTGAAGGAATCAAGACACCCTCAACTGAAGCGGCGTAGTTAATATCGACCTCTTGGGCTAAAACGACATCGTCCAATGTTGCAAGCTGCTTTTCATACCAAGGATGAATAACTTTGCCGTTATAAGTAACGGTCCAGTTCTTATCTGGATTAGCTCGCCAAGGCATAGTAAAGACAGAGTAACGTCCGCTAAATCGATCTTGGTGGAATCTGTCACCGATACCGTTCGGTGTGGATCCTTTAATATGAACGTTAGTGTTTTGCGAGATAGCAGCATCTACAGCTTCTTGCCGTTCTACGAATGCCCATTCATCAAGAAAGTACATTGTCGTACGTCCACCACGGCCAATATTGTCACCGGCTTCACCGGTAATAGTTGCGCCGTTATCCGGGTTAATGATGCGCATGTAGTTATCGTGGACTTTCTCAACAAAGCCTTTAGGTTTTAACCAGTCAGGCATTTTGCTGAACATGTCGCGGAATTTGTGAAATAGGGTTTTAGGATCGCCTTTCTTATCTACAAGTTCCTCTTTACGACTTCCGACACCACCCGCAAAACCTTCAACAAATAACCACCGATGCAAGAAAAATCCCAGCACAACGTAGCTCATACCCTCATCACGGGACTTTTCAATTAGCCCGTGTGTTTGAGTGTTTTCACGTTCCTCTAGCCACTCCACAAGCTCAACCTGCTTCGGGCGCAACACAAAAGGAATGTTTGCAGGCAATCCAAATGCCATACCACGTGGATCATATGTCCAGATCCAATTGTTAAACCAATGGACTGGATCTTTACGGCATTTGTATAACTCTGCCTGAATACTAAGTTCATTTTGCTCTATGGCTGCCTTGTAGTAATAACGCCGTGTCATCACAGCCATTATTTCAGGCAAACGTATCTTAATAGTCCACTCTTTAATTAAAGGGGCTATTTCTTCTAATGCGTAAGTCATAGCTTTCCATTAATCACTAAACGGGATAGCTCTTGAGGTGTGAGTTTTGAAAGTTCTTCAGGTGTTAATGGCGGTGGAGGTGGGGTGTGAGTATTTTCTGTTTTAACTGGTCCACCGCCTGCCCCTGTAATTTCCTTACGATTGGTATATAAGCCACCAACCTCTTTTGCTGCCTGCTCTAATAAGCTTGGCACAATGACAGGGTTTTCTTTGAATTGTTCGTGATCGATGAAACGTTGTAGACGCTTAAGGCGGTAAGCAATGTTTGCAATTGGAATTGAACTAAGGTTGTCGTTCATTTCCTTACGCACTCTATAGAACTCAGTTTTAAATTCTTCGCTTAAGTCCTGCCCTGTTTTTTTTGTTGGGTCGTATGCTTCACACTGCTGTTTAGTAACGTCAATTCCAAATACTTCTTGGACGCCCCTCATTGTTTCTGTGGGTGTCTCATACATGGCAAGCGACCGTACAATATAGAGTTTTACCCGTTTATTAAGCCTTGCCATTTTTCTCTATCGTCCAAGTACGTCCAAGTAGAGTGGCAAAAAAATTTAAACCACCTTTAAGTTACAAGTGCCACATGCGTAATGAACATCTGCACGTGTGAGCTGAGGTCTCTTATTAGCTGCTTCAACCATTCGTTTAACATCCTCAGTTGCTCCATATCGGCGAACTACACCCACAAACTCTTCAACATCGTGCCCTTGTATAGCTAACTTAGGCGCGCCAGTTTCTCTGTTAAATGCAGGAGTACCGTATTTATCTTTCTGCTGAGCGATGTGATAAAGCTCATGTTCTACCAATGCGCAAAAGTCCACGTCATTTGCTATCCGTGAATATGAAGCGTCAAAAGTTATGAGATATTCAGGAAGATATTCAAACCATTGAATGTACTGTTCTTCTTGTCGTTCCTTCTTCCAGCCACCAGCATTGATCATGACTTTTTCGGTCGTACCAATAACCTGACGACCTTGCTTTTTAAAGCCAGATCTAGCCCACATCACTGCAATGTCTGGATAACGAAAAGAGCGCAAATGAATATGATCAGGGTTATAAAGTTTTGATTTTGGATTTAGAAAAACTTCTTTTATCCAGTCCCACATTTCTGGTGCCGGCACAAAGTTAGGTGTACCCATTTCAAAAATATATTCGGGTGGAATTGGACGAACAGGAATGTGAAAGCCGATTTCATTTTTCATAAATTCAATCCAATAAAAAACCACCCGCAGGTGGCTTAATTTAAATTCTTACTTAGAAGAAGTACTTTTCAATCTTGATGATTACTTTATCTCTTGGCAATTCAGGATCGACTAAGAACAATCTTTTAGTTCCTGCAGATTGATGGACTTCTGCTTTGTAGTTAATAAACTCTTCTTTAACTGTATCTAATAGGCTGAAATTATTAATTGTCCAATCATCAATTGGTCGCCACTTAATTCGAGGCACTATTTCACCCACATGGACAGGGTGATCCCATGATTTGCCATCATATTCTCCACCAATGAAATAGACTTTGCCTTTCATAACTTCACCATTCATATAATGATTAAATTGTATCAAAAATATTCTGCTCTTAAAGGAACGTAATCTATCCATCCTTTAGAAATATAAAGCCCCGCTAAATATCGATTATTGGCGGGGCTCTTTTCGCCGTAATACGTCCGGCAAACGATAAAACTAGTTTTTAGGTGCTCTTAAGATATCTAATACTAATTTAGACATTTCATGTAGATCAGATCCTACGGGCAACCAGAATTGGTAAACGATATTGTCGCGGTTATAGATCTGTTTGTAGTACTCAGTCTCAAATGATGAGTCGAAGTCAGAAGCTTTTAACAACTTCCCTTCTTTTTCTATCACTTGCCCATCCAGCTCACCACCGACACAGATATTCATTTTACTAACCAGATTTTAATTAGACTGGACTATAGCACAAAAGAAAACCGCCATAAGAAAGGACCAAATCATTATTAATCAAAATGCTGATAAGTTTTAACCTCATGCTTTGATTGTCGATCAAACCAATCATTTAAATATGTTGTTAAATCTACTTTATTAGTTGATAAGCCAGTAATTTTATCTAAGAATTTTTCATGTACTACATCTTGCAAGGCGATGTTTTGCACAAAATCTTTTTGCTCAAGATCTCTCTTTAAAAATTTAGTATCGTTGCAGTCTAAACAGAAGATTTCGAATTGATCGTCATTAATAAAATGCATCTGGTAACCTGATTCGAGTTTGAACACCATGTTTCTACCATTTGTTTAATTTATCAATTATTGACTTTACCAATTGCAGGAAATTTTTTCAATATTTAAATAAATTTCAATAACTTATGTTTGCTATAGCGAATTTCAACTATCAGAAAAAACAAGAAAGCCCATCGTTAGATGAGCTTTAATACTAGTGAAATACTTACACTTCGAACACTATAACACGAATATGCCATACCCTGTATTTACAGTCAAGAAGATTGATTTTCCATTACTACTGTTTTAATAAACTTATCAAATTGAAAATGAGGATAACGAGATTTGATAAAAGCTAAACCGCATTTAATGTCCTGTTGGATTTGCGATCCATAAGTATCATTACTCTTTGCAATATCACGAATAGACTCACCCATTACATAGTGCCACCAGATTGCCCCAATCCATTCATGAACAATCTCATCCTCGATAGCTTTAAGATCAAGTAAAATTTTATGTATTGCTCGTGCTTCATTATCATTCAACTGACAGCATGTACCCTTACGGCGAGTGCATAAGCGATCTTTTAAATTTTCATCGCTCATATACATAGCTATTAATTTTTCACGTTGTTTTTGCGTGATGCGTTTTGTTGGCATCGTCTTAACAATTTTGACCATTGTTTCAGTATCGCCGTTAAGCCAAGCACCTAGCTGGCGGCACCATTCTTCAAAACTATATTTAGACCAATCGACTGCTTGTAAAATGTGTTGTACTGGCATATTCATATTCATCCCACCAATTGCTCAATTTGTTTAATCGCCACGCCTGACTTAACTTGTTCTGTGCTGAACCGTAAAACTGTAAAACCCATCATTGCTGCGGAGTTGTATTTCTCCATATCTCCTAAGTAACCTTTGCCTCTTGTGTGACGACCTCCACTCCAGATCCCGCCTTCTACCTCAATCAAAATCTTTGTACCCGTTATTAAAAAATCTGCTCTCCATTTACGTTCAGGATGGAACTTGTATTCCTGCTCAAAACTGATTTTGCATGCTCTTAAATGTGTTGCCAGTACCATTTCTCCCACACTTGGTTGTCTGGCAACATGCTTTGCTGAACGCCGCTTTTTATTTTTCTTCATAGGAAATAACTTACGGTATTCAGCAATGCTGACTGATGACATCAAGCACCGCCCTTTAGTAAATGATCCAATTGATTAGCAATGCCGTTATAAACACGTGATTTATCCATATCACCTAATCGTGATAATGCATGGGCATCGTTTTTGAATTTATCTCTTAACTTGGTTATGCCTTCTTTTAATTGGATAAGGGGGTCTCTTTCATCACCATAAATTGCTTCGTAATCCGCTATAGCTTCTTCAACTCTTTTCACATAAATTTCAAAAGGTTTATTTTCTATTTGAAATGAAATCATTAAGAACCCATTAAAATCAGCCATAAATACTTTACTTTTAGCTATCTCAATACCGCCTATTTGATCTATCAACTCCAAAGAAATAACTAATTTTTTAAGGTCTAAGATGTTTGGAGTCACAACACCACCAACTTCAGCAGATCCAATAACGAATCTAGCTTTTTCGATTCCATGTTCCTTCATAAACTCAACTGCATTCATTCCGTCACCCCTAAACCTTACTAATTACTTCTAATGCTTGATCTGTGCTCTCAATAACATAGATCTTGCCGCGCCATGATTCATGCCATTCGATTTGATCAGGAGTTAGCTTTCTTGCTGACTTAACTTTCTGACCATCTTTGATTTCCATTAAGTAATTTGTACCTCTGAACCCTACAAGCAGATCTGGGCAACCCTTACCTGTTGAAGCAAGCGACTGAACACTTGCCCCAACTTGACGTAGAGCCTTAACGATCTCTGTTTGATTCGCATCGACCTTTGCTGCTCTACGCATAATTGATTTGAGCCTCTTTGAATGTGGTCATTGGTCACCCCCAGACAAACCAACCAACAAGCAGACCTAGTGAAAACACTAGGCTTACTATGATGAAAAGCCATAAGTAAACTGCACCCATAATGTCAGGCATTTTCTTCCCCTTTGAGCGCTTGCTCTAACTCATCCCGTGCTTCTTTAGCTTTTCCTACCCACAACATTGACTCCAAGCCTGTTTCACCCATGTACTTCTGATCAAACCAGGCTAGAGCTTTTAATGATGCTGCTTCTAAAGAATCCACCCGCTTTTGCAGCTCGTCACGTTCAAGTCTCAAATCCGAAATCTTTGTGTATCCTTTGATTGTTTCTTCTCTTTGAGCTTCTAGATCTTGTTGCAGCTCCTCCACTTTCGCTTGCTGTGACTGTCTGCCTGCTTCAAAATAATATTCATAATCTGCTTGGTTCTGCTCTATATCCCATTCAGCTAAATCTACTTGTCTATTTTTACCAAGCTTGATTAATTCTTTAGCTAAGCTATCTTTATGGTGTTGTAGCGCTTCTTCAAACTTATCCATCTCAAACATCCTTAGCTTTGCAGTTATTAATGCGGTGGCCTGCTGCTATTTCTTCAGTCTCAGCACATCTGAATCTATTTTTCTCTACCCAGTGCTCACCGTCGTTTAAAACCAAGCCCCAATCATCAATAAATCCTGTAATCTTTTTAACGGCTAAGTATTTAGCTTCTAACCCTTCATCAGTACAAACCACTAAATCATTTACTTGAAATTCATTAAGCTCACTCATGGCTCCACCTCATCATGTTCTTCACGCACCAACCACCACAAAACAACCACACCGCTAATAGCAGCTGTAAGAAATGAAATGAGTATGGCCCAACCTAAAATTTCGAATTTGTTCATACTGCTGCTCCCTTGCCCTGTTGAAAACCAACTTGAATGAGGTAAGGCATCCATTTTTGCTGTTGCTCAGGATCTGCGAGTTTCACTGCGATACGTGCTGCAAGTTGTTCATAGCTTTCGTTACCTTCGGCATACTTACTTGCAAATTCAGGATGTACAGAAAGCTTTTGTGCAAAAGAGTAAATCTGCTTCGAACTTAGAGCGTTTGACTCCCCCTGCGGGACTCGAACTTGAGAACCTATTTTTTTTGATTGTTCACGAGATTGATATTTTGCACATGCGTTAATTAACCAATCTGCAAAGTGGTAATGCATGAGTTCATCACAAAGATTCTTAGCAGCGTTGTAAAGTTCAAAAGCCCGCAATTCACGATCAAACCAATTTGCATTTTTGATAAGCTCATAAGTTTCCTGATCAGATGCCAAAAGAATTTCTTGACCAAGTTTTTTCAAACTCAACCAAGTTTTATTATTTATAGATTCTTCTGATAGATTCTTTGATAGGTTCCGTGTCCCAACGTTGGGACTGTTTAACGGAATTGTTGGGACTCTTTCATGGAATTGTTGGAACTGTTCCGTTGTTGGAACTGTTCCACTGTTGGGACTGTTTAAATCATCATTACCCGCTTTAAAGTGTACCGTTGTTGGTGCTGTTTCTCTGCCCTTAACTCCGATCAAAAGATATACTTTTACCTGCTTAGTTCGTCCTTCTCTCTTACCTGTATCGATAATGAACCCATCCTCAATTAACTCATCAATAATTTTTAAAACCGTCTTGCGATCCATTTCTGTGTCCTCAACAAGACGCGCAATACTTGGATAACATTCATGTGTTTCACCAGCTCTATCAGCCAGTGAAAGTAGAACTAATTTTTTAAGTGGTTTTAGTGCTCCACCCTGCTTTTGTTTTTGACGGGTTTTCCAAGCCCAAATAGATGCATCTAAGCTCATGCGGCCCCCTTCATTTGTTTCGTAATAAATGGATTATTTGCTCTGGCAATTGCTGCCATTGGAAAAGGAGAAACAGAGTTCCCAACCATAAAAACCTGATCTTTTTTGGATAAAGGTTTCCCATCACTTCCATATTCAATAATGTAAGAATCAGGGAAGCCTTGCGCTCTATAAAGTTCACGTGGCTTTAACATGCGAATGCAGATATCAACAATTGCCCAAGGTTCCCCCTTGATCCAGACAGTAACGAGGGCTAAACGATCTTTGGTGGTGATTGTATCCATTGGCTCAGTGATACTTCTTGCATCGCCATTGCCGTAGTAATTAATTAAAAATGCAGCTACACGAAGGGCGCCCTTATAGTTATCTTTACTCAACTTGGCTGTAACTAATCCATGATGCCCACCTTTCACTTGTGCACATATGGTTGAAAGAGGCTCATCAATTGACCAGTTCCGCTGTTGAGATGCGTTAGCAAACTCTGTAATAAACGGAACAAGGATTGGACTTATTAAAGAACTATGTCCGCCATAACCTGCTGTAGTTGTTGCTAATGGTTCACGTATGTCATGACCAAAACTTGTGCGGAAATCACGGCCAATAAAAGGTGTGGCAGAATTAACAAAAAATGGCTCTTTAGTTTCAATAACATATTTTTGAATACCCTTAGCTATGCGTTTTAGAGTTGCATCAGCTAGAGGACCTTGCGGCCTATCAAAAATTGAATTTCCTAAATCTGAAAAATCAACACATTCAACTGTTGAGCGCCATTTTTTTAAATTGCCCTTAGGTTTCTTTGAGAAGTATTTTTCTGGCCATACTATTGGTTGCCCATCACAGCGAGCAACGAGAAATAATCGCTCACGTTTTGTTGGCGCTCCGAAGTCAGCAGCAATAATATTTTTTTGCCACTCAACTTCATAACCAAGTTGTTCAAGACTACGGACAAAGTGTTTCCAAGTTTTACCTTTCTTCTTGGGGTTTGGTACTAAGAATTGATTGTGGCGAGGAACTCGCTCACCAGGCTCTGCAATTCGATTTACCTTTTTGCCATTAATATTAATTTTATCGAGAGTAATGACTCTGCCTGTTGCTTTGTCTCGTTTTGCAATTAAAGGTCCCCATCCTAAGATCTGCTTAACATTTTCTAAGCTGATCACATCAGGTTTAACTTTGCCTGCAAACTTAAGAACTACCCAAGAAAGGTCACGTATTTCTTTTTTACGTGGTTGTCCGCCAGCAGCTTGCGAATGATGTGTACAGTCTGGGCTTGCATGAAACCAACCGACCTGAAAACCATCACAAATTTCAATTGGATCTATTGCGAATACATCTTGAACATAATGCTTTGCATGAGGATGATTAGCCTCATGCATAGAAATTGCTTTAGGGTTATGATTTACAGCAACATACACAGGTCTGTTTAAACCCATTTCTAAACCGGTGCTTGCACCACCACCGCCAGCGAAGAAATCAACAATGATTTTTTCAGAGAAATTTAAATCAAACTGTGTTTTGAAAGAACGTGTAGCATCAACAAATGTATTCATGCTTCACCACCTTCATTTAATTGAATAAAAGTGCTACCTAAATAACGGATCTTTTTAGCTCGATATAAACTTGATATGATTTGTCCAGCATGAAAAAGAGGCATTCTGTGTTGTTCAGAAAGAGCTTTCATGAACTCATCTCGAGTTACCGCTGCATTATTCTCATCACGCTTTTGACGTTTCAAATTTTGTTTACGAACATCAAGTAATACATTTAAAGTTTTTAGAGCCGGCTCAAACCAACTCTGGATTATTTGCTGTTGATTTGATAAATTAGTTTGCATATTCAGTTCCTCTAGCCAGTAATTGAATTAACTAAGCCTGATCCACGAAATCAGGCTTTTTTAATATCCAAGCTTTTCCTTTTGACCACTGATTTCGTCATGAAATAAGTCGTCAACTGTTTCAATACGGTTCATCCAGCTTTTAGACATGACTAAAAGTGCAGCAACCCGTTCTTTATCAATGCTTTGATAATCTTTAGGTACAACTTTCAAACCTAAGCAACTCAAGAGTTCGCAAAAGCTCTCAATTTCAGTCAAGCCATTATTTTTCTTGTCGTTTTTCATTCGCGACAATGTGCTTGCGTCTACATTTAAATGATCTGCAATTTCTACATTTTTATTTGTTGCAAGTGCCTGCAAAATTCGAGATACGTCATTTCTGGCACTTGCAGATAGATCGACTAATAATTTGCTCATGATGTTTCCTAAGCTGTTTTTGATGTACCTAAAAAGAAATCAAATAGGCTTTCGTGAGTTAATTTTTGATTGCTTGCGTCAACCATTTTTTGAATGGTTTCCATTCTTGGTTTTTTGCGAGCATGGATTAAATGAGTTTCCATGTATCCATATGAAACTTCTGCTTCTTTGCAGAACTTGAGACGGTCACTCTCACTTAATCCTCGCCAATAGCTATGAAGAGTAAGCATAAATACACCTCACTGGTAATTTTATTTAATAAATATACCCACAAGGTAAATAAAATACAACCTGTAAGGGTATTTATTTTTTCTACCCATTAGGTATTTTTGAGTTCAGCGCTAGAGGTGAATTGAAAAATGAGTGAATTAAAGACTATTCATGAAATTAGACTTGGTAATACAAGGAAATTAATGAAGGAATCAGGACTAACTCGTTCTGAATTCGCCGAAAAAATCGAAATGGCTTATGGGTTGTTGAGTCAATACATTGGTAAGAACCCAACTAAGAATATTGGTGATGAAACTGCTTTAAAAATTGAAGACGCTTTTAATAAGCCTCGTGGTTATTTAGACCAGTCTGATAATCAAAGTGAACTTTCAGAGCAATCAGGTTCTATTTCTGGTTTTAAGCAAATTGATATAGAAGCTTTTAAGAAAAAATATAATATTCCAGATAGTGAAGATGCAGTTCTTTTCTCTAGAACTGTAGAGAAACCATTTGTAATTTCAAAAAGATGGGTACCAGTAAAGGCTTACAGCAAAATGGGGATGGACGGTTATTTTACAGATATGGGATATGACGGTAATGCAGGAGATGGATATGTTCCAACTCATACTGCGGGAGATCGCTCATACGCAATTAAAGGAACTGGTGATTCTATGTACCCTGCTATTCGTAATGGCTGGTATGTTGTTTGTGATCCAGATGCGGAACTAACACCTACAGAATTTGTTCAAGTTTGTTTAAAAGATGGCAGATGTACTATTAAAGAGTTTATTGGAATACACAATAATGTTTTAAATTTACTGGCAGTTAATGGTGGTGAAAGACTTACTTTTGACATGGAGGAAGTAGAAAGCATAACTGCAATTACTGATATCGTTCCTCCAAGCCAGCATAGACAACATCATCCACAAGCCAATTAATGAATTAATTAACTAAGTTATAAGCCCACATTTTTGTGGGCTTTTTATTAACTTATATAAATTCCACCCCTGAAGTGAAAAATTATTAATTAAATTTCACCTCTCAGGTATTTACTTTATTTTACCTTGCAGGTATATTTTTCTCACAGACATCAAAAAAGCACATCGACTCTCTTACCTTCCGATGTGCTTTTCCAAACTGCGAGATAAGTATGAACGTAAAAGCAAACCCTTTCAACTCCTTTGCATTTGTCAGCATGGCTGCTCTTGCAATATCAGGTGGTTCTTTAGTCGCTTGCCAGCTTCAACCGGCTATGCAAGAACAAGAGCACGTTTCTTTCTTCACACCTAAAACACAGCCAAGCACTTACGGTGTTTTGACTGCAAAAATCACGGGTGATCATTCTGGTATTGCTGTAGTCAAAATTGATAGCTTCCGAGTAAACGTTAGCTTTGATTTTGAAGCACATGCTGATAGCTACGGCGTACCTGGTTCCGAATTTACCGCTGTTGATATTACTCAACTAACAGTAAATGAAATCACTGACATTAACGGTAAGTCATATAACGATTTCACCGAACATGAAGACATTCGCAATATCAATGCAATTCTAAAAGGCTTCATCGAACGTAATAAGTTGGTGGAGGCATAAAGATGTCTAATTTCAAAAAACATCCTGACGGCTACAAGTCATATTTAGGTCTTGATCGTACAACTAGCCTCTACTCTGTTCGAATTGGCTGGCAAGTATATGCATCCAATGCTAATGGCTCAGTTCTTTACAAAATCAAGGACTCAGTTAAGACACCTTTGGATGTCGGCAAGTTCAAATCTAACTATCCGAAAGTTTGGAATGAAATTTCTCAAGAAATTGATTTTCAACGCAGAAAGCAACTCGCAATAAAACTGCGTGAAACCAACATCCCTAGCCGTGACCGCAATAACTATAAGCGTTCACGCGGCTTCACTGGCTCAAGATAAGGATAAGAAAAATGGCTCTACCAATAATTACTGCTGACCAAACTTTATTGGTTCAAGCAATCATTGTGTACTTATATGCGGATCCGGGTTTAGGTAAATCATCAATGGGCTTTACCGCAGAAAAGGCAATTTCATTCGACTTTGACCGTGGTGCTCACCGTACGGGTGAATTACGGCGCGGTGCTGTCGTACAGGTTCAACAATGGAGTGACGTTGCAAACCTTACTCCTCAAGACTTAGCACCTTATAAAACCGTAATCATTGATACCGTGGGCGCAATGCTTGAATGTATTAAAACTCACTTATTGCTTACCGCTAATAATCGCCAAAAAGATGGTTCATTAAAGTTAAAGGCACAAGGTTTAGCGAATCAAACATTTAAGCAATACATCAATACTTTGATCAGTCTTGGCAAGGATGTTGTTTTTATTGCTCACGCTTCAGAAGATCAAAACGGAGATCAAATTATTTACCGACCAGATCTAGGCGGTAAAAACCGTAATGAGCTTTACCGTATTGCAGACATCATGGGTTATCTGACAACTGTTACTACAGGTGAAGGTAAAAATGCTCGAGTAATCAGTTTTAAGCCTTCTCCTACCCACCATGCCAAAAACTCAGGTGCTTTAGGTGGTGAAACTGGTGAAGTATGGGTACCAGATTTAAAAGCTAATCCAACTTTCTTAGCTGACCTTATCACCCAAGCTAAAAACCATATCAACACATTAACACCAGCACAACTTGCGGCAGCTAAAGCACAAGAAGAGTTGGAAAACTGGAAGCAAAGCTGTGAAGAAGCTGAGCATGCAGGTGATTTAAATCAATTAACTGAATCGCTTGATAAAGAGCACATGTATTACCAGAACATGCGCCAAGCGATGTTGATGCAGGCTAAAGCATTGAACTGCACATTCGATAAAGAGCGTAATTCTTGGATTAGTCCATCTGAATTTAATGGCATTACAGACGAACAAAGAGACGAACTTCAGAACTTCATTGCTGAACGCGGCCTTGATGTGAAAACAGTTTGTGAGCATTTCGGTATTGATGCCCTCATCCAAATTGAAGCGGCGAAACTACCAGCAGTTAAACAAGAAATCGAAACTTTGGCCAAGAACGAGATAACAACTGAAATTGATTGTTTTGAAAGCGAATCAGCAAAAGAAACTGTTAATCAAGCTGAAATCTTAGATGAAGGTTATCAAAAAACTCTTAACACCCTTCTTCAGCGCGTCAATGAATCAAAAACTACAGTCGAAGTTAATGCCGTATATCGCTATACACGTGGATGGTCTGCTGAGCAAATGGCTCCACTTCTAAATGCGATTACCACACGTTTAGCAATTTTGGAAAATGCAAACTCTGAAAATTTATTGGAGGGACAATCTTAATGACAAAACAGACTACTCCAGATTTTCTATTCGAACCTAAGCTGCTACCTCCGCAGCTTTTCGAAAAGTTCATAGTGTTCAACGTAAATGCCGGGTATCGCGGTAAAGGAACACCACACGGCGTAAACCTTATAAAAGGCAATAAAGCCACTCTCTCTTTAAACAATGAGGGTGTGATGAACAAAGCAGCTCAAGAGCGCTACAAGTTAATGCTTTTGAAGTATTTCAAAGAAGGTCGCTCAGCAATGGATGAGCTAGATCATGAAGTTAAACGTATTTATAGAATGGTGGCGTGAATGATTGAAGCTAAAAGTGGTGTGGAATTTGATGGGAATGACATCTGGTTAAATGGCGATCTAATTTCAAAATGTGATGTAGAAGATAAGTGGTTAGTTTTTGGAGATATTGATACCAAAAGTGGATTTGAATCACTTGAAGAAGCTATTAAATTCTGTTTGGAGCAAAAACAATGAGCAAGGTTATCGGTGAAGTAAATTTGAACCCTAGCCGTATTGAAGGCACACCGGATCAAGTAGCTGTACATATATTTCAAGAAATCATTTGCCCTAGTACGGAAGAACTTCTCAAGACTAATCCAGAGGCTGCAAAAGTATTTACATACCACATTTTTGGCTTAGCTCTGTCACAGCTTGCAGAGTTTCACTCAACTAAAAGCCTAGATAAAGCAGTAACCGTTACTCTTCACAACCTTTTACGTCAATTGAAGAAAGAACGAAATGAATTGAGGAACTGAGGGATGAGTGATAATTTTCAAGAACTAATAGATAAATCAGTTGAAGAAAGCCGTTTGCAAATTGCACATACAGCAGACCGTTTGGCAGCTGCCCACCAAACATTTGCTAATGACTATCTTCTTAATGTTGCAAACCAAACTTTATATATGCTTGGTAATTCACTCTCAATTGAAAATTTCGAAGTTGATTTTGAAGGACTTAGAGTTCACTTGATGGATGCTCTTAAAAAGGCTAAAGCTGAAAGTAAGGAGGGGGAATAAATGTTATTAACAGTTAATCAGACTATTCAAGTTACCAATTTATCAAAGACAACTATATATAGAATGTTTGATTCAGGTGAACTTAAAAAAGTTAAATTGGGCGGCTCAACTAGAGTTGAATTTTCCAAAGAACTTTATGAAAAGTACAAAGAAAAAATTCAGGCCTTATTTTAAGGCCTTTTTTTATATTACTTAATTCTTCTTTCCCTAGCTTCTTCACGTAACCTATCTAAATAGTCTGCCCATGCCTGCATCATCTCAGTACGTTCACTTAAATATTTTGTTCGGTTATATGCCCGACCATGCATATCTTTAACTTGGTGCGCGAGCTGCTGCTCAATTCGTTCAATTGGATAATGGAGCACTTCATCTAACAGTGTTCGCGCTGTTGCTCTCATTCCGTGGCCAGTAGTTTCACCATTAGCAAAACCAAATGTTTTTAGTCTTTTATTAATAGTTGATTCACTAATAACAGCATTGCCCTTTTTCATTGAAGCAAAGACATATTTTTGACTACCAGTTAATTTATATAGATTTCTTAAGTGCTCAACTACTTGTTTAGCTAAGGGAACAATATGTTCCAATTGAGTCTTGTTTTCTGTTTTTGGTGGCGTGTAAGCCCAAAGGCCTTTATCTAAATCAATATTATCCCACTCGGCCCAACGCAGCTCCCCAGGTCTAATAAATACATAAGGTAAAATTAAAGTTGCATAGTAAACAATAATTGATCCACTTACAGAGGGCTCGGATAAATCTAATAGTAGTTGCCCTAGTCTCTCCTCGTCTGTAATTGCTGCATAGTGCTTAACTTTGCCAGACTTTAAAATTCCAGAAATTTGATCTGCAACATTGAACTGACAAAGGCCGAGTACAATTGCGTATTTAAAAACTTGACTAGCTTTAGAACGCATCCTTTTTGCAGAATCATATTTACCTTGATTCTCATATAAACGACATGCATCTAGAATTTGAAGAGCCGTGATTTCTGAAATTGGAATTGAGCCAACACTTAAATAAAGCTTATCCCAAATCGACTCATTGCGTTGTTTAGTACTATCTGTAATTTCTTCAGTTAATCTAAACTCGTCTGCTACTGCTGCAAATGTAGAAACAAGATTTCTTTTTTTAATCTGTAAATCGCGTTTACGCTG
This sequence comes from Acinetobacter sp. XH1741, assembly GCF_041021895.1. Taxonomy (NCBI): domain Bacteria; kingdom Pseudomonadati; phylum Pseudomonadota; class Gammaproteobacteria; order Moraxellales; family Moraxellaceae; genus Acinetobacter; species Acinetobacter chenhuanii. The sequence continues at coordinate 3,134,748 of NZ_CP157428.1, forward strand.
TTCAACTGGATCAATATTCTGTGCTATTTGGCTTCTGAACTCTACACGTTTTTGTCTGGCTACAGCTAGTGAAATCTCAGGGTAAGAGCCTATAGTAATTGTGTTGCGCTTCTTAATAATTGGACGGGTATAATCGAATCTCCATGTGGTTGCCCCATTTTTATCAATTAATAGGTATAATCCACCACCGTCAGAAAGTTTTTGAGTTTTTTTCTCAATTTCTTTCTTATTTTTAGCGATTTCAGACTTTATTTTAGAGTCGGTTAAAGCAGGTACTATTTTAGGCATTTTTGAGTTTTACGGTAAGTTATACGGTATGATCGCACATAGTGAACGTTTTAATATATTAAAATCATTAACTTATGTTTCGTTTCGTGAGCGCGCCGAGCGCACCAATTTATTTTATATATAATAACTTCATAAATTTATCTCAATTTCATAAAATTCCGACTATTTTACTTGGTTTATTAATCATTATCGCTCAAAATATACCCCTCTTTCATAATGTGAGAATTTCATGACTGATGCTTTGGTATTAAAAGATTTGTCCAAAACATATCGTAATGGTTTTCAGGCGTTAAAAGGTATTAACCTCACTGTGCCTGAAGGTGAATTTTATGCGTTGTTAGGCCCAAATGGTGCTGGCAAATCAACAACTATCAGTATTATCAGCTCCCTCACAAAAAAAACCTCAGGAACAGTTGAGATTTTTGGACATAATCTAGATACCCATCCATCTTTGGCAAAACAGCAGCTTGGTGTCGTTCCTCAGGAATTTAACTTTGGGCAGTTTGAAAAAGCATTCGATATTTTAGTTACCCAAGCTGGCTATTACGGTATCCATAAAAAAGTTGCAGAAAAGCGCGCCGAACACTATTTAGAAAAACTGGGCCTGTGGGAAAAACGCAATATACAAGCACGCATGCTATCTGGTGGTATGAAGCGCCGCCTAATGATTGCTCGAGCCATGATGCATGAACCGAAATTGCTTATTTTAGATGAGCCTACAGCAGGTGTAGATATTGAATTACGCCGTTCCATGTGGGATTTCTTAACCGAAATGAATGGTCAAGGCACTTCTATTATTTTGACAACGCACTATTTAGAAGAAGCAGAAATGCTGTGTCGTCAAATTGCTATTATTGACCGTGGTGTTATCAAAGAAGATACCACCATGAAAAGTTTCTTAAACCAGTTGAGTGAAGAGTCTTTTATTTTTGATTTGGCAGAACCTATTGCACCACTCCAGTTAAACATTATTGGTGTGAAGTTCAACTTAATTGATAGCAGCACTTTAGAAGTGACAATGGATAAGGCACATACATTAAATGACTTATTCCAACTTTTAGAATCACAAGGTATTCGTGTTCGTAGTATGCGAAATAAGTCGAATCGTCTTGAAGAGCTATTTGTCAAAATGGTTGAGAAAAATCTTGAAGGAGAGGCAAAATGAACTTTAACCAACTGCAAATTGCCCTCTGGACCATAGTTCGTAAAGAAGTACGCCGATTCCTGCGTATTTGGCCACAAACCTTATTACCACCTGCGATTACCATGAGTTTGTACTTTGTCATTTTTGGTAATTTGGTGGGATCACGTATTGGCCAAATGGGTGGCGTGAGCTACATGCAGTTTATTGTACCGGGTCTGATCATGATGGCTGTTATTACAAACAGTTATGCGAACGTATCTTCCAGTTTTTTCAGTGTAAAATTCCAAAAAAGTATTGAAGAACTCATTATGAGTCCTGTGCCACTGCATATTATTTTGTGGGGCTATGTGATTGGTGGTATTTGTCGTGGCGTTCTAGTCGGCGCAATCGTAACGGCTATGAGTATGTTCTTTACTGACCTTTTTATACATAACTGGTTCGTAACTATATATACAGTCTTAATTACTTCGGTTCTTTTCTCTCTAGGCGGCTTTATTAATGCAGTCTATGCGAAATCGTTTGATGATATTTCAATTATTCCAACATTTGTACTTACTCCACTCACCTACTTAGGTGGTGTGTTTTATGCCATTAGTGCACTTGGTCCTTTTTGGCAAAAACTTTCTTTAATTAATCCTATTGTATATATGGTAAATGCTTTCCGTTTCGGCATTTTAGGTCACAGTGATGTGAACGTTACGTTCTCTTTAATCATTGTGACACTATGTTGTGTTGTACTTTACGGAATTGCTTACTATTTACTTGCTCGTGGTTCAGGAATGCGTGAATGAGTGTCGAACAGTCTTTATTGGGTAAAGAAACCCAATATCCAACTAGCTATCAACCCGATGTGTTATTTCCAATTGCACGTGCTCAATCTCGTGAAAACTATTCACATATTGAAGGCATTACTCAAGGTAAAGATTGGTGGCATGTTTTTGAAATATCTTGGTTAAACTCGCACGGTATTCCGCAGGTTGCTATTGGCAGAATTACATTGCCTGCTTCTTCACCAAATTTGATTGAATCAAAGTCATTAAAACTTTATTTCAATAGCCTTAACTTCACTCAGTTTGACTCTAAAGAGTTATTTATTGAAACGGTTGAAAAAGATCTATCGTCTGCAGCGGGTGCAAAAGTTGAGCTAACACTATTTCAAGTAGATGATTTAGAGATTTCTAAGCCTCAGGGTATTTGTATTGATGACCTTACACCTGAACGTTTAGAACAACATCCCGATGCGTCGCTTTTAAAACTGGATGAGTCTGGCGAAGAAGTCGAAATTGAGCTGTATTCTCATCTTTTGAGAAGTAACTGCCCAGTCACAGGACAGCCAGATTGGGGTACAGTTTTTATCCGTTTTAAGGGCAAAAAACCTTGTTATCGTAGTGTTTTAGCTTATATTATCTCGTACCGTCAGCATAACGGTTTCCACGAACAGTGTGTTGAGCAAATCTTTGCAGATGTTTGGCAAAATTTGCAGCCTGAAAAGCTGATGGTTTATGCAGCTTATACTCGCCGCGGTGGACTTGATATCAATCCTTGCCGAGTATCGGATCTATCATGGATGCCAAAACCGATTCGATTGGCACGACAATAAAACGAATAATTTGAGGATACACCATGCCGTTTTTTGGTTTTACCCCTTCTGAAGGCTTATTGAACGATATGCAGACTGGAATTGCGAATAAAAATTCTAGTGAACCGCTATATCCACTTCGAGACAAAATTGCTTTACAACTCAATGAAGAAATTATTGAAAATGTACTTACTCAGTTAGTACAACATTTCCCAGCGAGTGAAAAAAGAGATACTGCCGAAAAACTAGCTGGTTACGTCAAATCAACAGTTGCCGTACTTTTAAAGCAATTACTTAGCAAAGCGCCAAACGATGTTGTTAAACAGTCAGTTGAGTTTTCTGAGAAAAGCTTATTTAAAGATCCACAAGGTCAATATAGAGTAGGTGTTGCTTTAGATGCAGGCCTAGTAACCAACCTGAAGCACAATTTTACCGAGCTTCAAGCAGGCAATGACATTAATAAAGCAGCTTTAGCTGAACTATATAAACAGTTCGGAGATGCCATGATCAGACACTTTATGTCTGATTTTAATAAAACATTAGATTTAGGCATGATTAAACGTAAAGCTGCTGATATTGGAGCTGCTGCTGTTACTAAAGCAGTTCATATCGCGATTGATAAACTGATTCCAAGTCTAAATCGTATCGAACTAAAAGCGATGGCTGAATACCATGATGGCCTATTCTTTAATTAATAAAAAATAGTCTATCGGAAACCTGGCGAGAGCCAGGTTTTTTTATTGCAAAATATTGATATACATTGCCATTAATCAGGTTTATGTTAGCATGCGCCAAGCACTGATTGACCTAGTTAAAGCCGCATGTCTCCTAGTCCACAATATAAATTTTTACGCCAAGCTCCTCGAGATGGTCTTAGCACTGCCATGCAACCATCGCGTTGGCAGCAACTCCATATTGACCCGTGGTTATGCCTATTTTTATTTCTAAATGCCCTGTTAGGTTTAACGGTACTTTATAGTGCATCTGCGCAAGATGTAGGCCTTGTCAGCAAACAAGCTATGAGCTTTGGTATCGGCTTTCTGGTCATGATTAGTCTGGCTCAAATTCCTCCTAAGGTTTATCAAGCTTTTTCACCCTACTTTTATTTATTTGCACTATTTTCCTTAATTGGAGTTATGGTCTTTGGTGAAGTTCGTATGGGGGCTAAACGCTGGATCGATATTCCGGGTTTCGGAAGTGTTCAACCCAGTGAGTTTATGAAAATTGGCATGCCAATGATGATCTCATGGTTTTTAGCACGAAAACCACTTCCTCCTAGTTTTTCCCAAGTTGTTTTATCTTTAATGTTAATTGGCGTCCCATTTTTACTGATTGCAGAACAACCTGACTTAGGAACATCCTTATTAGTATTAGCGAGCGGTATTTTTGTACTATTTTTAAGTGGGTTATCTTGGCGTATGATCGGTGCAGCAGCAGCTTGTGCCGCTATTGTTATTCCTATTGCGTGGGAATTTCTTTTACATGATTATCAGCGTCAACGTGTTTTAACCCTCCTCGACCCCGAGGCAGATGCTTTAGGAACAGGCTGGAACATCATTCAGTCCAAAACGGCTATTGGATCTGGTGGTTTTTCAGGTAAAGGTTTCCTTGAGGGTACACAGTCGCATTTACACTTTTTACCTGAAGGTCATACTGACTTTATTATTGCCGCATACTCTGAAGAATTTGGCTTAATTGGCGTACTTATATTAGTTATTCTATATTCAGCAATTATTTTTAGAACATTTCAGATTGGTTTACAGAGCTTCCATAACTATGGACGTTTAGTTGCTGGCGCATTTGGTTTGTCTTTTTTTGTTTATGTATTTGTAAATGCAGGAATGGTCAGTGGTATTTTACCTGTAGTGGGTGTTCCTTTACCTTTTATGAGTTATGGCGGTACCGCTATTATTACTTTAATGGCCACTTTTGGCTTAGTTATGTCTATTCATACACATCGATAATTTGGAATTTAAAAAAGATATGTTGTCTCAATTTGTTAATAAAACTTTAAAAGTACTCGCCTTGTGTACTGGCCTCATCAGCACAAGTCATTTTGCTCAGGCCAACGATTTTGTAACGAATCCTAATTATTTAAATTTTAAACAAAAAGCAATGACTACTTATGGTTTAAGTAGTGAACAAGTTGATGCTGCTATGAGCGGTGCAAAAAATTTACCAAACATTATAAATATTATGACTCGCCCAGGGGAAAGTAAGCCTTGGTATGATTATCGCTCTATGTTTTTAGTCGAAGGTACTATTCAACGTGGTGTTCGCTTTAAAAACCAATATGCTGATGCTTTAAATCGTGCTGAACAGCAATATGGCGTCTCTCAAGCTGTCATTTTGGGTATTTTAGGGGTTGAAACTGGTTATGGGGCCAACAAGGGTTCTTTTGTTACTCGTGATGCACTTGCAACATTAGCTTTTGGTTATCCTCGCCGTGCTGATTATTTCAGTGATGAATTAGCCGCTTTGATCGCATGGACTTATAAAGAAGGCTATCCTACAAATAGCATTCTAGGTTCTTATGCTGGTGCAATTGGTTATCCACAATTTATGCCAAGTAATATTAGCAAGTATGGAGTCGACTTTGATGGTAACGGCCACATTGATTTACGAAACTCTGCAGAAGATGCAATTGGTTCAATTGCACATTACTTAGCAAAAGAAGGGTGGCAACGCGATCAACCTATCGGGTTTATGGCACGTTATACAGGCTCAAATCCAGAAAATATTATTGCTAAAGATCTTACTCAGCCCACTCCTTATGGCGTAATCAAAAACCAAGGGATTTCCCCATTAAATCCACTAGTGAAAATTGATGACTTAGATATGGTAAATGTTATTCAATTACAGGACTATAATGGTCCAATTTACTACTTAACCTATCCGAATTTTCAAGTGATTACGACTTATAATAAAAGCCGAATGTATGCGACTGCCGTATGGTTATTAGGTACAGAAGTAGCTAGCCGATAGGCTAGCTTTTTGATGAGTTTATGTAAAAGTCAATAAATATTTTTGTTAAATCGATCACAATTCAAACATTTTAAATAGCTTGTTACATTTTTGGTTATTTTTTAATCCAAAACTGTAAGTTTTTGCCCTTTTTGTAACTATTTCTCGTTAAAGACTAGACACTCTCCGTAAGCGATGAATATTATCCACCCCAATCAAGCAATTGCAAAAGTGAATAATTAGGCATGTTCACTTCAATTTTTAGCCTTAGGGTTAAAAGAAAAAGAGCATGTTCTCAGGAGTTTATATAAATGCAGTTATCGCTGAAATACATTCTTGCACTGACGGCTAGTTTAAGCATGGCCCCACTGCACGCTGAAATGATGCAATCATCATCATTAAACAGTGATGTAGATGGTAATGGTAATTTAGCAGCACGTGTGTTGAGTAAAGATACTCAAAACTTTAATTCTCGTTTTTCTAACATTAACAGTCTTTCAATCACTGAACGTTCTGGCGATCAAATTCGTCGTCAAGCTATCGCAGCAAAAATTGAAATCCCTGAAGATGAGCCTTCAGTGATTGAAAAACTTAACACAGTAGCTTCAAATACTGTTCGTAAGTTTAGCCAAACTGGTATGGCATCTTGGTATGGTCGTCAATTTCATGGCCGTAAAACTGCAAGTGGTGAAACATTCGATATGAATGCACTTACTGCTGCTCACCGTAGTCTGCCATTAAACTGTTATATCCGTGTCACAAACAAAGACAATGGTAAAAGCGTGGTAGTAAAAGTAAATGATCGTGGTCCATTCCATGCAAATCGTGTACTTGACTTATCATACGGTGCTGCAAAACGCCTCGGTATTACCAATGCAGGCACTGCTAAAGTAAGTATTGAGCGTGTAGACGGTCCTACTTCATAAGCGATTACTCCTAGAGTTCATGAAAAAGCCACAATCTAATTTGTGGCTTTTTAATTTTTAAGCAATCAGTACACAGAAAATCGCTGTTAAAAGTTAGTATCTTTACTGATCTTTTAATTACAAAATCGATTAATTTTTAACCCAAAAATACAGAGTATTTCTCCCCTTCTTTGTTTACGTATATTTTTCGATTACAGCCATTTTAAAAAAATTACGCTACCCTAGTACCACTTTAGTCTATAAAGAGCCGTTTATAGCGTTTTAAGACAAGTTGAGTTGAGCTTTTTTCTATTATTTTCCGACTTCTCATAAAAAAGTGGTTTTTTTGGAGTTTTTTTCACTTCAAAATCTAAAATAGATAGCCTGTGTTTTTTACCCTCATCTCACTCTTTTTTAGTTAGGTTTTTTTAATTTTTCTGGTTTGCTTATTCGGATGATCAGATCTTAAGTTTTAGAGCCATATAACCAAACCAACAGAAAGATATATGACTTTTCTTGTCTACCCACATCACGACAGGATAAAATATAGACAAAATAAAAATGACTCAAAATTAGACAAGGAGTGTAAGGTCCATGAAATCCATTAGTGAATGGTTTGATGAATATAGTGAGAGTCATCAAAACCCCACAAATAAAAAAATCCACTGGGTATGTGTTCCAGCTATTTTATTTTCTATTATCGGAATTATCGCCCACTTTAGTGCTCTTCTCACTGCTTTATTAGTTGTACTGACTCTAATTTTTTATGCTCGGCTTGATCTTGTACTTGCAGTAGCCATGTCTGCGCTTCTTGTTGTGATGGCATGGCTTATTTATGTTCTACCTGTAGGCGTTGGTTTTTATATTGCCTTCTTTGTGGTTGCTTGGATTGGTCAATTTTATGGTCATAAAGTGGAAGGAAAAAAACCATCGTTCTTTAAAGATTTGCAATTTTTACTCATTGGCCCAGTTTGGTGTATGGATGCCTATCTTGCAAAAATATTACCTAAATGGAAAAGTCGTCAGAACAAGTTGATTACTCAATAATTTTTAAGAAGCTGGATCTCTAAAGATTCAGCTTAAATTTACTGATTTATTAGAAAATTTATAAAATAGAAAAATGCTAGACTGAGTAGAACACTGGGCAAAACTTTTTTTAAATAGAAAGCAACCGTAATACAAAATACTGTTGCATATAAATATGGATTATCTAAAGCCCCTTTTAACTCATCACCTTCAAAAAATATGATAGGTATACAAATAGCACTCAATAAACAAGGTGCTGAATAATTCAACATTTTATTCATGAGTATAGGTAACTTTACTTTTACACTTGGTTCCAAAAAATAATAACGATTAAAAAATACAATAGCAGCCAAACCTAAAATCATAAGCCATGACATTTTATTTTCCTCTTATTCTATTTTCCACAAGCACCGCGATCAGCATCCCCAATAACCCGGAAACCAGAATGGTACCCTCCATGTGAAAAAATTTAAGTACAAAGCCACTGACACAAGTTGTTAAAACTCCTGCAATGACAGGCTTCCCGTTACACATAGGCACAATCATGGCCACAAAAATAGCAATAATCGAAAAATCTAAGTGATAAGACAATAAATTAGGAACCGCCGTAGCCAATAGAATCCCAGCCAGACTAAAAACCACCCAGAATAAATAAAAACATATCCCTGCCCCCAATAAATAATGAGGATGTCTTTTTTCACTCGGAGCACTTAAGGCAAATAATTCATCTGTTAATAAAAAACCTAAACTTAATCGTTTTGGTAAAGACAAAATAGAAATATCATTTCTTAAAGTTAATGCATAAATAAAATGTTGAGCCGTAAGAAAAAAAATCGTGATATAGATCGTTAATAATGACGCACCTTCCATCACCATACTCAAACTGACCAATTGTGCAGCACCAGCAAACACAATACCTGACATCGCAAGTGCTTTATAAAATGATAATCCAGCATGAATTGCCATTGAACCAGCCAGAATAGCCCACGGAATAACCGAAATAGACAATGGCAATATATCCACTGCCCCTCGTAAGAAAAGATAAGATGGCTGACTTTTAGAAAATCTAATAGATTGATTTAAACGAGTATTCATCCTTAGACATCTATAACTGTAACTATTTATAGATTTTCTTATATTTAGCTCAGCTTCTCTTGAACAAAATTGCTTCTAAAAATGAAAATAAAATTTAAAGATTCAGACTCGACACATACTGGGTTGGCGTAACACCCATCGCTTTTTTAAAGTGACGATTAAAGTGACTTTGATCGGAAAATCCGCATTGCTGTGCGACTATCACAATTTGAACGCCTTGTTTTAATAACTGTCGTGCTTTATGCAAACGTGCTTGCACTAACCACGCATGAGGTGGTAAACCCACGTGCTTTTTAAATTGTCTTAAGAAATGCCAAGCACTAAGCCCGACCATATCAGCGAGTTCCTGTAAAGAAAAATTCTTCTCAGGCATATCTGCCAACAAATCTTTAACTTTTAATACTTTCGAATAAGCTTCTGGTAACTCACAAAAAGTATGTCTCGATTTTCCATGCCGCACCATCAAACAAGCTATAGTAGATAAATACATGGTTTCTTTAAGCAGGAAATTATCTTTTTGTTCTAATAAATCAAATAATAAGCAGAGCTGCTGAGATAACCCTAGGTCTTGAATAACAGCTTGAGGAAACCAAGGTGCACCATGAAAATTTTCAAAGAAATCTTGGCTTACTTCAGCAAGCATTTCAGGGGTAGGATAAATTGCACGATAACGCCAGCCTGATTCTACGGCAGATGAACCAGTATGAATTTCATCTGCATTCACCAAAATAATGTCGCCTTTAGGAGCAACATGTAGCTGACCCGTCCTAAAAAAAGACTGGGCACCTTCTTCAATAACACCAATACAATATCCTTCATGTGTATGCTTTGAAAATTGTGTCTGGTGATAATGTGCTTTTAGTAATTCTAGACCGCCCAACTCTCGCAAATGCAAGTAGTCGGCCTGTTCCCGCTGCATACAAACAACTCATCTATTTATCTAGAAAAAACCATAACATGTTTTAAAAAGATGCATAGAACAAAATTGCTGTTAAGGAGCATTCATACAATTCTATTTTATTGATAAATACGGCCATCATGTTTAAGCCAACCATTTTCATGACGGTTTTGTGGATCATGATGCGTCCAATGCAATACGCCACCTTTTTCGTTATATTCATATTCACCATTAAATTCGACAATATCGCCTTTATGTAAATTGTCAATTTTTGGTGCTAAATCAATATTGTGGGCAACTAAAATTGAAAGGCCATTTTTTAATACCAGAATAAACTTCTGATGTCGTGTGCCATCATTATCTTCTCGTAAAATTGCTTTTACTCGACCACTTCCCTGCACTTGAACTTTACTTTGTCTATGTTCATAAGCGGCTTCTACGGTGTCTACCCCATCGTTTGAAAGTGTAGACTCAGTATTCTGAGTTACGGAGTTTGATGATGGCGATTGATTTTTCTTATGCCCAGATAAATCCAGACCAAAATATGCAGCAATCAATAAGACAATAATGCCGCCAATACTCAGATTTTTTTTATTTGTCATTCTATAACCTTAATTTAACTGAGATAAAAAAAGCCCCATTGGGGCTTTTTTTATTGTGATACGAATTACTTCGCAGCAGCTTGAGCAGCAGCAACTTCTTCAGCGAAGCTCATTTCTGCTTTTTTCTCGATACCTTCACCAACTTCGAAACGTACGAAGTTAGCAACAGTTGTACCAGTCGCTTTTAATACGTCAGCAACTTTTTTGTCGTTGTCGATAACGTACATTTGACGGTCAAGAGCAACTTCGTTTAAGTATTTCTCAACAGAACCAGTTACCATTTTCTCAACGATGTTCGCTGGCTTACCAGATTCTAACGCTTTCGCTTCAGCAATTTCTTTTTCTTTAGCGATAAGGTCAGCTGGAACAGCTTCAGCGCTTACTGCTACTGGGTTGAATGCAGCAACGTGCATTGCAATACCTTTACCAGTGTCAGCATCACCTGTGTAAGAAACTACAACACCGATTTTTAAACCGTGTTTGTAGATTGCCAAGTTTTCGCCTTCAACGATTTTCGCGCGACGAACTTGGATGTTTTCACCGATTTTTTGAACAAGCGCAATACGAGCTTCTTCAATTGATTGGCCATCAGCCAATTTTAATTCAGCGATTTTAGCAGCATCAGTTTCGCTAGCAGCTAAAGCAGCAGCAGCAACTGCGTGTGCAAAGTTAGAGAAGTTTTCGTCTTTAGCAACGAAGTCAGTTTGACAGTTTACTTCAACTAAGATCGCTTTTTTACCGTCTTGAACGATAGTGATTGCACCGTCAGCAGCAATGTTGCCAGCTTTTTTAGCAGCTTTAGCTTGACCAGATTTACGAAGGTTATCAATAGCAAGTTCGATGTCACCGTTCGCTTCTGTTAATGCTTTTTTGCATTCCATCATTGCAAGACCAGTACGGTCACGTAATTCTTTTACCATGCTTGCAGTAATTGCAGTCATGTTGATCTCCTAAAATCGGTAGAAAATAAATCTTTTCAACAAAAACGGCCCAAAGAAACTCTGGGCCGTTTGCACTCTCGACGCTTAATTTGCCACCATTACATGTCGCAAAAATGACAAGCCTGCGTCAAAACGCATTAAGCCTCAGAAGCGTCTTTCGCAGCGTCGTCGCCTTTTGCTTGAGCGTTCGCTTGAGATTGAGCGTATTCTTTACCAGCAAGAATTGCGTCAGCCATAGCTGAAGCATATAAAGTTACTGCACGGATCGCATCGTCGTTACCAGGAATAACGTAATCAACGTTGTCTGGGTTAGAGTTTGTATCAACGATACCGATAACAGGAATACCTAAGTTCTTAGCTTCTTTAATTGCAATCGCTTCGTGATCAACGTCGATTACAAATAATGCGTCAGGTAAACCACCCATGTTTTTAACGCCGCCTAAAGAACGCTCAAGTTTTTCCATCTCACGAGTACGTTCTAAAGCTTCACGTTTAGTAAGCTTAGCAAAAGTACCATCTTGAGATTGAGTTTGAAGATCTTTTAAACGGTTGATAGATTGGCGAAGTGTTTTCCAGTTCGTCAACATACCACCTAACCAACGGTGGTCTACATATGGTTGACCAGCGCGTTGAGCTTGTTCACGGATGATGTTAGAAGCAGCACGTTTTGTACCAACGAACAAAACTTTGTTCTTTTTGCTTGCTAATTGGTTAGCGAAGTTCAAAGCATCATTTAACGCAGGAACAGTGTGCTCAAGGTTGATGATGTGAATTTTGTTGCGCGCGCCAAAAATGTATTGACGCATTTTTGGGTTCCAGAAACGAGTTTGGTGACCAAAGTGCGCACCTGCTTGAAGAAGGTCGCGCATGCTTACGTTGTAATCTGCCATTTTCTTTACCTTAAAAGTTGGGTTAGGCCTCCATATATCCGCATTCTCCACCTTTTTACAGGCACCCAGAGTAATGTGACGATATATGTGCGGATTTTTTACTCCATCTATCAAAATTCTTCGTAAAAGATATTCACGAAAAGCATTTGATAAAATGGGCGGCTATTTATACCATAGACGCTTGTAAATTACCAAAAGTTTTTAGAGATCATGAACAGTACTTATACAGCTCCACGTCGATTAATTAAAACTCCAGATGAAATTGAAAAAATGCGCATTGCAGGACGACTGGCGGCTGAAGTTCTAGAGATGATCAAGCCGCATATTAAGGCTGGTGTAAGCACACTCGAGCTTGATACCATTTGCCGTAATCATATTGAAAATGTACAACATGCTATTCCAGCCTGTGTAGGGTACGGCGGTGCACCGGGACGCCCTGCATTTCAACACTCTATCTGCACTTCGGTTAACCATGTTGTATGTCATGGTATTCCGTCTGAAAATAAAATCTTAAAAAACGGCGATATCCTTAATATTGATGTAACTGTAATTAAAGACGGTTACCACGGCGATACCAACATGATGTATGTCGTGGGCGGTGAAACTTCTATTTTGGCAAACCGTTTATGTAAAGTTGCTCAAGAAGCAATGTACCGTGGAATGGCTACAGTTAAGGATGGTTCATATTTAGGTGATATTGGCCACGCAATCCAAAAATATGTCGAGTCAGAACGTTTTAGCGTAGTACGTGAATATTGTGGTCACGGTATTGGTACCGTTTTCCATGATGAACCTCAAGTGTTGCATTATGGTCAAGCTGGCACTGGCATGCGTTTAGAAGCAGGTATGACTTTTACGATTGAACCAATGGTAAATGCGGGTGTTTGGCAGACTAAATTGCTTGGTGATAAATGGACTGTTGTAACTAAAGACCATAAACTTTCTGCTCAATATGAACATACTATTTTAGTCACTCAAACAGGTATCGAAGTATTAACTGCTCGTCCTGAAGAAGACCTGTCTCGCTTCAATTAATAGTTTAATCAAATTTAATAAAAGGCTACTTTATGTAGCCTTTTATTTTTTATTTTGTACTTTTTATTAATAAATCTTTCCAAATATAAACAAATATTTCAAAAACATTACAATTATTAATTTTTATTACACAATCATTTTAATAAAACGCGCTATGGTGGGCTCAATAAAAATCAGTAAACAAATGTCCGGACATGGAGTCCTTTTATGATGAAAAAGTCATTATTTTGTATGACAGCTGCCCTTTTTGCTCTGCCAACAGTCACCTTCGCTGCTTCACCTTATTTTAGTTTAAAAGATGGTGATGGTTTCAAACGTTTTTCAGTCTCTGCTGGCTGGTTACATGCGATGCCACAAGGAAGCGCAAATCCAGTTAACATTAATACCAGTGTCGCAGAAGGAACTACCTCTAAAGTAGGATCTGTATCAAAACAATCCGTCTTAAATGCAGCTGATCGAAGTTCTAATCCCCTGCTGTATGATGCGATCAAGCTTTTACCTACAGATACATTACCCTCAATACTTACCGGAACAGCCACAGTAAATGGATTATCAAATTGGCAAAGTCAAGGTACGGGCTTAGAAGCTCAGAGTGTTGATACTGTTGGTATCATGGCAAATTATAATTTTACAGATAATTTATCTCTGGAAATTAAAGCCGGTGTTCCTCCAAAGGTAGATATAAAAGGTAAAGGAAATATTTATGCACCATTATCTGGCTCAGCCAATACCGCTCTGGGTCCAATAGGTCTAAAAGAAGATATTCATATCACTGACCTGACTCAAGGAGGTAAAGCAGCCACCGCACGTGCTTGGTTACCTGCCGTAGAATTGCACTATCAGTTTGGTAAGTCTGGAGTAAATAAATTCCGTCCATATGTAGGTGCAGGTGTTATGTATGCCTATTTCAATGACTTAAAAATGAATTCAGGGATTGAGTCAGATTTAATTAAAGCTGGGCATATGATTCAAAATATTCATGATGGCCAAGCTGGAGCAGCCCTTGATGGCAAGACATCATCAGCCAATCCTAAAGTAAAACTAGAAGCGACCGATACTTTTGCACCTATCGTAACTGTCGGTGCAACTTATGACTTCAACCCGAATTGGTTTGCGGTTGGTTCCGTTTCTTACTCAAAAATGAATAATGAAGCAAAAATTTATGTCACTGACCAAAACACGGGTAAAGAGCTTATTAAAGCGAATACCAAAATTGATATTGACCCTCTCATTACCTATGTAGGTGTGGGTTACCGCTTCTAATTTAAAAACATTAAAGCTATAAAGACTCCTTTAAGTTTTTATAGCTTTTTTATGGGTTAAATTAAATCTTGCTTCTTTTTAACTCAAAATGCTAAAAAAATGAGCATTTCTTATTAAATTATTAAGGAAATCTATTTCCATACTTCTATTACTTCCTTTTTTCTTCATTTTGTTTTCCTAATTCATTTTCCTTAAGATCAAACTAACTTAATAAAATTAAAAACTAAGATTTTCCTTTTAGTAAAAATCATTTTTTGGCATGGCCTTTGCTTTATCTAACCATGATGAATCAATGGCGATTCAATGGATAAACCAAGACGGCCAAAGATGTCCGCTCTGATCGGTATGCAAATAGACATTTCATTTTGTCATGCGCATTAAAATTTCGTTCAGTTCAGGGGGACGGCTTATGTCTTCAAATATCAATCTAGATGCAAAAAAAGCAACTGAGATTAAATTATTCAGTTTCTCAACTCCAGCCATGCGTGCTTTCCACCTGACTTGGCTGGCATTCTTCGTCTGCTTCTTCGCATGGTTTGCTTGTGCCCCTTTAATGCCCGTAATTAAAGGAGAGTTCGGCTTAACAAAAGATCAAATTGCCAATATTAATATCGCTGCTGTTGCAATTACCATTTTAGTACGACTTGCCGTTGGGCCTCTTTGTGATAAATATGGACCACGGATTACCTATACCACCCTTCTCTTGCTTGGCAGTATTCCTGTATTTGGTGTAGCTGCTGCCAACAGTTATGAATCCTTTTTATTCTTCCGTTTGCTGATTGGTGCAATTGGCGCAAGTTTTGTCATTACACAATATCATACAAGTGTTATGTTTGCCCCTAACGTCGTAGGTACAGCCAATGCAGCTGCGGCTGGTTGGGGCAATGCCGGTGGCGGTGCAACTCAAGCTTTAATGCCTTTGTTACTGGGCGCAATTGTCATGTTTGGTGTTGAACAAACTATGGGCTGGCGCATTGCGTTAATTGTACCGGGTGTAATGATGGTGATTGTTGGCATTCTTTACTGGAAATTAACCCAAGATTGTCCTCAAGGAAACTTTAAAGAAGTTCGTGCACAAGGCATTGAAGTTGGCAGTGGTAAAAAAGGCGGTATGGCAATTTTAATGCAGGCTGCCCGTAACTACCGTGTCTGGATTTTATTTATCGCTTATGGCGCATGCTTCGGTATCGAAATTTTTATCCATAACGTTGCTGCAATGTACTACGTTGATCAGTTCAAAATGGATTTAAAAACAGCAGGATTAACAGCCGGAATTTTTGGTTTACTTGCCTTATTTGCACGTGCACTAGGCGGCATTATTTCAGATAAAGTTGCACTCAAAAAAGGTTTGGATGGCCGTACAAAAGTACTGGTATTTATGATTTTAGGTGCAGGTTTATTCTTAATACTTTTCTCTCAAATGAATGCTGTTGCTTTCGCCATTATTTCGATGACTATTTTTGCACTATTTACGCATATGGCGTGCGGGGCGACATATGCATTGGTACCCTTTATTGACCGCAATGCATTAGGCGGTGTTGCCGGTATTATTGGTGCTGGTGGTAATGCCGGTGCAGTTGCAGCTGGTTTCTTACTCAAAGGTGTACTTGATGTGCAAACTTGCCTATTTATTTTAGGTGGTCTAGTTATAGTCGCAGGCTGTAGCGTAATTTTGATCCGCTTCACCACTGAACATAAAGAAAAAGAACAAGTTCTTTTTGAACAAGCTTTACTTGAACGTAATTCCGCAGCTTAATTTTTATAATGAGCAGAAATCAAAATGATTTCTGCTTATTTACTTTTATAGCGTCACATAGCTCTTTCGAACTTTTTAATTCTTCTTAAATATTTTTATAGATATATCGATATTATTCGATATATCTTCTACAATCATTTATCACACTCTTATAACTTTACACTCACAATGACTAAAACAAGCAATCAATTTTCTCAGTCACTCATTTATATGTTGATCGGTAGCGCCCTTATCTTGGCTCTTTCATTAGGCGTACGTCATGGTTTTGGACTTTATTTGGTTCCGATGAGTCATGAGTTCGGTTGGGGGCAGCACGTTTTTAGTCTCGCGATTGCTATGCAAAATCTAATTTGGGGAGCCGTACAACCTTTTACTGGTGCAATTGCAGACAAATATGGCAGCAAAATTGTGGTAGCTGTTGGCGGGCTTCTTTATACCCTCGGCTTATTATTAATGGCTTTTAGTTCAAATATCTTAATTTTAAATTTAAGCTTAGGTCTTATTATTGGTTTAGCTTTATCAGCAACTTCTTTTACTGTTTTACTCAGTGCAGTAGGTCGGGCAGCTCCTCCTGAAAAAAGAAGTATGGCAATGGGGATTGCCAGTGCAGCAGGTTCTTTTGGTCAATTTATTATGTTGCCCTCGACCCTTCTCTTGCTTAAAAGCGTGGGCTGGTCAGCAGCTTTAATGGTGAATGCGCTTTTAATCGCTCTTATTATCCCTCTAGCATGGATGTTAAAAGCCCCTATACATCAAACGCCAAAAGCAATTGCACAACCCCATCTTTCATTTAAACAAGTACTGAATATTGCCAGAAAACATAAACCCTTTTGGTGGTTAGCTTTAGGATTTTTAGTATGTGGGTTCCAAGTTGTTTTCTTAGGTGTACATTTGCCTGGCTATTTGATTGACCATGGCTTTGATGCAGCTACAGGTACTGTATTTCTCGCTTTAGTTGGCTTATTTAATATTGTGGGGACGTATGGTGCAGGCTGGTTAGGTGATCGTTTCTCAAAACCTAAGTTATTAATGGCACTTTATGGCAGCAGAGGGATCGCAATCATTGCCTTTCTACTATTACCGTTAAGCACTTATACAGTATATGCTTTTGGGGTAGTCATGGGACTTCTATGGCTCTCTACCGTTCCGCTTACGAATGGCATCGTGGCAAATATGTTTGGCGTTAAATATCTTTCAATGCTAAGCGGCATTGTCTTTTTCACCCATCAGGTTGGTTCTTTTTTTGGCGGCTGGCTTGGCGGTGTTAACCATGACTTAACAGGTAATTACAATGCAATTTGGCTATGTTCTATTGCATTGAGTATAGTAGGCGTAATCGTACATTTCTTTGTAAATGAGGAGGCCGTTATTCATGATGCATAATGCCTTACTTTTGAAAACAATTATGACATTCCTCATCGGAGTTCTTCTGGTTTTGTCCATCGTTTTATGGAAACAGACACCTGATTTATTTGAATATTTTAATCAAGCATTTTGTGCGCACTAAAGAGATAAGATGCTAAACCCATACAGAATATTGTCATAAAAATATAAAAATCGTATGGTCTAATGAAAATAAAAAAGCCCGCAAGTTTGCGGGCTTTTTTATGAAAAACTTATTTAAAATCAAAACAAGCGATTCATACCGTTAAGTGCAGCTACACGATATGCTTCAGCCATGGTTGGATAGTTAAACGTTGTTTCAACGAAATATTTCAAAGTATTATTTGGGCTGTGCATAACTGCTTGCCCAATGTGGATAATTTCAGCAGCGTTATTACCAAAACAG
The DNA here is from genome assembly GCF_041021895.1 of Acinetobacter sp. XH1741. Lineage (NCBI taxonomy): Bacteria > Pseudomonadati > Pseudomonadota > Gammaproteobacteria > Moraxellales > Moraxellaceae > Acinetobacter > Acinetobacter chenhuanii. The sequence continues at coordinate 3,152,923 of NZ_CP157428.1, forward strand.
TGAATACCTAAAATTTCCATAGTGTCGCGGTGGAAAAGAATTTTTAACTCCCCCACTGTATCACCGGTAATTTGTGCACGAGCTAAATGACGGAAAGATGCCTGACCCACTTCATACGGAATTTTTTCTTCCGTTAATTCCTGTTCATTTTTACCAATAGATGAGATTTCCGGAATGGTATAGATACCTGTAGGAATATCTCGTACTGGTTTAGCATCTTCACCACTCATGTTTGCGCCAGCACAGCGCCCTTGGTCATAAGCAGCTGAAGCAAGTGATGGCCAGCCAATCACATCACCAGCAGCATAAATATTTTCAACTTCAGTTTGGTACTGATCATTTACTGAAAGTTGGCCGCGGTTGTTTGGAACCAATCCAACATTTTCAAGACCTAAACCTTCTGTATTTCCTGAACGACCGTTACACCAAAGAATCGCATCGGCTTTAATCTTTTTACCACTTTGTAAGTGTAAAACAACATGGTCATCAAACGTTTCAAGATGATCCATTTGTTCGTTGTGGCGAATCAATACACCTTGTTCACGTAAGTGATAAGACAAAGCATCTGCAATTTCATCATCTAAATAACTTAATAGTTTTTGCTGAGTATTGATCAAGTCAACTTTATGGTCTAAACCAATAAAGATTGAGGCATATTCACAGCCAATAACACCTGCGCCGTAAATAATGATTTTTTGAATTGAGTAATCAAGATCAAGAATCTTATCCGAATCGAATACACGAGGGTGATCAAAGTCAAGACCTTGTGGATGATAAGGACGACTACCTGTGGCAATCACGATTTGCTTACAGATAATGGTTTCTTTAATGCCTTCGTGGCTAAAAACTAAAACTGTATTTTTATCTTGGATGTATGCACGACCGTGAAATACACCAATTTTGTTGCGGTCATAAAAGCGTGTATGCGTATCAACCTGTTGTTGAATTACTTTATGTGCATTACGCAAAACCTGTTTCATGGTGAACTGTTTCCATTCACCTACTTTTTGAAACATTGGATCACGCTGGTAGCGGATAATACTAGAAACTGTTTGACGCAATGCTTTACTTGGAATGGTACCCACATGTGCACAGTTACCACCGAGCTGATCACGCACATCTACAATTGCAACACGCTTACCCGCTTTTGCAAGCTTCATTGCCGCGCCTTCACCTGCAGGTCCAGAACCGAGAACTACCGCATCGTATTTAACGAAATTCCCACTAACGACCTCTTTTTTACGTGGCATTGAAAGCTCCTTCCTCACTTGAATGACCATATTTTATAATAAATTATGGCTAATATGCGGTGATTTTATGTATTTCTCAACCCTATATTTCTGAATAGCCACATTTATTATATGAATAGTTATTTTCCGCTATTAACTGCAGAAGTTCGCTATAATACAATGTCAATGTCTCTATAAACGAGTGGAAAAGTTAAATATGTCAGAACACCGTAAACCTGAACAGGGTGTAAAACTTCGTGGCGCAGAAAAAGTCGCAAGAATTCCTGTAAAAGTTGTACCTACGGTTGAAGTGCCGCGTAAACCTGACTGGATTCGTGTCAAGATGACGGCACCAGAAGAAGTTCAGCGTATTAAAACGACTTTACGTGCTCAAAAACTCCATACCGTTTGTGAAGAAGCAGCTTGTCCTAACCTACCAGAATGTTTTGGTGGCGGTACAGCAACATTCATGATTATGGGCGATATTTGTACACGTCGTTGTCCTTTCTGTGATGTAGCACATGGTCGTCCAAATGCACTAGATGCTGATGAACCTCGTCACATGGCAGAGACAATTGCTAATCTTAAGCTCAAGTATGCAGTTATTACGTCGGTTGACCGCGATGACTTACTTGACGGCGGTGCACAACACTTTGTGGACTGTATTAAAGAAGCACGTGCACTTAGTCCAACTACATTGCTTGAGATTTTGGTTCCAGACTTCCGTGGACGCATGGATATTGCTTTACGCATTATGACCGAATGTCCACCAGACGTATTTAACCACAATATTGAGACTGTGCCTCGCCTATATAAAGCAATGCGTCCAGGTTCAGACTATCAACACTCTTTAAACTTATTGAAAATGTTTAAAGAATATTGCCCTGACATTCCAACAAAATGTGGTTTGATGGTGGGTATTGGTGAAACAGAAGAAGAAGTTATTGCTTTGCTTGATGACTTACGTGCGCACGATGTTGACTATGTCACTATCGGTCAATATTTACAGCCTTCTAAACAACACGCGCCAATTGACCGCTTTGTAACACCAGAAGAGTTTGAACGTTATGCTGAGCATGGACGTAAACTTGGCTTTAGAAATATCTGGTCTGCACCAATGGTTCGTTCAAGTTACTTTGCTGACCGCCAATATCACGGTGAGCCTGTACCAGAAGTACGCCGTAAGGTAGATCCTGCTAAAAAAATTACAGTGCAAACCATCGAAGCTTAAAGCTTAATCGATATTTAAAAGCCCTCAGCTCGTGAGGGCTTTTTTATTTATACAAGAAAATCAATAACATTTCTTGACAAATCGATAAAACAAGCCATTACACTTTCATTCAAAAATATTTTATACCTAAAAGTACGATATATCCCTGCTCTAGCACATACATCAATTGCGACATAAAAAATTAAATTTAAACAGCATTAAAAATTAGCTAGTTAAGCCTTAAATCTCTCCTCGCATTTTGTAACTTCTTTAACTTGAGGGCTTATCTAGCAAGGAGCAAGTATGATTTTCCTACTCTTTGTTTTAAGTATTGTCATTCAGCTTGTTGCAATATGGGCAATTTTCTTTTTTAACCTCAACAGAATCATTGGCAGTGTTATCACGATTGCTGTAGCTGTAGTGACTGCAATTTTTCTCACGCCATGGTCATTGCTGTTAGGAATTCCCCTTATCGCGCTTAGCATCATTATTTTGTTCAAACCTTTGCGGTTTAACTTAATAACCAAACCTGCATATAAAACTTTGGCAAACTCAATGCCAAGTATCAGTACGACTGAACAAGAAGCCTTAGAAGCAGGAACAAGCTGGTGGGAAAAAGAATTATTCATGGGTGCACCAGATTGGTCTCAATTTGAAAAATATCCCTATCCCACACTTTCACAAGAAGAACAAAGTTTTATTGATAATGAAGTCGAAGTGCTATGTAGCATGCTCAACGAATGGGAAATTCATCATCAATTAAAAGATCTTCCTCCTGAAGTTTGGCAATTTATTAAAGATAAAGGTTTTTTAGGACTCATTATTCCAAAATCATTTGGTGGTAAAGAGTTTAGTTCATTTGCCCAAAGTCGCATTATGAGCAAGATTGCTTCGCGTTCACTCACTACTGCGGTGAGTTGTATGGTTCCTAACTCATTAGGACCGGGTGAACTACTCATGCACTACGGTACCGATGCTCAAAAGCAGCAATATCTACCTGGCCTTGCCAAAGGTGAAGAGATTCCATGTTTTGGTCTCACTAGCCCAGAAGCAGGTTCAGATGCTGGTGCAATTCCAGATTCAGGCGTGGTTTGTTACGGTGAATATGAGGGTGCTCAAGTCCTTGGCTTACGCATGAATTTCTCTAAACGCTGGATTACGCTTGCGCCAATTGCCACCGTTGTCGGTCTAGCATTTAAACTTTATGACCCAGATGGTCTACTCGGAGATAAAAGTAAAACTGAGTACGGTATTACCTGCGCCTTAATTCCTGCAAGTCATGCAGGAGTAAAAATAGGAGCACGTCATTATCCCGGTTCTCCTTTCATGAACGGAACAGTAGAAGGCGAAGATGTTTTCATTCCAATTGACTGGATTATTGGTGGACAAAAAAATGCTGGTAAAGGCTGGCGCATGCTCATGGAATGTTTAGGTGTTGGTCGTGGTATTTCACTTCCAGCATTAGCTACAGCAGCAGGTGAAATGAGCTATTTAACCGTAGGTGCTTTTGCAAAAATTCGTCAACAGTTCAATATTTCTGTCGGTAAATTTGAAGGCGTACAAGAAGCAAGTAGTGAAATTGCAAGTGATGCCTATATGCTCGAAGCCTTTCGTTATTTAGTCACGTGCGGATTAAATCAAGGTGGGACCCCTGCCGTAATGACTGCAATGGCAAAATATTATGCTACGGAAACGATGCGTAAAGTCGTCAATCACGGAATGGATATTGCTGGTGGACGTGGTATTCAACTTGGGCCACGCAACTTTCTTGCACTCACCTATCAAGCGATTCCTATTGCAATTACAGTTGAAGGTGCAAATATTTTAACTCGCTCACTCATGATTTTTGGTCAAGGTTCGATGCGCTGTCACCCTTATCTTTTTGAAGAGCTGCAATTACTTCAATCAGACGACAAAGCCAATGCCGTTCAACAATTCGATGATTTGTTATTTAAACATTTAGCGTATACCTTTAACCGCGGAGCAAAAGCATTTGCTTATGGTTGGACAGGTGGTTCAGGCGATGCGCCTCAGTCAGCAGATCAATTTACGAGTCGTTACTATAAAACTATTAACCGTTTTAGTGCTAACTTCGCGCTTGTTTCGGATATGTCACTAGGTTTACTCGCCGGAGATCTAAAGCGCAAAGAAATGCTGTCAGGGCGTTTAGCTGATATACATGCAAACTTATTTATTTCTACTGCGATTTTAAAGTTTTATGAAGCTGGCCAAAAAACCGAAGCAGAACAACTACATGCAAAATTAGCAATACAAAAAGCTTTCTTGAATATTCAGGAAGCTTTTTGGGGATTATTTGAAAACTTCCCGGCCAAATTCCCAGCAGCATTTGTAAAATGGATATGTTTCCCGCTAGGTCGTGTAATTGCAAAACCCGACGATGAGTTAAAACAACAAGTGGCTGAACTTATGATGGAAGAGCATCCATTTAGAGAACAACTTAAACATCACGTGTACTATTCAACCGCACCTCATGATGTCACTGGTCGTCTAGAACATGCATTCCAAGTGTTAAGAACAATTGAGCCACTTTGGGATAAGTTTAAGAAAGCTGAATCCAAAGGAAAATTCACGGGACTTACTTTTGAAGAGAATATTGCACAAGCGATAAAAGAAGGGTTCATTTCTGAAAGTGAAGCTCAACAATTATTGCAATATAACGCAATCCGATTCGATAGCATGCTTACCGATGTCTTTGATGAAAAGTTAAATAAGGACCTACCTTTGTCAAATCCTCATCAACTTTAGTGACTGATGCCTCCACCAATTCACTATTGCAATCATTTTTGATTCGCATTAATTAATAAACAGCCATAAAAGCGTCACTCGACGCTTTTATTTTTAGGAGAAATTAATGTCTAAGCAAGATTACGAAAATGGATTAAAAGTACGCACAGAAGTGATGGGAGAAGCTTTTGTAAAACGTGCCCAAGAAAATACCGTCCCTTTTACCCAGCCCTTACAAGACTGGATTAATGAACATGCATGGGGATCGACTTGGCAACGTGAAGATGTGTTACCACGTAAATATCGTTCATTAATTACTTTGGCAATGTTAACCGCGCTCAAATCACCAACAGAACTTAAAGGCCATGTTCGCGGTGCGTTAAACAATGGCTGCACAGTTGAAGAAATCCAAGAAACACTATTGCACAGCCTACCCTATTGTGGCGCACCTGCTACACAAGAAGCTTTTCGTGCCGCTTTAGAAGTGATTCAAGAATACCAACAAAAATAATATTAATGTGAGCCAGAACTTTACTGGCTCAACTTAAGCTTAATTGAATTTAGTAGATTGAATATTTAAATTACGGTCACCAATCAAAATAGCCTGACGACAAACTCCATCTGCTTTACGCTGGTTTTCAAATACTGCTTTGGACATCGGGTCAAAACTATCAAAAAAACAAATTTCATTTGAGTCTATAGAATAAACAAGCGACTGATTGCCAACCCCATCTAAAGTGTCGTAGTACACGATTACCATTTTTTCATTTTGAATATTGGCTTGAATATCCTGATAACTCAGCGCTGGTCCAGTTGGTATTTTTACAACTTTTGCTTCTTTATAGCTCATTCGTTCACTTGCGCTAATATTAGGGTCTTCATCTGAATGAAATGACACCTCAAAACCAAACTTTTTTAAAGCAACCGCTAAAGCAATGGTATAGGTTCCACCTTCTTCATATCGGCAAACTTTAATCAACTCAGCAATATCAATTTGCAGCCCATAATGCTTTAGCACCATCCAAACCGCAAAAATACCACTATTTGCTTCGAGATTTGCCAATGATTCGGGAATATTTAAGCCCATAATTTAAATCTAAAGACGTAATTACGCAGATAATAAACAAAACTGGATTGGCACTAAAAGCTTTTCCAAGTACAATGTTTCCCTAGTCGAGGGATGCTGCGACAAATGATCGGCACTAAAGATCAATTTGCCAGGCTCGACGATCGGTTAAACGCTCGTTTTAACCAACAACGGCATCCGCGAACAGAATGATCAATACTATTTTTTCCTAGGAGATCCTGATGAACGCGGTTAATGCTTCATTTACAGATTACAAAGTTGCTGACATCTCTCTTGCTGACTACGGTCGTAAAGAAATCAAACTTGCTGAAGCAGAAATGCCAGCTTTGATTGGCTTACGTAAGCGCTATGCAGCATCTAAACCACTTGCTGGTGCAAAAATTCTTGGTTGTATTCACATGACCATTCAAACAGCGGTTCTTATTGAAACGCTTGTTGAATTAGGTGCTGAAGTACGCTGGACATCATGTAACATTTTCTCAACTCAAGACCATGCTGCTGCTGCAATTGCTGCTCGCGGTATTCCTGTTTTTGCTTGGAAAGGCGAAACCGAAGAAGAATATGTATGGTGCCTTGAACAACAGATCAATGTAAATGGCCAACCTTGGGATGCCAACATGATCTTGGACGATGGCGGTGACTTAACTGCTCTTGTTCATGACAAATACCCTGCTCTTTTAGAACGCATTCACGGTATTACAGAAGAAACAACAACAGGTGTTCAACGTCTTATCGAAATGTGGAAAGACGGTTCTTTGAAAGTTCCTGCAATTAACGTAAACGACTCTGTTACTAAGTCTAAAAACGACAACAAATATGGTTGCCGTCACTCATTAAATGATGCAATCAAACGTGCAACTGATATGCTTTTGTCTGGCCGCCGTGCACTTGTAGTGGGTTATGGTGACGTGGGTAAAGGTTCTGCTCAATCTTTACGTCAAGAAGGCATGATCGTTCGTGTAACAGAAGTTGACCCAATTTGTGCAATGCAAGCATGTATGGACGGCTATGAAGTTGTATCTCCATACAAAAACGGCGTACAAACAGGTAAAAAAGAAGATATTAACCAAGACTTACTAGGCAATACTGACCTTGTGGTAACTACAACTGGTAACTACCACGTATGTGATGCAGCAATGTTAGATAGCTTAAAAGCTGGTGCAGTTGTATGTAACATCGGTCACTTCGACACAGAAATCGACACTGCTTACTTACGCGGTTACAAGTGGGTTGAAGTTAAACCACAAGTTCACCAAGTTTATCGTTCTGAAGACGAAAACAACTACCTTATCCTTCTTTCTGAAGGTCGCCTTGTAAACTTAGGCAATGCAACTGGTCACCCATCACGCGTAATGGATGGTTCTTTTGCTAACCAAGTTTTAGGTCAAATTCACTTATTCCAAGAGAAATTTGCTGACCTTCCTGCAAATGAAAAAGCTGCAAAAATTCGTGTAGAAGTTCTTCCTAAGAAACTTGACGAAGAAGTTGCTGCCGCAATGGTTGCAGGTTTCGGTGGTGTACTTACTCAGTTAACTCAAGAGCAAGCCGACTATTTAGGCGTTGCTGTTGAGGGACCATTCAAGTCTGACGCTTACAAGTACTAAGGATTTAAGGGCAGACGATGAACGGACTGCCCTTTTTTCTAAAAATTGTTTCGCTGTTTACAAGGATTTGACATGACTAAACGTACACCTATTTCTTTTGAGTTTTTCCCACCAAAAACTGATGCCGGTGCTGAAAAACTCCGTATTGTTCACCAAGAATTACAACTGCTAAACCCTGAGTTTTTCTCGATTACTTATGGGGCTGGTGGTTCTACTCGCGAACGTACTCTTGCTGCTATTGAAGATTTCAATGGTAAAGGTACGCCAGTTGCACCTCACCTTTCTTGTATTGGTGATGATAAAGCGCGTATTGCTGAGTTATTGGACTTATACAAAGCTCAAGGGATTAACCGTATTGTTGCTTTACGCGGTGATTTGCCTTCTGGTCAAGTTGGACTTGGGGAGCTTCCTTACGCACAAGATCTAGTACGTTTTATTCGTGAGCACTCAGGTAATCATTTTCATATTGAAGTTGCAGCTTATCCAGAAATGCACCCTCAAGCTGAAAATCTTGATTCAGATATCCAACGTTTTATTGAAAAAGTACAAGCTGGTGCCAATGCAGGAATTACTCAATTCTTCTTCAATCCGGACTCATACTTTTATTTTATAGAGCGTTTAGAAAAAGCTGGAATTAACATTCCGGTGGCTCCTGGCATTATGCCAATTACCAATGCAAGCAACTTGATTCGCTTTGCAGACGGTACGGGTGCCGAAATTCCTCGCTGGATTCGTAAGCAATTACAAGCCTATGGCGATGACAGTGAAAGTATTAAAGCTTTTGGTCATGAAGTTGTGGTTAAGCTATGTGAGCGCCTGATTGCAGGTGGTGCACCAAGCTTACACTTCTACTCGATGAATCAAATCGAACCAACTCGTCAACTTGTTGTTGACCTTGGTTTAAATTAATTTTTGTAAGGCGTACCCAATGAATCGTTTTTTTATCGAAACTGAACTTACAGTTGGCTCAACAATTCAACTGACTGAATCAGTATTTCATCATTGGGTACGTGTTTTACGCGCACAGTTACAAGAGCAAGCGACCTTATTTAATGGTCAAGGTGGTGAATATGTCGCTACGCTCACAGAAATTAATAAAAAAAATGCATTTGTCACTATTGAGAATTTTAATTCTAATAACCGTAATGCCCCATTTAAAGCTGTACTTGGTCAGGTTATGAGTAAAGGCGACCGTATGGACTATGCCATTCAAAAAGCCACCGAACTTGGAGTAAGTAAGATTCAGCTTTTAACAAGTGAACGCTGTGAAATGCGTTTAAAATATGATCGAGATCAAAAAAAATTAGAGCATTGGCAAGCTGTTGCAATTGCAGCCTGTGAACAATGTGGACTGAACTTAGTCCCAGAAGTATTAGCACCTATTTCTCTGGGTGAATGGCTAAGCTCTTCTGAACTGCCAGCATCTAAATTTGTTTTAGCGCCTGAAAAAGAACAAACAGATGTGTTAGCAGGTATACAACCTGAACTTGCACTGTTAATTGGCCCAGAAGGTGGTTTAAGTGAAAATGAAATTACTCAAGCCAATCAAGCTGGATTTATCAATTGGTGTATTGGAGACCGTGTATTACGCACCGAAACCGCTCCTGTTGTGGCATTATCTATTTTAAATTATCGGTTTTTATCTGCATAAACTAATTGAACATTGATTAAATCAACAATTAAAGTTAACTTACTTTTAGTGTATGAGTATTAATTTAAATTTTTTTCCACTGATAAATCAGATTCTTTCTGTATAAATGTAAAAAAATAGGATAGAAAAATCTTATGTCTGGCCTTCAGGAAGAATATTTACAGCATCAAACAAAAATTGAACAGCTCCGGCTTTCAATTCAATATATACGCTGGTATTTACTTAGCCTAATATTACTTTGTCTGATTTCAGCCATTATTTTCTCTTGTTACTTTACTTCTTACATTACAAATTTTATTTGGTCAATTGGCTTTACTGTTTTAATTTTTACCTGCCTATTATTTGTTCCAAAACTTTTAACACAGTACCGTGATATTAATTTCATAAAAAAAACAGATTTAACACTGCAAGGGATTTGTTTGCTATCTGGAATTTTAATGGGAATCAATATAACTGTTCTTCATTTCTCGCTTCCAGCTACATTAATATCTGTCTCTGATGTTCATATCCTCATTGCATTATTTATTACTTCAGCACACATTATTGGCCTTACCTTTTTAACTCAACAACCCCGATATTTTTATTTGTTGTTTATTCCAAGTACCCTTCCACTCATTATTAGTCAATTTACCCATTCTCAAATCACGCAACTTCCTTTTTACTTTGCCTATAACTTAGCCTTTGTAGCCACTTTATTTTGTGCTTATGCAACCCAACGCAACTATCAAAAAATTTCTCAATTATTATTTAAAAATAAACAACTTGTACAAGTCGCAGAACAACATACGCAATGGGCTGAAGAGCTATGCGTACAACTTCAACAAGAAGTAAATAAATCTAAAGATATTGAAGCGCAGCTTCAGTTTAATAACCACTTGCTCGAGCAGAAAGTACGAGAAAGAACCTATGATCTAACGAAAATGAATGAGCGGCTAGAAAGTCATCATCATAATTTAGCATTTGCTCATGAAACCGCTGGTATTCGTCCGTGGGATTGGGATATTGAAAAACAAAAATTAGAAATTACGTTTTTTGACCAACAAAAACAGACTCAAAATACTTCTTTGCACCTCAACACAATTTTAGAGCGCATTCATCCGAATGACCGTAAATTATTTGATGAGCGCCTAACAGAACATATTGAAGGGAAATCTGATCATTTCAATGTCACCTTCCGTATTTTACGGCGTAACGGTTCTTGGCGTTGGATTCATGATGTAGGGCGTGTTATTAGCCGTGATCCTAAAACCAATAAAGCTTTACGCATGGTCGGGATGACCAGAGATATTCATCAAGAAAAAAAAGATCAAGAACATTTGAGACTGTGCGCTATTGTACTTGAGCAGGCAGCAGAAGGAATTTTCATTCTAAATGATAAATTTAATTATATTGATGTTAATCCCTATTATGAAAAGTTAACTGGCTTTTCCAAGTCTGAACTATTAGATCAACAGCTATTCGACATCACGATCAATCAAAAACTACAACAACAGCAATTTCATGACTCGATTACACAGCAACTGCTTAAAACTGGCGAATACATGGGCCAATTTGATGAAAAGTTTGTATCGGGTAAAAGTGTCTATTTATGGTTGCATATTAATGCTGTTAAAGATGAACACAATCAAGTCATTAATTATATTGGATTTGCACGCGATTTAACCGAACAAAAGCGACAAGAACAACATTTATCATATTTAAAAAATTATGATAGTCTGACACATCTTCCTAACCGTTTTTACTATTACAATCAACTACATCAGTATTTAGTTAATCCCTCATATAGTTTTAAAAATCTTGCCTTAATACGTATTAATATTGATCGCTTTAGAGCATTTAATGAATTTCTAAATAACGATAGTGGCGATGAACTGCTAAAACAATTTGCGCAGCGTCTGCGACTCACCAATATTAATGCCATTTTAGTGGCTTACTTAAATAGTGATGATTTTGCAATTATTTATGAAATCTCTCCTATTCATCCTAATATTGAGCAATATTGCCAAAACATATTACAAGCATTAAATGCACCGTTTTATATCGATGAACAGGAATATTTCATTACTGCCTCTATTGGGGTTGCTTGTTTCCCTGAGCATGGTCGACAAATTGACCATCTCAATAACCATGCAGAACAAGCTTTATCGGAAGCTAAACGTTTAGGCGGTAATACTATTTGCTACTATCGTAATAAAATAACCCATCCTTATAAAACCGCAGATTTAGAACAAGAGTTACGTAAGGCGATTCAAAATGATGAGTTTGTAGTGTATTACCAACCAAAAATTAATTTAAATGATCAATTGGTTCAAGGCTTTGAGGCATTAATTCGGTGGCAACATCCTGAAAAAGGTTTGGTTATGCCCAATATGTTTATTCCTTTTGCTGAACGTAGTAGCCTTATTTCCGATATTGGCAAGGTGGTTTTAGATAAGGTTGGAAAACAATTACAAGAATGGAAAAATGCAGGTTATTCAGATATCCAAGTTTCTGTAAATATTGTTGCCCAGCAAATTCATCGGGGGCTTTTACTCAGTGATTTAGTTGAAGTTTTAGAGAAATATCAACTTGATGGCTCAAATTTAGAACTAGAAATCACTGAATCCGCTTTATTAGACAATACTGATAACGTCAAAAAATTATTACATTCAATTAAAGAGCGGAATATTTCCATTGCTCTTGATGACTTTGGTACAGGCTATTCATCTTTAGCTTACCTAACAGAATATCCAATCGATGTCTTGAAAATTGATCGGGCCTTTATTTCAAAAATTGGCGATCAAAAACAAGAGGCCATTGTGAACGCTATGATTGCGATGGGTAAAAGTATGGGGCTAAAACTCGTTGCTGAAGGTGTGGAAACTGAGGAACAGGTTATTTATCTTCAAAAGCAGCAATGTGATTTTTTACAAGGCTATTTCTTTAGCCGTCCACTTCATCCAAACCAGATTATTCAATATCTACAATCAAATACGTATATTTCATAATTGTTTTAACTGTTTATTTTACATGTACTGGTTTTTCCAAAAATGAGCGTTTTTGACTGTGAGAAATAAAGAAGTAGTGTTATATTCTTTAGCATTTAGCTCACTACGGGGCTATTGGCAATTCGTCTACTATTCTCTTAATTGGTAAAAATTAAAGCGTAGTAAAAGAGCTGAGTTGCCACCCCCTAAATGAGTGATTTGACTAGTTTGCTTTTTTGTATCAAATAGAGACTCAGATGGACGATCAATCTTTAAAACAGGCCGCTTTAAATTACCACGAATATCCAAATCCAGGGAAAATCAGCGTCACGCCTAGTAAGCAACTCGTCAACCAACGAGATTTAGCTCTAGCTTATTCACCAGGGGTTGCTGCTCCATGTTTAGAGATTGAACGTGATCCTTCAGCTGCTGCAAAATATACTGCACGTGGTAACTTAGTTGCTGTTGTAAGTAACGGTACTGCTGTTCTTGGTTTAGGTAATATCGGTCCATTAGCTTCTAAACCAGTAATGGAAGGTAAAGGCGTTCTGTTCAAAAAGTTCGCTGGTGTTGATGTATTTGATATTGAAATTGCTGAAAACGATCCAGATAAAATCGTTGATATTGTTGCTTCATTAGAGCCAACTTTTGGCGGTATTAACCTTGAAGATATCAAAGCGCCAGAATGTTTCTATATCGAGAAAAAACTTCGTGAACGCATGAAAATTCCTGTGTTCCATGATGACCAACACGGTACAAGTATTATTGTAGGTTCAGCATTATTAAATGCTCTACAACTTGTGAACAAGAAAATTGACGAAATCAAAATCGTTGCTTCTGGTGCAGGTGCTGCTGCCCTTTCTTGTTTAGATTTACTTTGCGCTCTAGGCGTAAATAAACAAAATATTGTTGTTGCCGACTCTCGCGGTCTACTCACGACTTCACGTGAAGGCTTAGATGAATCTAAAAAACGTTATGTACAAGACATTAAAGCGACTCAGTTACATGAAGTAATGGCTGGTGCTGATATGTTCTTGGGTCTTTCAGCTGCTGGTATTCTCACCAAAGATATGGTGAAACAAATGGCTGAAAATCCAATTATCTTTGCATTAGCAAACCCAGACCCAGAAATCCTGCCTGAACACGCACATGAAGTACGCCCTGATGTCATCATGGCAACTGGTCGTTCAGACTATCCAAACCAAGTAAACAATGCTTTATGTTTCCCTTATATCTTCCGTGGTGCACTTGATGTAGGTGCAACTACAATTAACGAAGATATGAAAATTGCATGTGTACACGCAATTGCACGTATGGCTCATGTAGAAGCTGATGCCGCTACTTATGGCGAAAAATCTGCTTCATTTGGTCGTGATTACTTAATTCCACGCCCACTTGATCAACGTTTGATTTTAGAAATCGCGCCTGCTGTTGCTAAAGCTGCAATGGACTCAGGTGTTGCAACTCGTCCTATCGAAGATTTCTCTGCATACCGTCAAAAACTTTCTGAGTTTGTCTATAACTCAGCATTCTTGATGAAACCAATCTTTGCTCAAGCAAAAACAGATCCTAAACGTATTGCTTACGCTGAAGGTGAAGATGAACGCGTATTACGTGCTGTACAAATTGCAGTTGATGAAGATTTAGCAAAACCAATCTTAGTTGGTCGTACAGCAGTCATTGAAGCAAACATCAAAAAATTAGGTTTACGTTTACAACATGGCGTAAATATCGAGATCGTAGATCAAGAACAAAACCCGATGTATGAAGAGTTTTGGAAAGACTACTATCAAACAATGCAACGCAAAGGCATTACTGTTGAATATGCTCAACGTGAAGCTCGCCGTCGTTCAACGCTTATTGCTGCGCTTCTTGTTAAGTTTGGCAAAGCAGATGGTATGTTATGTGGTACTTATAGTAGCTATAACATTCACCTTGACTTTGTACGCAACGTGATTGGTCTTAAAGAAGGTATGAACAACTTCTTCACATTAAATGCATTAATGCTTGAAGATCGTAACTTGTTTATTGCCGATACCTATGTAAACACCAACCCTACTGCTGAACAACTTGCTGAAATGACAATTTTAGCAGCCGAAGAAGTACGTCGTTTTGGTATTACACCACGTGTTGCATTACTATCTCACTCAAGCTTCGGTAGCGACCAGACTGATTCAAGCGCTCAAAAAATGCGTGAAGTTTATCGTATTTTATCTGAACAAGCGCCAGAGCTTGAAGTTGAAGGTGAAATGCATGGTGATGCAGCATTAGACGAAAGCATTCGTCAATTTGCCTTCCCAGGTTCACGTTTCAAAGGTTCTGCAAACTTGCTTATTATGCCGAACCTCGATTCAGCAAATATCTCATTTAACCTGTTAAAAGCAACCTCTGGTAACAACGTTACTATTGGTCCAATTTTGCTAGGTGCTGCTAAACCAGTTCATATTTTGACACCTACAGCGACGACTCGCCGTCTGATCAATATGACTGCTTTAACTGTTGCTGAAATTCAACAACAAGAAAATTAATTTAGAAACTGCTTTTTACGAAAAGCGTTTCTAATGACTTGAGAAAACCTCTATTCTGTAGCATGATTGCTTGAAGAATAGAGGTTTTTTCATGCAAGTGTATTTAGTAGGCGGTGCCGTTCGAGATTATTTACTTGGGCATCCCTATCAAGAAAAAGACTATGTTGTGGTTGGCGCAACGCCAGAACACATGCTCGCCCAAGGTTTCCAACCTGTAGGCAAAGATTTTCCTGTGTTTCTTCATCCTAAAACCAAAGAAGAATATGCACTTGCACGTACCGAACGAAAGTCTGGTCAGGGATATCACGGTTTTCAATTCTTTACTGATACAACTGTAAGTTTAGAAGACGATTTAATTCGTCGTGACTTAACCATTAATGCAATCGCAATGGATCAAGACGGCAAAATATATGATCCATATGGCGGGCAAACTGACTTAGAAAATAAAGTTCTACGCCATGTTTCAGAAGCTTTTGCTGAAGACCCTTTACGGGTGTTACGCGTTGCTCGTTTTGCAGCTCGATATTTTCCTTACGGTTTTCATATCGCCCCTGAAACTTTGCAACTTATGCAAACCATGGCGGAGTCAGGTGAGCTAGATGCCCTTACCCCAGAACGCGTCTGGAAAGAAACCTCTCGCGCTTTAATGGAACATCATGCCGATATTTATTTCCAAACTCTACGTGATTGTGGTGCTTTAAAACATCTGTTCCCTGAGATTGATGCTTTGTTTGGCGTACCTCAACGTCCCGAATATCATCCGGAGGTGGATTGTGGCGTCCATACCCTTATGTCATTACAACAAGCATGTAAATCGAACTATTCACTTGATGTCCGTTTTGCAGTTTTAGTTCATGATCTGGGTAAAGCACTTACACCAGCCGATGAACTTCCTCGTCATATCATGCATGAAGAGCGCGGGATTAAACCCGTTACCCAACTATGTGAGCGTTTAAAAGTTCCAACTCAGACAAAACAATTGGCATTATCGGTGTGTAAAGAACATTTAAAATGTCACCAAATTATGTCATTGAAACCGGGCACTTTATGGCGTCTATTACAACGTTTAGACGTTTTACGCCGCCCCGAACGAGTGGAAGCATTTGTACAAGCATGCGAGTGTGATGCAAGAGGAAGATTAGGGTTAGAAGATCGCCCATATCCTCAAGCTCAATTTATGCGTGAAGCAATGCAAATTGTTCGCTCAATTAAAGTTCAAGATCTACCTGAAAATATTAAAGGCGCTGAAATTGGTGAAATGCTCATTCAATATCGAATCGAAGCTTTAGCCGAGTTTAAAAATCAACATCAAGATTTTAGTCACTCTTAATCAGTAGCCATAAAAAAAAGCCTCATCACGAGGCTTTTTTCATAAAGTTTTTTTAACGTTTAGGAAGCGGGATATACTGGGATTGGGTATTTTGTGCTTTTCGCTCCCCAACAGTCACAACGAAGTTTTGTTGTTTACCATCTCGTTCAACCAATACATTAATTTCGCTATTCGGCGCTTGCAAAGCAACATAATTAATCAAATGAGATGCCGAAGTAATCGGTTCATTATTCACCTGAACAATTTTATCGCCCACTTTAATGCCTGCTGAAGCTGCTGGGCCACTTTTTAGAACATCAGCAACCACAACACCCACTGGTGGTTTTGGTGCCAATACATCGTCTTGTGTAGGTGGAAGTAAACTAATACCTAACCAACCACGAACAACACGGCCATCTTTTAAAATTGAGTTTAATACTTGCTGACAAACCTTAGCAGGAATTGCAAAGCCAATACCTAATGAACCGCCAGATTGCGAGAAAATAGCCGTATTCACACCAATCAAGTTACCAGCGACATCAATTAATGCACCACCTGAGTTTCCAGGATTAATGGCAGCATCAGTTTGAATAAAGTCTTCATAGGTATTAATACCCAAATCTGAACGGCCTGTTGCAGAAACAATCCCCTGAGTAACCGTTTGGCCCACTCCAAATGGGTTACCAATTGCTAAAACAACATCACCCACTTCATTACCACTGAGTTTAAATGGCAATACTGGCAATTTATCTAAATCAATTTTAATAACTGCCAAATCTGTATCTGGGTCTGTACCGACAATTGTTGCTACGGCTCGGCGTCCATCATGCAATGCAACTACGATCTGGTCAGCTTGAGCAATCACATGGTTGTTGGTCAGGATATAACCATCAGCACGTACAATAACCCCAGAACCTAAACTATTTTCATTTTGTTGCTGTTGCTCTGGAACCTGATTTCCAAAAAATTCACGGAATACTGGATCACTTAATAAAGGATGATTTTGTTTAACTTTCTGGGTCGTAAAAATATTCACAACTGCTGGCGCTGCAACTTTTACCGCAGCACTATAAGAGACTACCCCGCCCGTTCGTGACGTATCAACTAGCGGTTCAACTTTCTCAGCAGGCATTGGCACCCCATCAACTGCAACAGTTGGTTTCGGCTGATGGTATTTTTGCCATGCAATAAAACTGGCAATTACAATAATAAGTAACACCCAAGGTAACCATGTAAAGGTGCGGCGCACGTTCATATCCTCTACGCAAAGAAGTTTTTAATTAAATTAATATATTGAACAAAAAGAGTTTTCAGTTAAGCATTTTAAATTAAATATGTCGATATACATAAAAAAGTCAAAAAAGATTTGTCTAGCTTTAGTTACACAACAAAATATGTTTCTATAGCTTTAGCAATTATTTACTACTCAATTCAGGAAATATCATGGCGAATTTGCATGAAATTATTCAGTGGTGCGACCAAACCTTAAAAGCAGCAGAATTTAAAGATTACGCACCAAATGGCCTGCAAATTGAAGGTTCAACTGAAGTAAAACGTATTCTCTGCGCTGTTACGGCCTCTGAAGATGCAATTGATGCAGCTATTGCTCACAATGCCGATCTATTACTCGTACATCATGGTTATTTTTGGAAAGGCGAACCTTATCCAATTACGGGAATGCGAGGTAACCGGATTAAAAAACTTATTCAAAATAATATTTCATTAGTCGCTTATCATCTACCTTTAGATGCACATCCAAGTTTGGGTAACAATGTAGCCATTGCAGAAAAACTTAACTTACAAAATTTAGAACCACTCGATTTAACTGAAAAACATCCTATTGGTAATATTGGCTATTTAGAGCAAGCAATTTCTGTAGATGAATTTAAAGCAAAATTACAAGATAGCTTTGATTTTAACGTGATTCACTTACCAGCTGAAAAACAAAGCATTCAAAAAGTAGGCTTCTGTACTGGTGGCGCTCAAGACTATATAGCTAAAGCTGCTTTGCAAAATTGCGATGCTTATATTTCAGGCGAAGTCAGTGAGCGAAATTTTTATGAAGCAAAAGAATTAGGTGTTCATTATTTTGCCTGTGGCCATCATGCAACCGAACGTTATGGCGTTCAACGTTTGGCACAAGCAATTTCAAAACAGTTCTCTGTTGAAAGTGAATATTTTGAATTGAATAATCCGATTTAATTAAGTCTTTTTTTCAATCTGTGTTATGCGTATTAATTAGATCTTTATTGTGTATAGTTCTTTAAAACGATGCCCTATTGTTAACAGAATCATTTACAATAGAGCCACTTAATTGTATAACCCAGCAAATGCAAGGAATAGGAACATGACAACCATTACTTTACCTGCACTTCCATATGGCTATGATGATTTAGCGCCACATATTAGTAAAGAAACTTTAGAATACCATCACGACAAACACCACAATACCTATGTTGTTAACTTAAACAACTTAATTAAAGGTACTGACCTTGAAGGTAAAACTTTAGAAGAAATCATTAAAGCAACTGCTGGTGATGCGTCTAAAGCTGGTATTTTCAATAACGCTGCTCAAGTTTGGAACCATACTTTCTACTGGAACAGCATGAAGCCAAACGGTGGTGGTAAACCTACTGGCGCAATCGCTGCTAAAATTGACGAAGCTTTTGGTAGCTACGAGAAATTTGCAGAAGAATTTGCTGCTGCTGCAACAACTCAATTCGGTTCAGGTTGGGCTTGGTTAGTTGCTGATGAAGTAAACGGTAAACTTTCTATTACTAAAACTTCAAATGCAGACACCCCACTTGCACACGGTCAAATTGCAGTATTAACAATTGACGTATGGGAACATGCTTACTACATCGATTTCCGTAACTTACGTCCTAAATACATCTCAACTTTCTTAGAAAGCCTTGTGAACTGGGACTACGCAAATGCAAAACTTGCAGGCCAACCTGCTGGTGTAGAGAAATAATTTTATTTCTTTATGAAAAACCACCCTTTTTAGGGTGGTTTTTTTATTTTTAGTACAACAAAAGCATATTAATCAAGCAAACGATTCATTTTCTTTAATATTCTTATTGACGCTTTTAGATTTCATCCATAAAATGCGCATCAGATTCTCCAATAGCTCAGTCGGTAGAGCGACGGACTGTTAATCCGCAGGTCCCTGGTTCGAGCCCAGGTTGGAGAGCCATCTACTAATCTCCCATAGCTCAGTCGGTAGAGCGACGGACTGTTAATCCGCAGGTCCCTGGTTCGAGCCCAGGTGGGAGAGCCAAGATTCTAAAAGCCCACTTCTTATAAGTGGGTTTTTTCTTTTCTGGTTATTCCATATTTTTCTATTATTTTGAATAAAATCAAGGTTTCGAGTATTTTTAAGCCAAACAGTTAGATATTCTCTTTAATTCTTTTATAAATGCTTGACCTATCCCCCTTTCCTGCCTAAAATCCTTTTCCAGATTCTCCCATAGCTCAGTCGGTAGAGCGACGGACTGTTAATCCGCAGGTCCCTGGTTCGAGCCCAGGTGGGAGAGCCAAGATTCTTAAAAACCCACTCATTACGAGTGGGTTTTTATTTGTATGATGTTGTCACATGTTCGAATCGAGTCACTTGTTTTTTATTATTTTAGGTTGCTTAAGCACCTGCATTTTTCTTGTTGTTTGTTTACGCCCCTATTTATTTCCAAAACAAAAATTCTTTGCTCGCCCTGTTATTACTAACTTTGAAACTCAAATGTTTATACGTTTAAAGCAGAGTTTCCCAAGTTACCATGTTTTGGCTCAAGTGGCTTTTAGCGCATTAATTACCAGCAATGATTATAAAATCCGTAGCCAATTCAACCGTAAAGTCACCGATTTTGTGTTACTCGATGACAAAATGGAAGTGATTGCAATTATTGAACTTGATGACCCTTCGCATCTTGAGAAAGCAGAAGAAGACCGTATTCGTGATCAAATGCTTACAGAAGCAGGTTATATCGTAAGACGTTATACAAACATCCCAAGTGTACGTCAGCTACAAAGAGATATTCACTAAAGGCGTTATTTATTGAACTTCACGCTTTGCAGCTTCTTTTTCCGCTATTCTTTTTTCCATTTCTAAACGTTGCTGCTCATATAGCTTTTTATTCTTAGCATCACTCTTTGCAGCAAAGAACACTATTCCAATAATCAAAAAGGGAATCAGTAAACCTAATCCCATTAATAACCAAGGAACAGATTTTTTTTCAACAGGTTGCTGACTCATAAGTGTTTTAAACTCAAACATTATTAATTTTAAGATATGTAACACTATAACAAAAAAGAGCCACTATAAAGAGGCTCTTTTCTTAAGATAACTTCTAGTTAGGTAAATAAAGCCTAGAATTTACCTGTACAGTGAGGACTTTGGCTAGCATCTTTCTGTGCATCAGTTAGTACAATACCTGTCCCTGCTGACATATTCGTTTGAATAAAATCTACAGCATTTGCATTTTGACATACGATTGCTTGCGTGTGAGTCGCATTCGGTACAATTGTTAGGTTATAACCCTTATCGTAGGCTGCTTGAGGGAAAAACTTCAAAGCATTCGCTTTCATATTTGCGAATAAGGCTTGCGTTACTACAGGCAATACTGCCTGATCTTTTTCACCTTGAATAATAAATACAGGGGCTTTAATAACTTTCTCAGCTGTAGCATTCGTTGCAGGCTGAGTCGCTGTTAAGAAGCTTTGAACGACTTGATCTGTCTTGAATTTATTAAGATCAATACCGTATTGTGCAATTTGATGTGTAGGATCTGCCAAAAACGCTAAAATTCCCGCTTTAAATTTCTCTTGTAAGCCATTTGCAGTATCAGGTGCTGGATAACTTAAGCATGCTCCATCATCTCCGGTACGGCCATAAGCCAATTCTGCAATGTCAGCCGCTCCTGCTGTAAAGATTGACTTCATATCATAGTTTGGTTGCTGTGCTTTGATCCCTGCACTTGCAAAGGCAGCGTATGCTAGCAATTCGGCATAACCATCCGCGATTTGATCAATCATTGCTTGCCCTTGAGCTGCCGTTATCAAATTATTGGCCACTGCATAACGTACTTGCAATAAGTTCTCATCGAGTTTATTGACTTGTTTAGGTTTTCCATTTGCATCAAGATTTAATTGTGGATCAATATAAATTTGAATGATTGTACCTAAGCTAGATGCCGGTGCCCCTGCTACAGCACCTTTATAACTTACATCCGAATTGGCAAATTCAGCAGTGCCCAATGATGCATGGCCACCTTGTGACTGGCCAATTGACATCCAATCACCTTTTAATTGGTTACCATAATGGTCCTTTGCTGCTTTGACTGCCGCTAGTGCAGATTTTGCTTCACTTGATAAGTTTAAGTACGGATGCACTCCTGGTGTACCTAAACCCTCATAATCTGGTGCCACAATCACATAACCTGCAGCTAACAAACTTTCAGCTAAAATTTTAAATCGTGGATTAATTGTATTTTTACTTGGTGCACAACCGTCACCCACGCCAACAGTTCCATGTTCCCACACAACCACCCGATAACCATCTTTAGGTTGTGTTGCTTTTGGAAACAATACCATAGCGGTAGCAGTGGCTGTTTTTCCTTGAACATTTGTCATATTATAAGTCATTACTTTAATCGATGAAGCATTATCAACTTGATCAATAGCGTAATTACTTTCAGACAAAAAGGTTTTATTTGAATCTATGCCAGTGTAATCGTCATTGTTATCATTACATGCTGTAAGAAATAATGCTGAAACTGATAATGTTATAGCTAAAGCAATTTTTGACCGTTTCATAAAATATCCTTTTTATGTGTTATTTATTCCGCATATTTTTTATGCACAAATATTAAGACATAAAAAAAGTGCTCTGCATAGAACACTTTTCAACCTCATGGTCATTTTTACTATATGAAATTTAAAAATATTCCTAGAAAAATGATTAATCCAACCCAACGATTGTGACGGAATGCCCAGAAACAAACCTGAGGGTTGCGGTCTTTGGTTTTAATTGTTTGATATATAAAATCGAATCCAACTACCACTAAAGCAATAATTGCCCATGGGAATAGAATATTTTCTAAATACAGTGCCGTTCCTATCAAAACAAGGCTGGTTGCCTGTAAAAGCGCAATAATTTGGATGTCATATCGACCAAAAAGAATAGCTGTAGATTTCACACCAATTTTTAAATCGAATTCGCGGTCTGTAATTGCATATTGGGTATCGTAAGCCACTGTCCAAGCCAAATTACCAAAATAGAGCAGCCAGCAAGTCATATCTAAGGGCTTACCCATTGCAGTAAATGACATGGGAATACCCCAAGAAAATGCCATACCTAAAACGACTTGCGGTAAATGCGTATATCTTTTCATGAAAGGATATACAAATGCTAAAACCAAACCACCTAGTGCACAGTAGAAAGTTGCAATAGGCAAAAAGAATAGCGTGCAGGCACTTGCAAACACTAAAGCTAAAAATACATACACCGCTTCTCTTGGGCGAATCACCCCAGTTGCTAAAGGCCGTGTTTTTGTCCGCTCTACATGACCATCAACTTTTCGATCCGCAAAGTCATTAATGGCGCAGCCAGCGGCACGCATAAAAATTGTACCTAGCACCATTGCCAAAAGGATATGTAAAGGTGGTATGCCCTCTGCTGCAACCCAAAGTGCCCACATGGTTGGCCAAAAGACTAATTCGGTTCCAACTGGCTTATCAAATCGGCATAAATAATAATAAGCCTCTAAACGCTGACGCCATGTTGTACCTGTTGCAGTCGTCATAGTAATTCCTTGTCGTGCTGCTGATTTAAAAAAGCTTCAAAAGCCGGTAAGAAGGTTTCTTGGACAATAAATTTACATCCATGCCAAGTATAGCAACTTTGTCGTGTCCAGCCTTCTGGCAAACGAATGACACGGCGGTCACAAAGCGGAGTAGTTCTTTGAAATAAAAAACGGCCTATGGGTTTAGAACCAATATGCTGAAATATACGGGCTTTTTTTTGTAAACTTTGAATTGGGAAAATACTTTTTGCTTTCACCCATGGCTCTGCTTCACAGCCATATAAATAGGTTTCCCTTACCCATGAGGTGTGAGTATGAGACATCTTCATCCACTGGCTATCTGCAAAAGTTAAACGCTGAAAGTGTTCTTTAAAGGGTTTGACACTAAACTGGCCACCGCCAAGTTCAGTCAATTGTTGGGTCAGAGAACCGGACGCATACAACCATGTTTTCAATGCAGGATTTAACACTTGTTCCTGTTTAAGTAATGGTTGCCGTTTACGCATAATCTGCTCACATGAAAACTCGCACCTAGTTTACCCCAATTTTTTGATAAAAAACGTAGAGAATTCAATCAAGATTTTGAACAATAAAAAAGCCTGCATAAGCAGGCTTTTTTACAAAATACGTATTACAAGCTGTAGTACATATCAAACTCAACTGGGTGAGTAGTCGTATTAAGACGACGTACATCTTCAGTTTTAAGTTCGATGTATGCATCAAGCATTTCTTTAGTGAACACGCCGCCTTTTAACAAGAATTCGTGATCTGCTTGAAGTGCTTCAAGAGCCATATCTAAGCTATGAGCAACTGTTGGGATTTTTGCTTCTTCTTCTGGAGGAAGATCATACAAGTTCTTGTCAGCAGCTTCGCCCGGATGGATCTTGTTTTGGATACCGTCGATACCAGCCATTAACAATGCAGCGAAACCTAAGTACGGGTTCATCATTGGGTCTGGGAAACGAGCTTCAATACGCTTACCTTTAGGGCTAGAAACGTATGGAATACGGATAGACGCAGAACGGTTACGTGCTGAGTAAGCAAGCATAATTGGTGCTTCGAAGTGAGGAACCAAACGCTTGTATGAGTTTGTAGATGGGTTTGTGATTGCATTCAATGCACGAGCGTGCTTGATGATACCACCGATGAAGTACAACGCCATTTCTGAAAGGCCTGCATATTCATCACCAGCAAACAAGTTCTTGCCATCTTTAGAGATAGACATGTGAACGTGCATACCAGAACCGTTATCACCTACCATTGGTTTAGGCATAAACGTAGCTGTTTTTGCATATTGATGCGCAACGTTCCAAACAGCATATTTGAACTGTTGAACTTCGTCAGCTTTACGTACAAGTGTATTGAAGCTCACACCAATTTCTAACTGGCAAGATGCAACTTCGTGGTGATGTACTTCTACACGACCTGGGCCCATGATGTCTTCGATTTTTGCACACATTTCTGCACGCATATCTTGTGAAGAATCAACCGGAGGAACTGGGAAGTAACCGCCTTTAACACGTGGACGGTGGCCTGAGTTACCAGACTCGTAACTGTTGCCAGTAGACCAAGCAGCTTCTTCAGCGATCAATGTATGACGAGCGCCAGACATGTCGATGTCCCATTTCACTTCGTCAAATACAAAGAATTCTGGTTCTGGACCAAAGAATGCAGTATCACCAATACCTGTAGATTTTAAGTATTCTTCTGCACGGCGAGCAATCGAACGTGGGTCACGCTCATAACCTTGACCAGTTGAAGGTTCAATAACGTCACAAGTCACAACTACAGTTGGTTCAGCAAAGAACGGGTCGAGGAAACCAGTTTCTGCATCTGGACGTAAAATCATGTCAGATGCTTCAATGCCTTTCCAACCAGCGATTGAAGAACCATCAAACATTTTACCGTCTTCAAAAGTATCTTCATCAATAGAATCAGCTGGGTAAGTTACGTGCTGTTCTTTACCCTTAGTATCAGTAAAGCGAAAATCGACCCATTTTGCGCCACTTTCTTGTATGAGTTGAAGGACCTTGTTCGCCATGCTCATTTTGCTCCAATGAAATTTTGTTGCACTTGTTGAGTGCGTGTTAGTTGCTGGTATTTATAAAGCAATTCTCATACCAACTTTATAAGACTTACCCAAAACATTGAATTACTTATAAGTATTCATGATTTAGGCCCCTTGTCTTGAACCCATTATACTGTTTGCATGTGCAAATGCACCATATTCACACATTTTCAAATTATGGCACATTTAAACCGCTCATTATCGCCCTAATTTGGTGCAAAAATGTTGCACTGATATAACTCGCTGCATCAATTTCTAACAGTCATTCATGATCATAATGCTTTCTTATATATAATGGTGAGATTCTTATCAGATTGCATGAAAATAATTATTATGCTTAAAAGCAGGAGTTCCACTCGCTTTCTTTGGATCACTTCAGCTATTTAAGCTAACTCTTAATACATGACATTATTGCTTTGTTTACAATCTACTAAATAGTTTTCATTTTTATGAATTCTTATAACTCATTCTGTTACGCCGTAATTCTTTAATCCCTAATGAAAGTCTCCTCCCAGTTACCCGTCTAACAATAAATTTCACTATTCATGTTCTTTTTCATTCACTTTTTTTATACAGGACAAACTTGCTTTTATTATTAAAAATAACTAATAAATGTATATATAAATTTTTGTTATAAATAAACAAACCAAAAGTTATGTTTATAAAAAGCATAAGATCATTCAAGGATTTGAATAATGAAACATGAACTTGAGCAGTCCGATAAAGCATTTTTCGGCCATCCAAAACCACTGAAAACTCTATTTTTTACAGAACTTTGGGAAAGATTTTCTTATTATGGAATTCGGCCCTTACTCGTTCTTTATATGGTTGCAATGGTCAATGACGGTGGTCTAGGTCTTGACCGCCCAACAGCAGCGGCAATTGTTGGATTATTTTCGGGCTCAATGTATTTAATGACTGTTTTAGGGGGATGGATTGCTGATAACTGGTTAGGTCAAGTACGTTCTGTCTGGTACGGTTCTATTATTATTGCACTAGGTCATTTATCTATTGCCCTCACTACCGTTTTTGATCAATTCTTTTTTTACTTCGGTCTAGTTCTTATTGTTCTTGGATCAGGTTTATTTAAAACTTGTATTTCAGTCATTGTAGGAACTTTATACAAAGCACAAGACAGCAGACGAGATGCCGGCTTCTCCATTTTTTATATGGGAATTAATATGGGCTCGTTTATTGCTCCGCTCATTACAGGTCTATTAGCTCGCGATTATGGCTGGCACTTAGGCTTTGGGATTGGTGGCATTGGGATGCTAATTGCTTTATTAATTTTCCGCTTTTTAGCTGTCCCACAGCTCCAAACTTTTAATGAATTGCGACAAGAAGCTAACAGTTGTAGCCAACCTGTCGTAGAAAATAAAAATGCGCCTAAAATTGTATTTAGCTTTTTATTCGCTGTTGCAGCGGTTATTGCATTAACTTTCTTTGGCGTAATCCATATTAATCCGGTCGAGGTAGCCACTTATCTAACAGTCGTAATTTGCATTGGGATTATTGCTTATTTTGCATATTTATTGCTTTTCCTGAATTTAGAGCAACATGAAAAATTTAAAATAATTATTTGCTTCGTTTTATTAGCTGCATCTGCCCTATTCTGGTCGGCTTTTGAACAAAAGCCCACAACCTTTACTTTATTTGCCCAAGATTATACGGACCGTATTGTTTTCGGATTTGAGATCCCAACAGTATGGTTTGAATCAATCAATGCTCTTTTTATTATTCTCTTTGCTCCGGTTGCAGCTTGGCTATGGGCGAAACTTGGTAAAGTAAATAAAGACCCAAGCTATATCAGCAAATTTATTATTGCGTTGTTATTCGCTGCAGGTGGCTTTTTGCTTATGTCTCTTGCCAGTCATTTTGCGATTAATGGCGGAGCAGTTTCACCATTTTGGTTAGTCGGTACTTTATTTCTTCTTACTGTAGGTGAGCTGTGTTTAAGCCCGATTGGCTTATCAACTATGACTAAACTTGCACCGGATATCATACGCAGTCAAATTATGGGTTTATGGTTTACAGGTACCGCTTTAGGCAACCTCATAGCAGGTTTAATTGGCGGACATGTATCGGCAGATGGTATTAATCATTTACCAAGCCTATTTATGCGCTGTGTATTGGCCTTGGTTATCGGCGCAATCGTGTTATTTTTATTAAAGAAACCTATCAATACATTAATGAACAAAAGTACCAGCAAAGTTCAACCTGACTTGGAAACGATATGAACGACTTAACTGTTCCAGAAAAACTTGAAAAACTGCGCGAACTTATGACCACTCAACACGTTGATGCTTTGGTTGTTATGAGTGCAGATCCACATATGTCAGAATATTTGCCAGACTATTGGAAAGCAAGGCAGTGGTTAAGTGGTTTTAGTGGCTCTGTTGGCACATTAGTAGTAACTCAAAACTTTGCAGGACTTTGGGCGGATGGCCGCTATTGGGTACAAGCCGAGCAACAGCTTGTTGGAACTGGCTTTCAATTACAAAAACTGACCAGCGATGAGTCTTCTACACATCTTGCGTGGATTGAGAAAAATTTATCAACTGGTTCAGTCATTTCAGTAAATGGGCAAACGCTTTCAATCCAGCAATTTAAAGCTTTGGAAAATACAGCAAAACAACGCGGCTTTAAACTTGAAACACAGCAAGATTTAATTGGCTCAATTTGGTCAAACCGCCCTGAACTTCCTTTAGAACAGATTCATTTAATGCCTGAAGGATTAAATGCCCTATCTCGTAAAGAGAAAATTCAAGCGATTCGTGAAACCTTAAAAAATAAGTCAATTGAAGGACATTTCGTTTCATCTTTAGATGATATCGCATGGGTCCTCAATGCACGCGGGGAAGATGTAGAATACAACCCTGTATTCCTGTCGCATTTGTATATCAGTCCTCAACAGGCTGTTTTATTTGTTGATAGCAACAAGGTTGATCTAACCATTCAAGAGGCGTTCAAAGCTGATGGTATTGAGATACATGACTATCAAGATACAGCTCTGTTTTTAGCGAAGATTTCTGATGCGTCTGTACTTTTAGATCCAGCCAAAGTATCGATTTATCACGAACAAGCCATCGCAAAAGATATTCAGGTTGTATACGACATCAACCCGAGTACGCTTTTTAAATCACGCAAGCATGAAAGTGAAATTGCTCATATCCGTCATGCCATGCTTAAAGATGGGATTGCTCTTTGTCATTTCTTTCATTGGCTAGACAAAGCGCTTCATCATGGTGAAAGCATTTCAGAACTGACCATTGATGAGAAAATTACAGCTTTCCGCGCTCAGCAAGATGGGTTCATAGGACCAAGTTTTTCAACGATTGCAGGCTTTAATGCCAATGGTGCACTACCCCACTACCGTGCAACGGAAGAACACTACTCATTTATTGAAGGTGATGGTTTATTGCTCATTGACTCTGGCGGCCAGTATGTAGATGGAACCACCGATATTACTCGTGTTGTTCCTGTCGGGACTCCAACAGAGCAACAAAAACGTGACTATACTCTGGTTTTAAAATGTCATATTGCTTTAGCAAAAACCATTTATCCCGAAGGTTTAGCTGCACCGCTACTCGATTCAATTTGTCGCCATACTTTATGGCAATATGGTTTAGATTATCGTCACGGAACAGGACACGGCGTAGGCTTTGCACTTAACGTTCATGAAGGTCCCCAGGTTCTTTCTTATTACGCACCGATACATGCCTATAGCAAATTGCGTGAAGGCATGATTCTTTCTAATGAACCGGGCTTATACCATGAGGGACAATACGGTATTCGTATTGAAAATCTGGTTGCAAACAAACTCCGCTCGGGTTTTGAAAAAACTTACGGTGAATTTTTAGAGTTTGAAACGCTGACCCTTTGCCCAATTCATTTAGATTGTATTGTGGTCGATCTGCTAACGAATGAAGAGAAAGACTGGTTAAATGGTTACCATCAAACTGTTCAAGAAAGACTGGCTGAACACTTGTCTGGCGATGTTTTAGATTGGCTGATTTATAACACACGTAAGATTTAATCTTCTTTTGGGACCAAGGCAGAATAATTTTCATTTTACATAGAAGCTTATTCTGCCTTATTTGTACTTATCTAGAATTTGAAAAGCCCCACTACTCATCTCTTTTTCTGCAAGTTTCTAACGAATGAAATAGTTAAACTGGTCACTGCATTTTTTGTTATATTAGCCGCTTAGAAAATGGCTTTTTATTTCAATTCTAAAAGCCTTTTCTGGAAACGGGTATCAATATGGGTAACTATTTTAGTCACTTATTAAATATATATTAACTATCATGAGGTTAAGTTCATCATGCTTCTAATGATCGACAATTACGACTCTTTTACCTACAACATCGTCCAGTATTTTGGCGAGTTGAATCAGGAAGTAAAAGTAGTTCGCAATGATCAAGTCACATTAGAGGATATTGAACGATGGCAACCAAAATATCTTGTGATTGGTCCTGGCCCTTGCTCTCCAAGTGAAGCAGGTATTTCAATTCCTGCAATTAATCATTTTGCCGGAAAAATTCCTTTGCTTGGCGTGTGTTTAGGGCATCAAAGTATTGGGCAAGCTTTTGGCGGAAATATTGTAAGAGCCAAAACAGTGATGCACGGACGTTTATCTGATATGTACCACAGCAATAAAGGTATTTTCAGTAATCTGCCTAGCCCATTTTCGGCAACTCGCTATCATTCATTAGTGATTGATCAAGAAACACTACCTGAATGCCTTGAAGTAACGTGCTGGACCAATGAAGCAGATGGCTCCATGGAAGAAATTATGGGTGTTAAGCATAAGACACTTCCTGTTGAAGGCGTGCAATTCCATCCTGAATCAATCTTGAGTCAACATGGCCATCAAATCTTTAAAAACTTTTTAGACATCTACGCATAAGGTAGCCGAATAAGTTGTTTTAAAATGATTTTATAAGTAACCCTAAATAAAAAAGCCAACTACGATCAGTTGGCTTTTTTCATGGCTGAATCAATTACAACTTTAACTGTTGCACAATTGCACCATCTTGTTTTGCTACCAAAGATTCGCAAAGTTGAATACGCTCTTTGGTCTGATTCAGTCCTCTTTCTACACCGACCAATTCTTTAGTTCGTGGTGCAAAAAAGTCATTTAACTGTACTGCCTGCTGCTGTGTACATGCTGCCCCACTAAACATTGCAGGAAAACGTCCAGCCGAAGATTTACCTAAACGATCAAACACGGCATCATGATTTACTTTAAACCAAGACCACAAGCCACCTTGCTCATCTCCGTATTTATTAATTGAGTTAACCACGGTACGAACTTCACCAACTTTAACACGTGGGTTCAAAATCAACTGACGTGCTTGTTGGCGTGTTGCTTCTTGATTTGCTGAACCTAGTGCTGTAAGAATCGCAAGACGCTGTGTCGGTTGAGTCACGCGTTGGAGCTCCCCAGATAAACGGTCAAAAGCAGGTTGGCCTTTTTCTTGTACACGTACAGCTAAAATGGTGGGTAATAATTCAGATGTTACTTGCGCAAAGTTAAGCTGCTTTTGAGCAAAAAGCGTATCTGACTGTTTTAACAGTTGTGCACGGACTTCTGGAACTTGAATATCTAAAGCAAGAAACTTAACCAACTCACTACGCCATAAACTATCTTCGGCTGATTCCCCTGTTTTGCTGACATAACCCAACTGGTTTAATTTTGGTAAATATAAATTGGCCAACACTTTTCTGAAATGTTCACGTTCAGGTTCTGTTTTCAATACATAACGATGAATGGCACTTAACTGAAAAAACAGCGCCGTACTAATTTGTCGGCTATTCGAATTGGCAAATTTCTTCGCAGCATCTACGACAGCCAATAAATTAATATCCCCATGATTAAATGCAGCTGAAATCGCATAGGCATAGGCCAACTGTTCACTGTTAGAAAGCTTTTCTGTAGCAGCAGTCAGACGAGCAAACTCTTTTTGAGGCAAACTAAATTGGTAATACCCTGCCGCATCTGCATTTGGAATATACCAACTGCTAAGGCTAGCACCTTTGAGTTCAATGTTGGCTTCTGCTTGGTCTACCAATTCACACTGAACTTTACTGCCTGCATTTGGAACTTCATAACGTACACATAACGGCACTCCCCACAAGCTTCTTGTATTTCCTTTTGAACCTACAGGTAAATAACGGCTTTGCTTCACATTTAAAAAGACTTTATTGCCTTCTTGCTGTAATGAGGTATTGAGTAAAGGTACACCCGGTTGGTCAAGGAAACTTTTCATCGCTTTAGTAAAGCGTTCACCTTGTTCAGACTGCTCTGCTAAAGCGCTAATTAAATCATTGGCTGTTGCATTACCATATTGGTGCTTATTAATATAATTGCGTACTCCTTGTTTGAATTTTTCTTCACCTAAATAGCTTTCAAACATATTTAAAACAGCTGCACCTTTTTGATAAGTGATGCCATCAAAAGCTGTTTGAATATCGGCATTGCTTAAAATAGGTTGACGAATACGACGCACACTTACCAAGCTATCACTTTTCATCGCATCGGCAGTATCCGCAATACGTTCTAGGTCAGCATTAAATTCGGGATGTAATTTTTGAGTAATTTTACTTTGCATCCATGTGGCAAAAGATTCATTGAGCCATAAATCATCCCACCACGGCATAGTGACGACATCACCGAACCATTGATGCGCCAGCTCATGTGCATTGACATTAAATGAATTCTGTACAAAAGAAACTGGCGAGTCCTTATCTAACAACATTAGATAGTCTCTAAAAGTAATTAGCCCCGGGTTTTCCATAGCTCCAGCGGCAAAGTCTGGTGCTGCAAGTAAATCTAGCTTGTCAAATGGATAACCGAAGGCAAAATAATCTTCTAAAGTTTTTAAAATGGCTGGCGTTTCAGATAAGGCTTGCTGCATTTTTTCAGCTTTAGCATCAGGCGCAATGCCACGTAACTGGATCGGCTGCTTACGCCATGAAGTTGCCCCAATATCAGGCCCTTTTTGTAATTGCCATGGACCGACAGCCAATGCAAGTAAATAAGTTGGCAGTGGTTTGGTTTGTGCAAAGCTTAGCGTTTTCCAACCCGATTTGTCTGTTTGCTCAGATGTTTGCTGGGTATTGGCGAAGCCTGAATATTTGCTTGGAATCGTCAAACGAATATTAAACGGCGTTTTAAAACGTGGCTCATCAAATGACGGAAATGACTGTCGTGCACTAATTGCTTCCATTTGAGTCATCACATAAGGTTTACCCTCAAACTCGATTTTATAAATACCGTCGAGCTGCTGGTCATACGCTGCATTAAAATCTAAAACGAGTTGATACTGGCCTGCTGGCAAGGTCTTGGCAAATTTAATTTTACTCACCCCATCAACCTCGGAGGCTTGCTCATATTTTGCCGTGGTTTTGACGCCCTCTGCCGATATGATATTCGCATCTTTCACCGTCAAAGATTTACCATGAATCCAGATGTAATCTGTGGCTTGAGCCAGCTTTAAATGAATAGTAGTTTTACCGGTATAGCCTTTTTGTGCGGGATCAATCTTAAAATCTAAATCATAAGATTCGGGTACGACCCACTCGGGTAATTTACCAATCGGGACTTGTTCACTATTATTAGATGCAAAAATCTGTGTTGCCGATAAAGATAATAATGTTGAAAGTAGTAATCTTTTTTTAAATGAAGGCTTGACCAACATAAGGGGTTTTATCCTCTGTAGTTTTAAATAAAAAGATGCAGCAAATGCTGTACCACTTCACTGCATCCACACATCATTCTTAGAATTTATAGTTAAACTCCAACCAACCTTGACGGCCGAATGGTGAATATGATCCTATCGGATAATACGGCCATCCGCCTGTGTCATCTCGTTTCACTTTGTCAAATAAGTTATTAATAATGATTGAAGCAGAAGCTTTTGGAGAAATTTGATAAGTACCACTCCAGTTCACTAAATACGTTGGACTTAAGTAAGCAGTCTGGTCGCCGTTTGGAATTTTGCCATAACGATTAACTAACACTGTTGATGCCCAATCTCCAAAGTTCCAGCTGAGACTGGTATTAAAACGGTCACGCCAATCCGGAATAGTTAAATCTTTTAAATAGTCATCTTTCTCACCATCCTTTGATTGTTGATATTCATGTTCTAGTACACGGCTATAATTTACCGTCCAGAGAAAGTTACCAAAGCTGTCTGTTTTCCAGCGCCATCTCGTAGTGAAATCAATCCCACGAGTATGGTCTGATGCAGCATTAATTGGCACAATATTAATATTATTAATGACATTTGGGTCGACAACTGCATTTGCAGGGTTACGTTCTACACGTGCCAAAGCATCAATACAGGCCGCAGAGTTAATATCTTGGTTGCCTAAACGACAATCTGCTTCTAAGCGTAGAATTTTGTCCGCACTTAAGTTGGTCACAAGATTATCAATTTTGATATCCCAGTAATCGACGCTAATATCAAATTTATTGGTTGGTGACCAAACAAAACCTGCACCATAAGATTTACCCTCTTCAGGTTTCAGCTCTTTGTTTCCAGTTAAAGTGTAGTTCGCCCCAGGTGAGTAATCTTTAAAGGTACATTTATCTAAAGGTTGTCCCGTTTGGCTACAACGTAAATAATCTGTTGTACTTGGGAAATAACCTTTTTGCTTATTTAAAAACAGATAGTTCATATCTGGTGCACGAAAGCTGGTCGCGTAGTTACCACGCACCAATAAAGTCGGATGTGGTCTAAACTCAAGGCCTGAACCGAAAGTTAGCTTATCAATACTGTTATCTGACAAAGCATAACGATCATAACGTCCAGACAACGTTAAATTTAACGGTTTTGCTAAAGGTAAGAATAATTCGGCACCGAGTGCTTGGCGTGTACGTGTACCCCCATATTCGCCACTAGAACTTGCATTATAATACTCACCATTTTCAAGTGCCTGATCTGGCTTAATCGAGAAGCCTTGACGTCCGATTTCAGCCACAGCCGCAAGTTTGGCCGTTCCTGCAGGTAACTTAAATACGTCACCATTCGCGCTTAAAGTTAAACTTTGCGCCCACGACTTATCTTTTTCTTTTGTTGCGCCCGAAATACTTTCAAATTCACTTGCTGTGAGTGGTCGACTTAAACGATCTAATCGAGGGGAATAAATAGGAATACCATCTGCATCTGTACCAAGTTGCTGACCTAAGAAATATTCATCGACATTAGAACGTAATAAACCTTGGCGCTTTAGCTGACTGGTATAAATGGAACCATTATAGGCTGCTTCATAACGCCAACTCGTCTCTCCAATATCGCCTCGAATTCCAAAATTTAAGTTCGAAGAAAGTTCTTTCCACTTTTTATTTACGCGCTCTACCCCTCCTAATTCTTCAGGTGCAAAACGGCGATTCCAAATTTCATAATTTCCCGAATCTTGATTTAGGAAATAACCGCTCGATGCACCTAAAGAAGTCCATGTCGGACCACGGGTATTATTTTCAATTTGGTTGGCGCCAATTAAAAAGTCGCCAAATAATTGGGTCTTATCATTCAATTCATAATCTAAACCGAGGTAACCATTTTGACTGCGGTTTTGAGTTTGAACCGTCCAATAAGTAGGTCGTGCTAAACCACTGGCACAATTGTCAGCACCTGCTTGTCCAATATTATTGACTGATCCTTTAAATAAACCGTTAAATTCCTGACACCCACCAATTGAAAGATATTTACCAGTATTGGCATTTTTACGGCCGACGACAGTATCGGGTTTCTCCCCCAAACGAGTTCGGCTCGACATAAAATCGCGATCGGCTGCCCATATTGGCTCACGGCCACTGAGTTCAACCCCATAAACGAGGCTAAGCTTGTCTAAAGTTTTACTGCCACTCAGTTGTAAACGTAAATTTTCACCGCCTTCTTTGGTTCCGCCAGCCTTAATATTAAATTGTGTGCCGTCTGTTTTCTTTTTTAGAATAATATTCACCACACCCGCAATTGCATCTGAACCATAAATTGCAGAAGCGCCACCGTTTAATATTTCAATACGATCAATAATGGCAGTTGGAATATTGGCTAAATTTACGAAGTTGACAGAGCCATCATAAGGTACAGGATAGTCTGCAACCCGATGTCCATTAATCAAAGTTAAAGTATGATTGGGTCCCAAACCTCGTAAGCTAATGGCATTCGCAGCAGGAGTAAAAGTATTTCCATAATCGGCACCTTGCACAAAACCCGTGTTCTGCGTCAGGTTATTGAGGGCATCAAATGCATTACTAAAACCTTGTTTTTCAATATCGGCTGCGTTAATGACGGTCACACTGGTCGGGCCATCTTTTTGTGCTTTTGAAATCCGAGATCCTGTTACGGCAACGCGTACCACTTTATCTGGTTTGGCTTGGTTTTGCGGTTGCTCTACAGCTTCCTCTGCATAACTTTCTAACGGATGAAACAGGGCAACAAATACAAAAATAAATGAGCGCTTATTTTTTAAAGCCCCTATATATTTCAAGTTATTTAAATACATATTTATTAGTAGACAAAATAAAGATCGCCCTACTATATCCACTTTTATTTGGTTGATTTATACACATTTTTTCTAGATATATGTATGTTTAAGATATACCAAATGGTTAATTATTTATCATAAAAACTCACAACAAACTAAAACCTTTTTCAATAAATAAATTTTGTTTATGAATAGATTCAAAATCTTCACTAAGCAAAATTTTTAAATCTCTTATCGAACAACAAAAATCTTTGGTTATTTTCTGCTAACATAGCTCCCCGTAGCTAGTGAAACATGGAACGCAATAGGCCGAACCTCCCACTCTTGATCAACTTCACCTAAAAATTTTAATCATTAATGCTGTAAATCATGACTATGAATATCCAACAGGCGCTCAACCACATTACCAAGAACATTCATTTGACTCAGCCTCAAATGGAAGAAATTATGCGCAGCATCATGCAAGGTGAGGCAACCGAAGCACAAATTGGTGCTTTAATGATGGGCCTACGCATGAAAGGTGAAAGTATTGACGAAATGACGGCGGCTGCACGAGTCATGCGTGAATTTGCGATTAAGATCGATGTGAGTGATATCAAGCATTTAGTTGATATTGTGGGTACTGGCGGCGATGGGCAAAATTTATTTAATGTGTCTACAGCGTCTAGCTTTGTAATTGCAGCAGCAGGCGCAACCATTGCAAAACATGGTAACCGCGGCGTTTCAAGTAAATCAG